>DUKH01000221.1:3783-6398 GCA_013329415.1 Methanosarcinaceae archaeon | reverse complement strand
AAGAAATGAAAAGAAATGAAAAAAGCTGATTAGATATCAGCTAATGGCAAATTCCTTCTAAGATCTGGCAAAAATCCGTCCCTGTGTAAAGCTATTTTATAATCGTTTATTGCTCTGCACATCTTTTGTGTATGTTTTATGCAATCGGAACTTGCTCCTCCTTTGAAAAGCAGCTTTTCTGTTTTTTCTATAAAATCCGGGTAAATTAATACCAGATCTTCTTTGGTGTGCAGAAAAAGGGCTGCAAAATCTCTGTGAATGCTCATACTTCTTTTTAGAAGTTCAACGTTGAGGTGGCCCTCGGACAGATAATGATTGAATTTCATAAAAGTATAAAAATCTGCAATGTTCTGATTTAAGGAGTTTAAAATCGAATGTAAGACGTTGTCTGTTTCAGGAAGGCAAATGTTCGGAAGGTCCAGACGTTCACCTTCGAAATGTTCGTTTTCTTCTATGTTTTGATCCTGGGTTGTATCACGGTCCATTTTATCACCCTGGGGTTGTTTTTCTTTTTTTTCGTTTTAATAGGTGGCACTGATAGTTTTTTTACTACAGAGGTCCGGCATTCTACCTGTTTTTAGCTGGCGACTCAGTAGGGGATGTGTATTTATATTTTTCTATTTTGTCCGTTTACAAGTCGAGTTAGTTCCCAACCTGAAGACGAGATTCTCCGTTTTTCCTTATTGTGCCTTAGAGCACTGTTTTTCCTTTGTGGGTTTAATACTGGGGCTTTGTTTATGGAAGTTATGTTAAGTAAACTGAATACGTATAAAGAAGTCTTGCATTTCACTCTATATAATATTTTGGTTATATACCCAAAATATTATAATTATACAGGAATATTCACCGTGAAAAGGCAGTCAGTTTAAGACTCCCCTTCCTTCCAGCATCTCCATCCCGAAAGCCACCAGCCCGTACACAAAGCTCAGCACCAGGATGATTGTGGCCCCCGAAGGAGCGTCAAGGACATAGGAAAGCCCGATTCCCGCAATGCTGATAACGGTCCCGAAAACGGTGGAGATAAGCATCATCCGCTTCAGATCATGGGTGAATTTACGGCTGAGAGTGGCCGGGATAGTGAGGAGCGCAATTGCCAGGATGATCCCGACGACCTTGATCAGCACAACGATGGTCAGGGCGATGATACAGAGGAGCAGGAGGTAAAGCTTCTGGGTCGGGACACCCTGAACAGTGGTGAACTCCTCATCAAAGCAAAGCGACAGGAACTCCTTATAGAAGAGATAGACTGCACCTACAATTACCAGGTCAAGAGCGAGCATCAGGTAAATATCAAGGCGGGGGACAGTTAGAATGTTTCCGAAGAGGTAAGTCATGAGGTCGGGGGCATAACCGGGAGTTAGGTAAACGAAAATTATGCCGATGGCCATACCCAGAGACCAGAGGATGCCTATAGCGCTGTCTTCGGGGATTTTAGATTTCTTGCTCACCGTACCCATTACAAGGGCTGAAAGGATGCTGAAAGGCAGAACCCCGAACATGGGATTGATGTCAAGGTAATAGCCAAGCCCAATCCCTCCAAAAGAGGCGTGGGCAATCCCGCCGCTGATGAAGACAATCTTCTTGACAACAACGTAGACGCCGATTATCCCGCAGGCGATGCTGGCCAGGACGGCGGCAGCTAGAGCATTCTGGACAAAGCTGTACTGCAGAAGGTCAAACATTTTTTATTTCTCCTTTTTCAGATCGCTCTTTGAGATCGCCCCTTAAATTCACTTTTTCAGAGCCGTCCGTGCTCATCAGGACCCCCCGTTGTGCTTATCGAGAACCCTATGAGGCACTCCGTGCGCAATCAATTCGACAGGGCACTGGTAGGTGGCTTCAAGGTCCTCGACCCGGATTTCCTTGGAGTTGTGGTAGTGCAGTTTGCGATTCAGGCAAGCTATCTTGTCCACGTAGACGGACACTGCACTCAGGTCGTGCGTAACCATGATGATTGCCATGTCATTTTTGAGCCGGTCCAGCAGGCGGTAGAGTTCGTCCTGCATGTGAGGGTCCAGGCCGGAATTGGGCTCGTCCAGAAGCAGGAGTTTGGGGTTTGTGGCAAGAGCCCGGGCAATAAAAACTCTCTGCCTCTGCCCTCCCGAGAGCTGCCCGATCTGCCGGTCCCTATACTGGAACATCTCCACGGTTTTCAGGGCTTCCTCGGCAGCTTTCTTGTCTTCATCACTGTATTTTTTAAGGAAACCGGTGTGGCTCATCCTCCCGGTCAAAACGACTTCCCAGACACTGATAGGGAAGTCAAAGTCAAACCGCTTGTACTGAGGGACATAGCCTACAAGGTCCCTGCTTTTTTCCGGTGTCTTTCCAAAAAGTTTCACGCTTCCCCTATAAGGCTTCAAAAGCCCGAGAAACACTTTTAAGAGGGTTGTTTTTCCCCCACCGTTAGGACCGATAATCCCTAGCAAGCCCTCCGGTTTTTCAAGCTCCAGATTCACAGCCTCCAGAATCACCTGGTTTCCGTAGCGAACCCAGACGTCCTTAAGCTCAATTACTTTCTCCATAACCTTCCCGTCCGCCTTCAATCATCCTTTTTTTCAGCTTCCCAGTTTCTGTTTTCAGCTAAATCTCATTTCTTCCTGACTTCAAACCCTTCC
>DUKH01000221.1:0-3412 GCA_013329415.1 Methanosarcinaceae archaeon | reverse complement strand
CTTCAAACCCTTCCTGACTTCAGGCTCTTCATGTTCTGGAAGAGGACTTAAACGAGGCTTCTGGCAAAGATATCGGACACCTCATCCATATTTGAGATGTAGTCCTTTGCCAGAGGGTCCACTACAACGACTTCGCCCCCGATCTCATCGGCAATTGCTTCCACGCTCCGGGTGCTGAACTGGGCCTGGACAAAAATGACCTTTACGTTCTTTTCCTTTGCTTCGGAGATCAGGTTTGCAAGGTCCTGTACACTCGGTTCTTTCCCTTCGATTTCAATCGGGATCATGGTAAGCCCGTACTCGGCAGCAAAATAGCCCCACGACGGATGGAAGACCATGAAGTTCCGTTCCTCGTGCCCTTCCAGCTTTGCCCTGATCCTTGCATCCAGAGCGTCCAGTTCTTCCAGGTAAGAGTCCCTGTTTTCGGCGTAGTAGGCTTCGTTTTCAGGGTCTATTTCCACAAGCCCCTCGTAGATATTCTCGACCATGACCTTTGCATTTGCGGGAGATGTCCAGATATGAGGGTCCAGGCCTTCATGTTCGGCTTCATGTTCAGCGGCATCTTCCCCGGCACTTTCCCCTTCCAGCTCATCATGGTGATTATGGGCAGCCAGTTCCCTGAGTTCGATCCCTTTTGAGCAGTCCACGATCAGCATTTCACTGTTGACGGCCTCGATCTTGTCCAGCCAGACTTCTTCGAAAGGAAGTCCAGAGCCGACAATAGCATACATCCGGGCTTCACTCACTTCCTGGAGCTGCCTGGGCGTGGGCTCATGGGTGACAGGGCTTGCCCCCGGTGGGATCAGGACAACGGCCTTGACCCTGTCCCCTCCGATCTTTTCCACAAACTCGGCCTGGGGGAGAGCGCTCACTGCCACCACAATGGGCTCTTCATCCCCTCCGGTTTCAGTCCCATAGCCCGCGGAATTATTTTCAGGGCCCGTATCCGCACAGCCGCTGGCAAAAAGAGAAAGGCCTACCACAAGCAAAACTAAAATAGGCAAAATTTTAACTTTCATGCTCTAATCCCACTCTCCTCATCCTCATCCTCATTTTCACTTTCATTTTACAGCATAAATCCGGAATATCTCAAATTTGGTACATTACAAAGTTGGGCAGAACCCAGGTTTTGAGAGCATTTACATCAATGTTTGGTATTCACCCAAATTATCAACCACTGGTCCATCGGCTTATTGAATCAATCAGCTTATTGGGTCAATCAGCTTATTGGGTCAATTAGCTTTCATCCATCCCGCTGCTCACCATGGAAACACTTTTCATGCGTGATTTCTCCACACACTCCGAACATCGGATGCCCCATTGCACTGCAGATCTTGTCCACTGCCTCCTTTGAAACGTAGGCCTCGAACCTTGAGACTTCCTCACAAGCCTCTTCCGAGGAAAAACCGTAGTGACTCAGGAGGAGACTCATGATCCTGTGTCTCCTGATCAGGAACTCCGCATACATCCCCCCATACTGAGTTAAGTCGACCCCTTTGTAAGGAACATGGTTCAGATAGCCTGAAGCTGCAAGCTCGTTAAGGGTCTTGCTTGTCGTGGAAGGGTCCACTTTAAAGCTGGAAGAAATTTCAGTAGTCTTCACAGTCCTTCCTTTTTTTAAAATAAATTTCAGGTAATCTACTTTCCGGGGAGAAAGCTCGAGACCCGTAATCACCGTCATGAAATAGTATAATAAAAAAACAGATATTTATTTCTTTGGAATTTTTTGGTACCACCCCAACTTTTCAGAATTTTATGTGAGAATGGAAAAACGTTGCAGGAAAAACAATTGAGTTTAAATTATCGAATCCCTGCAAAAGTAGAGATCAGTAAACAAGGGTAAGAAAAAGGGAGAGGAAAAAGGGAGAGGAAAAAGGGAGAGGAAAAAGGGAGGGGAAAAAGGGATAAGAAAACTCGCAGATGAGCTGCTAAACGCAGTTTTTTTCAGTAACCGACCAAATAGACTCCGCAGACAAGCAGGAAACTAACAACACCCATCAGGGCTCCTCCCAGTGTATATGCCCTGAATACCTGCCGAGGCTCAATTTCAGCCAGTTCCCCGAAAATCCAGAAAAAGGGGTCGTTGACGTGTGAGAATAGGAAAGTGCCCGATGCCATGGCCAGGATGAGGATTTCCACAGGAAGCCCGAGTTCTGGCAGTAGAGGCATCATGAGCGAGGGAGCAACAAGCATTGTCACGACCCTTGAGCCCTGAACGGTCTGGAGGGCAGCAGCGACCAGGAAGGGCACCATGATGTGGGGCAGGTTCAACTGCATGAACATCTGTCCCAGGGCCTCCCCGGCACCTGTCATGGCAAGAGTTGCCCCAAGAGCCCCACCCCCGCAGAGGTCGAGGATGACAACCCCACCCCTTCTCACGGCTTTTTCTATAAGAGTTCTGAGCACGTCAAGTCCCAGCCTCCTCCCGGAAAGAAAAGAGAGTAGTACCCCGATCAGCAGGGCTATGTTCGGGTCGCCGAGGAACAGGAGTAGCGGAGGAGGGGTTTCAAGGATCGCGCTGGAGAGAATAAGGATGAGGGGGAAAAAACAGGAGCATAGGCTTCAAGCCTTTTAAACCTTCCATTTGTCTTTTCCAATTCCCCTTCCTTGATTACAGACTCCTTACGCCCTGAAAGCTCCTGTTCACCTTTCCGTGAAGGTCCTAAAGTCCCTGACCCTTCACCGGCACTGAATTTCCTGGCATAGAGGTACCCTGCAATGGACGTGGGAACTGAAATCAAAAATCCCAACAGGATCAGGAGGTTAGTATTTGCCCCAAGCTCTCCCGCTGCCGAGATTATCACGGGGGAGGGGTAGACAAGGTTGAAAGAGGCAAGCGTGCCCAGCGCCAGGGCGGTTGCACTAGAAATCGAGGGGTTGTTGGTCCTGGCTGCCAACTCTCTTGCAATCGGAACAAAGATAACGTATGCCAGGATGCAGCACATCACAGGCACGGAAAAGAGAAACCCAAGGAAATTCAGAGCCAAAAGAGGCTTTCTGGAAAAACGAATGATATCGTCGGCAATCACGGAGGTACCCCCGGTCCTCTGGAGTACGATTCCAATGATGCTCCCACAGGTAATGATAATTGCAAAGTGGGAAAATACCTTACCCATACCCAAACTTACCGTTTCCACTGTCCTGAGGGGTTCACCTGCCAGAACTCCCGTGAGGATAGATACCGAAACCAGGCTCAGAAAAGGATGAATCCTGAATTTTGCGGTCAGGAGCAGAATGCAGATGAGGGCAAAAAGGAAGATAAGGACCGGATTCATGCAACTTAGAATTTCATCTAAACATATAAAATTATAGTTGAAGGGGGAGGTTTGCTGGGGAGAGGTTTGCTGGGGAGAGAAAGTTACTGTCCGACAAGGTGTGATCAGGAAGGGAGTGGAAAGAAAGGAGTGGAAAA
>DUKH01000222.1 GCA_013329415.1 Methanosarcinaceae archaeon | reverse complement strand
AAAAACCGAAAAAAACCGAAAACCCCCGGATTTGATGAAGAATACGAAATCCCCGACAACCGCCACAACTTCGACAAAATCTGGGACATTCTCCGGGAAGAGTATCCGGATGCAAAGCCAGCCCTGAATTACGATAATCCCCTTGAACTCCTGGTCGCCACCGTCCTATCCGCCCAGTGCACGGACGCGCAGGTCAACAGGGTGACTGAGGATTTATTCAAAAAATACCGGACTGTGGAAGACTATGCGAACGCAGACCTCCGGGAACTTGAAGAAGAAATCTATTCCACAGGCTTTTACAAGAACAAGGCAAAAAACATCAAAGCAGCTGCCCGGCTTATTCTGGAACGCCATAATGGGAGAGTCCCGGATACTATGGAAGAGCTCGTAACCCTCCCCGGGGTAGGGCGAAAAACCGCAAATATCGTACTTTCAAGAGGGTTTGGGGTAATAGAAGGCATTGCGGTAGATACCCACGTAAAGAGGCTCTCAGGGCGGATGGGCTTTACTAATAATTCCGATCCCGTAAAAATAGAACAGGATCTGATGGCCCTTACCCCAAAAAAAGACTTCGATTCGCTTTCTATGACCCTGATCCTTCACGGAAGAAATGTATGCACTGCCCGGAAACCGAAATGTCCGGAGTGTGTAATTAACAACTTGTGCCCTTCAAGCCTTATATTCATGGACCTGTGACTTTTCCGGACAATTTTCCGGATAACTTTCTCCGGGTGACCATGTGTCGTTGTTAAACCATTTCTCTCCCGGGTTTTGCCCCGAAAGAGATAATGATTTTTTTCTGGTTTTGGAGTTGTAGGTCCAATTTATCGCAAAATTAACGGCTTGGAAAGTTTCAGGCTTTTTTGTTGAATACTTTCCCGAATACGAAACTGATGGCCAGGACTGCAAACGTCCCGATGGCAATTGCAGCGACTTCCCCGCCCTTGCCCATACCCTCAATTGAATAGTCGGGCATTGGAGAACTTACCGCAGGTTCCATTTCTTCAAGTTCGGACATCTTTGATTCCTCAATAACTCCACCTGCTGCGCTTTCAAGCCCGTCGGGGTTGGGGGATGCAAGGAAGGGGGCAAGAACCGAGAGTAGAAGTGCAATTGCAATCCCTGCGTAGAGGAATTTCATGTTTGACTTTCCGCTCATGCGTGAACCTCCGTGTTATACCTGTCTGACCCGGCGTTAAAACTGTCTTCAAGAAGGTCCGGGCGGAACTTGGCAATCGATGTGATCACAACTGCAGTGATAAGACCTTCGCCGATGAAACCTATTATCAAGTGATAGGTACCCATGGCAATAAGTCCCGGGACCAGGGGGAAGGTACCTGCAAGCCACATCTGGACCGAACATACTATTGCCGATATAAAGAGCCCGAGCCAGGCACCACCGAAGGCTGCGATGCTTGTGCCCACACTCTTGCGAAGGGCAGCATAGGTATAATACCCGACAAACCCGGAAACAACACCCATATTCAGGATGTTTGCGCCCATGGTTGTAATCCCTCCATCCCCAAAGGCGAAGCCCTGCACGAGCAGCACCAGAGTCAGCACAAGCACCCCTGCCCATGGACTTGCGAAGACAATGGCAACAAGGGTTGCCCCTACCATGTGCCCGCTTGTCCCCATCCCGATAGGGATATTCATGGCCTGGATTGCGAAGACTCCGGCTGCAAGGGCAGCGAGGATCGGTATTTTCATTTCATCGAGCTCGTTTTTCGCCCATTTCATTGACATGAAAATGAATGGGATGGTTATTGCCCAGTAGACAACTGCCTGGTCTAAAGGTATAAACGAATCGGGTATGTGCATGATTTTTCCCTCTTTTTCCCCTTATTTTCCATTTCCTGTGTGTCTCACAGTGAACATTCTGATGCTAATGCCTGAGGAATATCCCTGGAATATACATGGATAAGTATTCTTTACGTGAATTCCTTAAGCGTTTCCGAGGTTCACATTTAAATTATTTGAAATTCATACCTTGAACTTTATTTAGATTTATTTTCGGATATAGTTGAAACGTAATTCTGAATATTATTAAGAAAGTGGGGTTTCCGATCAATATTCTTAAAGAAGATTCTAAGTAATACTAGATATTTCAGTATTACATATATACGTTTTGGTATTACTTTGTTCGACAATTATTTATTCTAATCTAATTCAGTATACTCGCGCTAGCTATTGGTAATAAATTGTGAACTCAATATGCTGCGATTTCCTGATTTATTCTTTTATTTCCTGACCTGCCGTTTCTTTTCTTCAAGGTTCTCCATTTTCGGAGAACCCCTGATTCCCGGCAAAAAAGAGTATTTGCAGAAAGTAAATTCTGCCTCTGTTCTGGCCGGGGTTTGATACTTTCAGGCAAAGAAGTGGATACAAAGAATACAGCTAAAACTCAGGAGTAAAAAGAAGACATCAACAGTCCTGATTTTTGTCCTGTAATACGATTTCTCATGCCCGCTCCCATAGCCTCTGCAGAGCATGCTGATGTAGGTCTTTTCCCCCTGTTCGTAAGAGCGTATGAAAATCGAACTGATGCTGTGCCCTATCTGCTCCAGAACCCATCTTCTAGGCACGTCTTTGTTCCATATGTTGAAGAGCCGGGTCTGCTGGGCAATTTTTATCCTTTTCAGTACGGCCCAGAAAAGGAACAGGTAGCGCACCATCATGCTCAATAGCAGGGTAAACTCCCGGGGAAACCCTACCCTGTCAGCCGCAGCTACCATGTCCCTCAGGCGGGTTGTGGAGGAGAGTAGGGCCACGGCTGTTATGCAGACCAGGAATTTCAGGAGGAGAGTGGCCCCGAAAGCTAGCCCTTCGTAAGTGATGCTGAGGCCGAAGGGCAAATCCAGGGGATATGGAGTGTAGCTTTCCATAAAGGCCGGCCTCAGGAAAGGCTGGAAGAGCGCTATCCCAAGCCCGAAGGGGAGCGCTGCAAGGATGCGCAGGATAAAATACCTGAGGTCCAGTCCCGCAACAAGCACGAGAAGCAGCAGATAGGCTTCAATGGATAAGAGCCGGATCATATTTTTTTCCTCGATCCTGGGCAGGCTCACCACATAAATGATCACCGCAAGCGCAAAGAGCAGTTTTATCCGGGGGTCGAGCCTGTGGACCGGGCTGTTCTTGTATGACTCACGCTCGATATCGGTAAGGGTTACCATTGAGTTTTCTCCTTTCCTGCAACTTTTTTCAGGTCTCTCTCAAAGGCTCTCATTTCATTCCCGCACTTTTAGTGTTCCGGTCCCATAATCCGCATGACCTCGTTTTTGGCGGATTCGGCTGTTATCTGTATGCTGGCGTTGATCCCTTCCTGCCTCAGCAGTTCGAAGACTTCGGCCACCCTGGGGAGCCGGAGATGGGCTTTCCTTAGGAGCTCCGGGTCGCTGAAGATCTCTTCAGGGCTCCCGTCTGCTTCCAGTTTTCCGTGGTGGAGGACAAAGACCCGTTCTGCAAAATAGGGCACAACGTCCACGTCGTGAGTGGACAGGAGCAGGGTGATCCCGAGCTCCCGGTTCATTTTCATGATCAGGTCAAGGACACGGGCGGAACTCAGGGGGTCGAGACCTGCGGTTGGCTCGTCAAGCACGATTACCTCGGGGCGCATGGCCAGGATCCCTGCAATAGCCACCAGTTTCTTCTGCCCCCCGCTCAGGTGGTGCGGGGCTCGTTCTTCAAAGCCGCTGAGACCCACCATTTCCAGGGCTTCCTTTACCCTGGCTTCGACCTCTTTCCTCGGGAGCCCCATGTTTATCGGCCCGAAAGCCACGTCTTCTTCCACGCTTGGGGCGAGCACTTGGTCGTCAGGGTCCTGAAAGACTATCCCCACGGTTTCCCGGCAGGCCCGGACATTCTTTTTCGTGATCTTTTCTCCCTTTACCAGCATGTCCCCTGAGAGCGGTTTCAGAATCCCGTTCAGGTGCTTGAAAAGGGTAGACTTCCCGGCCCCATTGGCCCCAAGCACAGCGACCCGTTCTCCTCTATATATCTTCAGGTTGATATTATCCAGGGCGTTTGCAGGCAGGTGGGGATACCTGTGGTAGAGGTTTTTTACCTCAAGGACAGGGGTGCCGTTTTTTTTCTCGACCCGGTCCGGATTCTCCGGGTTTGAACCCTCTTTCCTTCCGTTTTCACCCGGGTGTTCTCCCGGAACGTTTTTCCCTTCTCCGGGGATTTTTATTGGGTCTGATTTTTGCTTCATTGATAACGTCCTGTAAGTGGGGGATAGTGATTAACTTTATAAAAAACAGTGTTACCACAAACGAGGTTATGGTTTTTATTTATTATGGTTTGTGTTTTGTCGTTTCGTTTTTTATGAATTTCACAGATAATTATACAAGGTTTCCCCGCATTTTTCCTGTAATGCAGCGGGTCGTTCTCCATGTGGACATGGACTCTTTTTATGCCGCCATCGAGGAGCGGGAAAACCCCGAACTCCGGGGAAAAGCTGTCGTGGTCTGTATGCTCTCGGGGCGGAGTGAGCTGAGCGGGTCGGTCAGCACCTGCAACTACATTGCCCGGGAGTCCGGGATCAGGTCAGGAATGCCCTGTTCAAGGGCCAAGAAACTGAACCCTGATGCGGTGTTTTTGCCGGTAAGGAAGGACCTTTACAAAGAGGTCTCGGACAATGTCATGGAAATTCTCCGGGGCTATGCGGATTTAGGGGTGAATGGGGATGCTTTTGAGCAGATAAGCATTGATGAGGCGTTTCTGGAGGCCACGGGGCAGGTCGGAGGGGACTTTGAAAGGGCTTTTGAGCTCGGGATGCGGATAAAAGCCGAGGTCCGGGAAAAAGAAAAGTTGACCTGTTCCGTGGGGGTCGGCCCAAACAAGCTTATTGCAAAGATGTCTTCTTCGGTGAAAAAACCCGACGGGATCACGATGGTGAAACCGGGAGATGTTGCCGCTTTCCTGGGCCCGTTGAAACTTACGAAGCTCTGGGGACTCGGGGACGTCACCGCAGACAAACTGCAGGAAATGGGGATCTCCACGGTAGGGGAACTTGCAGATTACGACGTGATCGGGCTGATCTCGGCTTTCGGGAAGGCCAGGGGGACCTGGCTCAAGCAGGCTGCTGCAGGGCTTGATGACTCTCCCGTAAAGGAGCGGGAAGGGTCCGAGCAGATAGGGAGAATTGCAACGCTTTCCGAAGATACCCTGAACCCTGAACTGATCTATCCGCTGGTGGACAGGCTTGTCGAGGATGTTATTGCAAAACTGGATTCAAGGGGACTGGCTTTCAGGCTTGTTACCA
Organism: Methanosarcinaceae archaeon; assembly: GCA_013329415.1. Lineage (GTDB taxonomy): Archaea > Halobacteriota > Methanosarcinia > Methanosarcinales > Methanosarcinaceae > MTP4 > MTP4 sp9310u. The sequence goes on along the minus strand of DUKH01000222.1, from coordinate 4,243 downwards.
TAACTGTGATAAATTCAAACTTCAAGACGCATACGAAGAGCCGGACCCTGAACCATCCCGTCTCGGATAGGGCAATTCTCCTGGAGACCTCCCGGGAAATTCTCGAAGCTTTCCTTTCGGAAAGTTCCGTTGAACTCCGGCGCGTGGGGGTGAGGGTCGGTGGGCTCCAGAAAAAGACGGGCCAGACCAGCCTTTTTGACTACGGTGCCTGAATTTTGCAGGGTTCTTTCCCACGGCGCCTGAGTTCTCAGGTTTTTTCCTTTACGGTGCCTGAATTTTGCAGGTTTTTTCCTTCACGGGCTTGAGCCTGGCAGAGTGCAGTTTAAAGGTCCTGAGGGCACCTTCTATGAATTTTTGAAATTCGGACTCTCAGGGGCAGGATTTTTTGTTTACCTTTTTCCTGCCTGTTGCAGGGTGGAAATATATTAAAAAATTGATATTCCAATGTTGCTTATATACATGTCTGCAATGGTGCTAAGTTACGTTTTATATTTTATACTCCCTTTTTTATGTTAACCCATGTGAAATCTTTTTTCACAATATTTATCACACAAGAAATCCAATATCTATATGGATTAATGATTAAAAATTGCGTCCATAACCTGAGTTTCCATTCCCATATTTTCAGATGTGGCTGTTTTTACTGTAGATCCTATCTGCGCGCGAATTTCCTGTAAAATGGCAAACTATACGGATATTCGCTTTAAAATGGCAAAGAACGTATTAAGTGGTACAGGGAAGGACGGATTCGTTAGTAGACTGTTAGGAGAGAGAATAACATGCTGAGGAGACCGTTTACCATCCAGTTCCCGGAGAATCCGGACACAGGTTTTTCCTGGGACATAGCAACGAGCAACGGCCTTGAGGTTATGAGCGAAAGATACGTCCCCAGCGGTGAAGTAACGTTGGAAGGCGGCTACCGCATATGGGAAATCCAGGTGATCTCCTCCGGAAGCCAGAAAATTACAGGAACATGCCATAAAGGAAACCAGATCGTAAGCTGTTTTGAAATCAACATAGACGCCGAATGAAACCCTATAAAGGTTGCTGAATATTACTTTGAGCCGGAAAATGGAGCTTTGCCGGAACAGTGACCTCGTACCGGAAAATAGCTTCAGGTGCCCGATCTGAAGCTGAATGCCCATTTTTTCATTTTCCTGCTCTTTTATATTAAGTCGTAATTGCTGCTGTTTTCCTGTTGCTTAGTTGGGGGATGTTATCTTTTTCTTCATCCTGCCCAGCTTACATGTGATCAGCTTACATGTGATTAATTTACATGAATTTTGCAAGTGGGCAGACTTCAATGCAGTTCCCGCAGTGGGTGCAGGTGTCCTTGATCTCTGCCCTGCCTGCTTTCATTTTTATCGCCCCGTGTTCGCAGTGCCCTACGCAGACCCCGCAGCCCTGGCAGAGAATTGCCCTTCTCACCGAGAGTTCCATCTTCCTCATCAGTTTTTTCACGAGTTTTTCGTTTTCACTTCTCCCGTTGACGTTTCCTGAGGCAAATACCTGAGCTCTGGACTCTCCGGCGGCAACCGAAGCCGCACCTTCGATGTAGGACGCCTTTCCGATGGCATTTAGCATCCCGGTATCTTTCAGATTTTCGATGTCAATAGCCTGCCCGAAACTTCCATCCGCAGAAATTCCTCCTACCTTGCAGGGCCTGTAACCCGTGGTGACCTCAAGGTGGAGCTCTTCGGGGGTAGCCTGTTTCGGGAGCAGTTTTATTCCTTTTTTCTCCGCAAGTTCCATAAGGACTTTGGGATACCGTTTATAACGCCATAAACCGTACTTCACCCATTCCGGGGAGAGCCCCATGCGCTCCGCATAGGCGAGGAGATGAAAGTTTAGCTTCTCAGCAAGTTCGGGGTGGCTTTCCTCAAGCTGGAAAAAGTCGGCAAGGGATGATGAGGGGCAGAGCCAGCAGCCCATCCGGTCGTAGCCTTTCTCGTAAGCGGGGTTGTAAGGGGCGTTTGTCCTGAAAAGGTAGAGCCAGATGTGCAGGGCAGTCCATTCCTGGATTGGGGTGGCTCCTACCTGGTTTCCTACCCAGGGGTTTTTCCAGACCTTCTTGCTCATGGCGCGGGCCTGGGACTCGTATTGCCTCTGCCCGATGAAGCTCAGGCACCCATTTTCGTAATTCTCGTCGATAAGCCGGACTATGGGCCCCAGTTTGCAGATCTTGCAGCACCAGCGGGTGTCCATTGTCGGGGGACCGAAAACCCCGATGGAGTCCCAGAACGCGTCTCCGGCACTGGTAATCTTAAGGGGTTTTCCGTAGTATGTGCCAACTTCCCGGACGTTTTCCAGGGTCTCCGGGAACTCAATCCCGGTATCGGCAAACAGGATTTCGTAATCGTCAAGGACTTCGTCAACAAGCTGGAGCACGGCAAGGCTGTCCTTCCCTCCGGAATAGGACACGCTGACTTTCTTGTCAATGCTTCCGGCAACGTTTCGGATGAAAGTATGGGATTCTTCTATCATTGCGTCCAGAAGCTTTTCATTTGCCCTGACGGCATCGTCCCAGCTCTGCCCTCCGGCCGGGATTTTCGCCTCAACCGGTTCTTTACTCCAGCGCGGCTTTACGGCATTCCCGCGTTTTTCATCACGCATCTCCTGCCCTGCCATCCGGGCTCTTCCGCAGCAGATAACGTCTCCTGTGGGGGTCAGCACCACCACTTCATCGTCTCTCCGGATCCCGGGGTCCGCATCCAGTACTCCCGGGGCAAGAACACTTGCTCCTTTTTCCAGGATGAAGGGTACCACTCCTTCGTCTATGATGACCCATTTCTTCAAATTTCCACTCAAACTTTCCGGGTCTCTTCCATGGAAAAGCCGCCTTGCACCTTCAAGGCGGGGGAGGATGACCCATTCACAACTCTCTATTTCAAACCTGATGGAAGCCAGGACTTTCCCGTCCACTATGATTTCGTCCATCCGGTCATCGTAAGGAGCCTTGTTCAGCACCGTGAGGTGCCCCTCGGGGATCAGGGGGACGTTGAACTGTTTTTCAGAAATAGTATTTATGCGCTTGATATCATAATCAAAAGCCGGGCGGATGTCTCCGGGAGGGGTGACCTCGACTTTTTGAGTCTTTTTGCCGCACCCACACTTTTTTCCAAGCACGGGCACATTGCAGGCCTCGCACCAGTGCAGGAGCATTTTGCCAAGGTATGCTGGTCTGGACATGTCAGGCTGATTGAGAGCAGTTAACCTTTAAAAGGCTTTGGCTTTTCCTCGGAGCTGGTTTAGCGCATCTATTAGACCTGGTTTCAGTACAGTGTTTTTATCCTTCAATATCATCCAGGCCTACAATCAAAACTTTCTCATTTGTTTCAAGCTCATTTTTTATCCTTATTGCATCCTTTTCCAGAACACAATTCTTTCCCACAACCCAATCCTGTGTTCCATCTCCAAAACGGATATAACATACGACGGCCTTTTTCAACTGTAAATTATTTTTTTCCAGCATAGTAAGAAAATTTTCATCTGGAACAAATTCTGCGGATAACATAGTTATGTTATAATTTCCTTTTTTGAGTTCAATTTCAGAAGTCCAGTTTTCATCTTTCCTCAATTCTTTGATTTTATCTTCATCTACTTTTATGTAGTACATTCCTCGCCCAATATTAGAATCGTAGTCTATGGTATAATTCACCGTCATGTTGGAATTTTCAAGAATGACTTTAACTTCCGGTTCAGTAGTTTCATTTTCAAATTGAATAAGTAAACCACTTACTTTGATTTCTTGAGATTGATTCATCAGTACTAAGAAAGTTAGAAATACGATAAAAACAACTATTACTTTGTTAATTTTATTCATATCAATCACTGAAAAAAATGAGGAGTTTTAATTCCTTGCATATATATAGACAGTTGTGGAGTTCGGATGACGTTGGAAAGTACTTTTGAACTCCATAAACTAATTTTTATCAACTCTTTATAAGTTTTCTGGCCAGATCATCAAACTATCAAAAAGGATGTTATATTTCTGATTTTCTTTTTTGGAATTATTACTTAATATGACGGATTGTTTGAGACTTTGGCCAAAAAACTTATATGCACACTCCTGAAAGGAGTACTTTCTTAAACTTAAAAAAGGATATGTGTTATTTTTAAGGATGAGACTAACTGTCCAGCAGCATTCAAAAAAATATTCCTAATTCATTACAGAAAAATAGGTTCCGTTTTTTCTTCTTTATCAGTACCTTTGAGGTTTACTTTCTATTACCCTGGTACTTTC
>DUKH01000226.1 GCA_013329415.1 Methanosarcinaceae archaeon | reverse complement strand
GATCTAATGATAATCCCGATCCAAAGACAAACATAATTCCAAAGACAAACATAATTCCAAAGACAAAAAAATATATTCAAAAATTCACCGCATGAATCCGGTGTACCCTTTCATAAACGAATGGAGTAATTGCCCTTGACCAATAACGACATGCTACTCTGGGACGAGACCCTTTTCAAGGACCCCTCCGTACTCGAACCTGACCACCTTCCTGACTATTTTCCCCACAGAGACACTCAGTTGAACTCTCTCAGGTTTGCCCTTCGCCCCGCCCTGCGCGGCATGCGTCCGATGAACTGCTTGCTGGTGGGGCCTCCGGGGACGGGAAAGACCAGTGCGGTCATGAAGGTGTTCAGGGAAGTCGAGGCCCATACTACCAGCGTCGTGCCGGTGAAGGTCAACTGCCAGATCGATTCCACTCGTTTTGCGGTTATTTCCCGGATTTATAAAAAACTGTTCGGGATCTCCCCTCCCAGTTCAGGGGTCGCTTTCAGGAAACTTTTTGAAAATGTTGTGGACTTTCTGATCTCCTCCGAGAAGGTGCTGCTCCTGGCCCTGGATGACCTCAACTACCTCTGCTACGAAGGGCATGCCAACGAGGTCATGTATTCCCTCCTGCGTGCTCACGAACAGTACCCGGGGGCCAGGATAGGGGTAATCGGGATCGTGAACGATGCTTCGGACCTCTACAGGCTCGATGCGCGGGTCAACTCGGTTTTCCTGCCGGAAGAGATTTCTTTTCCAAGGTACGGGTATGAGGAAATCCTGGATATTTTGAGGGACCGGGTGAAGTACGGCTTTTACCCGAAGGTTGTTTCCGAAGAGGTGCTTGAAATGGTTGTCTCTTATGTGGAAAAGACAGGGGACCTGAGGGTTGGGATCGACCTTTTGAAACGTTCCGGGTTTAATGCCGAGCGGAGAGGGAGCCGCACGATCTCCTCCGAAGATGTGGAAAAAGCCTATGAGGCTTCCAAACTGCTGCATCTATGCAGGGGCATAAGCCTCCTCTCTGACCCTGAAAAGGCCCTCCTGGGACTGGTTGCAAGGAAAGAGAAAATCCAGGCCGGGGAGCTTTATAACTCCTTTCATGAACTCACAGACCTGGGGTACACGCGTTTTTACGGCATGGTCAACAAACTCCAGGCCCTAAGCTACGTGGACGCTGACTTTACAGGAAAGGGGCAGAGAGGCAGGACGCGGATAATAACTACAAAATTTAAAGCAAAGGATATCCTGAACTGTCTTGAAAAGTCCTGATATTCTTTTTTTGCAAATCGTTTTTTTGCAAGTCTTGTTTTGCAAATCGTTTTTAAAAAAGAATATAATGTAGTTCAATTCTTTAAAAGACCCGGTTAAGGGCCTTATAAAAGAACCTTGGAGATTCACAAGAAATTTTGTTAAAAATCTGCAACAGGTTGAATACCTGCAACAGGCATTTTGCTGAAATCAAAAGTTTTTGGCTAAATATTTTTTAAGAAAAAAAGGGCAGTTAAAGACTGCGCCTTCTTTTCTCGTTTTCGGGGCTTGCCCGAATTTTAAACCTTATTTTCAGAAATTTACATCATTGGAGGCATTCCGCCCATTCCACCCATTCCTGGGGGCATTCCGCCCATTTCTTCGGGGCTGGGGGCTGCGCGGGTGGATGCGATGATGTCGTCGATCCTGAGGATCATGACTGCGGATTCGGTTGCGGCGCTGACTACCTGAGTCTTGACTCTGAGGGGTTCGACCACAAAGGCCTCCCACATGTCAACAACCTTTCCTTCGTAGACGTCGAGACCTGCTGTCTTCACGCCTTTCTCGTGCTGGGAGCGCAGCTCCATGAGCATGTCGATCGGGTCGAGACCTGCGTTTTCTGCAAGGGTCCTCGGGATGACTTCGAGAGCTTCGGCGTAGGCCTTAACTGCAAGCTGTTCCCTGCCTTCGAGGGTTGCTGCGTATTCCTGGAGCCTGAGTGCAACTTCCACTTCAGGGGAGCCGCCACCTGCAACGAGCTTCTCGTCTTCGATTGCCACACCTACTACACGGATTGCGTCTTCGAGGGCGCTGCCGATGCTGTCCACAACGTGCTCGGTGCCGCCGCGGAGGAGGATGGTAACTGCCTTTGGGTTGTTACAGCCGGTGACAAAGGTCATGTTGTCTCCGCCAACTCTCTTTTCTTCCACGGACTTGGCGTATCCGAGGTCTTCGGAGGTAATCTCATCCATGTTGGTGATGAGCTTGCCGCCGGTTGCGCGGGCGAGTTTTTCCATGTCGCTCTTCTTGACTCTGCGCACGGCAAAGATGCCTGCCTTTGCAAGGTAGTGCTGGGCCAGGTCTTCAATGCCCTTCTGGCAGAATACGACGTTTGCCCCGCTGGCGATGACCTTGTTTACGATGTCTTTGAGCATCTTTTCTTCCTGGTCAAGGAAGGACTGGAGCTGGTCCGGAGAGGTGATCGAGATTTCTGCGTCCACTTCGGTGTCCTTGAGTTCGATTGCGGAGTTCAGAAGGACGATCTTTGCATCATTGACTTTTTCGGGCATGTTGGGGTGGATCCTTTCCTTGTCAATGATCATGCCGGGGATAAGTTCGGAATCCTCGACCCTGCCGCCTACTTTCTTGATAACGTTGATGTTTTCTCTGTCCACGGTGTTCTTTCCGTTTGTGTCTACAACGCTGGTAACTGCGTCCACGGCGATTTCGGAAAGAACCCTCTTGGAAGACTCTGCGCCCTTTCCGGTCATGGCTGTCTCGGAAATGCTGATCAGAAGGTCCCGGTTGGACATATCCACACTCATTGCCAGGGAGTTAAGGACTTCAACAGCTCTTTCGGCTGCCAGCCTGTACCCGGAGGCGATGATGGTGGGGTGAATTTCCTGTTCGATTAAGTCCTCAGCTTTCTTTAAGAGTTCCCCTGCGACCACAGCGGCACTGGTGGTTCCGTCTCCCACTTCATCGTCCTGGGTCTTGGAAACTTCCACAACCATCTTTGCGGCGGGGTGCTCGATGTCCATCTCTTTAAGAATGGTTGCACCGTCATTGGTGATGACCACATCACCCATGCCGTCCACAAGCATCTTGTCCATTCCCTTGGGTCCGAGGGTGGTCCTGACTGCTTCGGCTACTGCCTTTGCGGCCATGATGTTGTTGTTCTGGGCATCCCTGCCTCTGGTTCTTTTGCTGCCTTCTCTTAATATGAATATTGGCTGTCCTTGTCCTGCCATGTATCTAATCCTCCGTTAGCGTGAATTGGTATCTTGGAATTAAAACGCATTTTACATGTTTGTACTTCTATATAAAATCATCCCACTGGTTTAAGTGGGACATCTGCGCTTCCGCAGCTCTTCTCATCGATAAAGCCGGTGCAAACTCTTTCTTCTAAAGCTCAATTCCCGGGGTCAACTTGAGGTGGATCTGCTTTTATTTTCCTTCAGGAAAGGAAATTGTTCATCAGGGCAAATTTCTATATTTTTTTCAACATTTCTGCTCCTGATAAACTTGTTTTTTACTACCTTTCATAACCAATCATTATAAAAAAATATTATCTGATGCATGTCTTTTAAAAATGAGGATTTTACTGAGTTCAATTTTCCAGTTAACCGGTTTAATGGTTTTACCAGTTTAATGGTCTAATTTTTTGGATAAATTTGATCTTAATGGTCTAATATTTTGGATGAATTTGATTTTTAATGGTTTAATGTTTTGGGGGAATTTGATCTTTTAATGGTTTAAGTAATTTAATGGGATTGGTTGTCTAGTACTCTAAAAGGTGATGTATTTAAGGGTTCAATGGTTTGAACCTGCTGAAGGTTCCAATAGTTTAATGGTTTAAAATAGTTGAATGTTCTAATAGTTTAATGGTCTACTATTTTAATAAGTTTAATATAGGTCTGAATTAATTAATAGACTACAATATTATAATGGAAAAATTAATATCTTAAGTACTTCTAATGTAAATATTATAATACAGATATAGTCCATTTTTCTGGTTTGGTTGAACAGATTGGTCAAAACACTGTAACAGAAAAGTTAATATCTCATGTCTCCATAATAAAATTTTGGGGGACTTTATGGCTCAAGTCAGAAGTAAAGTATTGGGTATAGACCTTGGGACCACCAATTCGTGTACGGCAATAATCGAACTTGGGGAACCGAAGGTCATCACAAACTCAGAAGGAAAAAGGCTTACACCTTCAGTTGTAGGTTTTTCTAAAAAGAATGAACTGCTCGTGGGAGAACTCGCCAAAAGGCAGATAGTTTCCAATCCCGAGAATTCCGTTCAGTCCATAAAGCGATATATGGGAAAACCTGACTACAGGGTACCGCTGAACAATGAGAACTATACGCCGCACGGAATTTCAGCAATGATTCTCCAGAAGCTTAAAGTCGATGCGGAGAAATACCTTGGGGATGCTGTCGGAAAAGCCGTGATTACGGTTCCGGCTTATTTTAACGATTCCCAGCGCTTCGCAACGAAAAAAGCTGGGGAAATGGCAGGCCTGGATGTGCTGAGGGTTATAAACGAACCTACAGCTGCAGCCCTTGCCTACGGCCTGAGGGACGGTGTCCAGGACCAGAAAATCCTGGTTTACGACCTCGGCGGCGGAACTTTTGACGTATCGATTCTCAAAATCAAACACGGCGTTTTCGAAGTGCTGGCTACCTGTGGGGATACCGAACTTGGTGGCGATGACTTCGACCGGAAAATTGTCGATTATTTGCTCTCGGAGTTTAAGGAAGCCGAAGGTACAGACCTCTCTGAAAATGTGGAGGCCATGCAGCGTATCAAGGAAGCCGCAGAGAGGTGCAAGGTTGACCTGTCCTCCCTTAAGACTGCAAATGTTGATCTCCCTTACATTTCTGAAAATAAACGTCTGGATATGGAGATCTCAAGGGAACAATTCGAAGCAATGACCGAGGACCTTGTTAATAAAACCATTTCAATCATGGAAAAATCCCTGAAAGATGCAGGACTTTCTCCTCAAGATATTGATGAAGTCATTCTTGTGGGCGGGTCTACCAGAATCCCTGCCGTAGCGAAACGGGTAGAAGATTTCATGGGAAAATCCCCCCTTCAGAGCATTAACCCTGATGAAGTTGTGGCAATGGGCGCGGCTGTCCAGGCCGGGATCCTCGGAAACGAGTACCTGAAAAGTTCCGGGAACCAGCAGGTCGATGGCGGCAACCTCGTGCTTCTCGACGTCACCTCTCTTACACTGGGATTTGAAACCGTAGGGGATACGACGGCATTCATAATTCCCCGGAACACGACGATACCTACCAGGAATAGTAAGGTCTTTACCACTCATTATGACAACCAGGAGGTCGTCAGGGGTAAGATTCTCCAGGGAGAAGAGCAGGAGGCATCCTAAAATGTGGCTCTGGGAACAATTATCCTGGAGAATATTCCTCCCTCTCTGAAAGGTGTTCCGCGGATAGAGGTTACTTTTGACATCGATGCCAACGGCATAATAAACGCCACAGCCAGAGACCTTGCGACAGGAAACATGCGAAGCGTTACTATCGAAAGGCCGGCAGGGCTCAATGACTGACATCTTGAAATAACAAATGAGGTATCTCAAAGGGGGAAAGGCAGTGGATTACTATCAATTGCTGGACATTCCCAGGGTTGCAAACCCTGAAGACATTGAATACAGGTATCATGAACTTGCAAAAAAATACCATCCGGATAGGTCTAAATCCCCTGATGCCCATGAAAAGTTCATAAAAATCAAAGAGGCTTACGAGACTCTAAAAAACCCTCGGAAAAGGAAGGTATACGACTCATGCCTGCCCCCTGAAGAAAAGGCAGTGGAAGCTTCTTCCGAACCAGAGGGTCCCGAGGACTTTTCTTCCGATTCCGAAGCCCCTTCTCCGGAATCTTCCATTTCTCCAGCTCCCGACCAGCCTGTTTCAGGTCCTAAGGGCGCTTTCAAATCGACCGGTATTTCCTACGTTTCTTTCAAATCCGATCGTGAATCCTACCCTGCCAGCCAGGCTTCTTCTTCCAAAGGTCCGGGCGAATCCGGAAAACCCGGGCAGTCTAAATACGTTCATTCTGAAAAGAGTTTAAACCGTCATGACCGGTCGAAAGAAGTTTCATACGACTCAGGGCAAAACAGTGCGGACTGGTCCTATGTGAAAGTTAAATATGAAGGAATTGATGAAGATATTGATGACGACGCCGGCAAAAAATCCGGGTTTTCAGCAGGTTTCATCGTAAGGAAGGCTTTCCGTTATGCTGTTGTCCTTATCTGTATTTTCCTGGTCCTGACGATCGTTTCCCCTGACCTTGTGGGGGCAAAGGCTTCAGGATTAGGTGCTGTAACAGAAACTTTTGATAAGGTGGTGCTTTTAGCAAAAAGCCTGATCTGAGTGTTTTGATCTAAGTGTTTGATCTAAGTGTTTGATCTAAGTGTTTGATCTAAGTGTTTGATCTAAGTGTTTGATCTAAGTGTTTGATCTAAGTATTTTGACCTGTATGTTTTTTCTTTTTTTCAGGCTTGAGTCCCTGGAAGGCTTGACAGCCCATCTTCTATTTCTTTAACTTTTTCAAAAGCAATCCCTAGAGGGGCTTCAAAGTCCTCATACCCGCTGTGCTTCCTTGACCCTTTGCACCCGAAAGAAAGCCCCAGGCCTTCCCGGAGGGCGAGCACCGTACAGTCCCCGCAGACGGAAGCAGCGCCCAGGGTATCCAGTTTTACCCTTTCTCCTTTTGCATATGCACTGGCCTGGACGATTCGCATGGCTTTTTCGGGTTTCAGGAAAAGGATCAGTACGTCAAAACCGCCTTTGTTCAGGGAAAGGGGCTCGATTCTTACGGAACAGAATTTTTTCTCGAACCTGGGAAGCGCCAGAGCCGCTTTTTCAGCAGCCTGCGGATCCCTGTACCTGCCGGATTTCAGGTAGTAAGCAGCCGGGCTCTCTTCCGAAAGGCCGAGCACGTAATCTCCCGGGGAACAGCCCTGCCCCGAGATCCTGAAAGTTTCCCCGAAACGGGCTTTGTGCACGAGTTCGCAGAAGAGCAGGTCGGATTTTTCTGCCCTCCCCGCTTCTCCTGCCCCGGCCTCTTCTCCTATTTCGGGTTCAAATGTTACACATACGGGTTCTCCGGCTTCCATCAGCCCTGTAAGTTCCGGATATTTTGAACCCTGTATCTGTTCCCTGCTTTCCACTGCAATCCCTTCCAGGGTACCCTTACTCAAACTCAGCTTTAACTGTGGTGAATATAGGGCCTCTGATATCGATTTTCTTTTTCTTACCCGTGATATAGCGCTGGGCCATGGGGCCTATCTTCAGGTTGACTTCCGAAGGGACCTTTACAATCCTTACCCTTGTAATGTGTTCCTCTGCCCCGGACATTGCGGCTTCTTCGATTTCCCGGGCAGCCTGGGCGGCAAAAGCTTCTATGAAGCGGACCCCGGCCATTGCGGAATGGTTTTCAAAGGCTTTCTGCCATTTTTTGGTGTTCGGGAGTCCCAGGATGTCTCCATTATAGGCGACGACTTCGTTAAAAGCTGCGGGACCGCAGAGTTTTGTCTCTTCCTCGGGCTCGATTACGGAGACCTTTACCTTCTTTCCGCAAACTTCTCCTTCCCAGGCGGGGAAGGCGCAGGGGCTAGGTTCGCTCCCGTGCAGTTCGCACTGGGCAACCACTGCTTCCACGATTTCCCTTCCTTCGGAGGTTTCAGGGACTCTGTCCACAAAGACCTGCTTTGCAAGCTCGCTGTCGGACATCTCCCATTCACAGTACTGGGGGATCTGCGGATAGGTCAAAGAGCGGATGTCAGGGGCGTCGTGGAGGATCATGGCAAGACGCTCGACCCCGAGTCCCAGGTTCATGACCGGACACGGGATGTCATATTCGGCAAGAGCTGTCGGGGAATAGATCCCGAAGGTTGCGACCTCGATCCAGCCGTCCGAGTACTTGGAGTTCGAACCCACGAGTTTCGGGTGGAAAGCAAAGACTTCGATCTGGGTATCAGGCACATAGTACTTGCTGCGTTTTTCGTCGGGCCTGAAGAGGAACTTTTCAAAGCCGAACTGGGAGAGGAGTCCTTCTGCAACGGCTTTCCCGTGGTCTACAGTCACGTCCTCGTCCATAATAACGCAGGAAGCCGAGTAATAGGTCATGAGCCTGGATGCGTCTTCCTGCTGTTCCCGCCTGAAACAGCGGTCCACTGAGAAGAAATGGAAGGGAGGTTCTTTTCGCTCAAGCAGAGCGCCAAGGGAAATGAACCAGCCGCTGGTCATGTGGCTGCGCAGGGTCTTTGTGCTTGCCACGGGCACCAGTTCCTTGAATTCCGGGAAAACCCGGTCGATCATCTCAGCCACAAGGGCGTCCGAAACCTCCAGAGCCGCGGCAATTTCAGGGACCAGGTCATCTCCTTCAACCTTGCCCTTCTTGTATGCATGGAGGACTTTTCTTATTTTGTCAACGCCTTCTTCCCCAACGTCTCCCAGGATCTCCATGACCTGGGCGATTCTCTCGTCGGAAATCCCCACATTCGGGCGGGGCAGGCCTGCAAGGTAGAAACAGCGGTCCAGGACTGCCAGGGCTTCGCCTCCGAACTGCTTGTGGACTTCCTTTTCATCCACGATCAGAGGGTTCATCATTTCTTCAAAGCCCATGCGGAGGTAAGCTTCCCTCAGCTTCTGGATTGTGTCATAGACAGGGTGGGCTTTCCCGTACTTCAGGGTGGTCCTTGGGTAACGTTCGTTCAGGGTAGGGGTCCTGACCAGGTTTTTGCCTTCGTTCCAGGCAAGGTCAAAATTCTCCTTTGCTTCCTTTTTTATCTTCTCTGGATCAAATCTCATGGGTATCCTCTTGTTATCGATTATTGGAATCCTTTGTCGCAGTGCTTATTTATCTGTTCATTATGAAGTCTGAATTATGGTTTGAATTATGGAATTCCGCATTATGGAAGTTTGAATTATGAAATTCTGTATTATGATTATGAAGTTTGCATTATGGGAATTCTGTATTATGGAAGTTTGGATTATGAAATCCTGTATTATGTTTATAAAGTTTGAATTATGAAATTCTGTATTATGGAAGTTTGATGATATGGTTAATTTGATTTACCGTGATCCCGGGCCCGTGTGTTCCTCAGGGAACGGTGCGGGCTCAAGCCTGGATTCCAGTTCCCTCATTGCCGTTTCCAGTTTCTTTTGCTGGATTGCGTTGATGAGGTCTCCCCTGGTCTTTTCGATCAGGCCGCGGGCTACGTCGGTCTTTCGCCTGAGCCCCCGGGTTATCGCATCCGGGTAGTCAAAGTCCATAAGGACTGCATGGATATTTTCCATTATCCCTAAAAACACTTCGGCTTTTTCCAGGGCTTCCGTCCTTATAAGGTCCAGGACATGTCTCCGGAGTTCTCCCACCACGTCTCCGAGCCCGTTCAGGTAGGCTGCATATCCGATGCTCAGGGCTTCCGGGGAAGGCAGTGTTTCAGGTTTTTCTTCTTCCCTGAGCAGGCTTAAAAGGATGGAGGCTTCCGCAAACTCCTGCTGGGCGTGTTCCACAAAGCCTGCGTGGTAAATGTCAGAGTGCTCTTCGAAGAGAACATCAAGCTGGAAGAGGGCTTTTTTTGCCTCTTCGATGTTCTTTTCTGCTTTTTTGAAATTCTGTCCGTGCAGGGCAAACGTAGCGGTCCGACAGTCCCTAACGACCTGCCGGGAAAGCTTTAGCCCTTCTTCCCTTACCCTATCCTTGGCCTCAAAATTTTCCCTTACCCTGGCTGAAATTTCTTCGAGCATTTATTTCATTACCCCCTTGAAAAGACCCGTTTCAAACCTTTCCCTTTATGGATTGTACAGGATTTGTTCAAAGTTTGCTGAATACTTCCAGCAATTTTCCCTTCAAACATATTATGCCTATCGGTGACAGCCATATTTCTGCAAATTTGTAACTTCTCTGTTTTCTCGGGGTTTCCGGAGTTTTTCCTGTTCCGATAAGCTCCGTTTCGATAAGCTCCAATAGATCCAAAACGAGGCTTCTAATTATGCTTCACATGGAATGGATAAAAAAGAAGTAAAGGGTGTTTTTTCCCTCTTTTCTGTGCCCGGGCTTTCCCGGAAGCGCACCCGGTTCGGAGTGCACCCGCATCAGCCGATAGTATATATGGAAAGATAAAGATGACGTTTCCCTGCTGTCTTTTTTCAGAACGAGGTAACCTTTTGGGCTTTAAACAGGGAGGTCTTAAAAACGTGTTCGAAGCGCGTTTTCCGGCTCCGGGGCTTTAAATCCGTTTTTAGCGGGTGTATTTGGTTTTTTATTCTGGGTTTATCGTAAGAGTTAAGGGAGAATTGTGTTTTTTGGAAAAATTGTGTCCTTTGAGAAATTGTGTTTTTTTCTTGTTTCAAGTGTCAATTTAAGCGCCATTCACTCATCAACGGATTTATTCGTCAACGGGAATGGTTTCGAGCTGGCTTGAGAGGTTCCAGATAAGGGTTCTTGTGTGCAGTGGGAGGTTCGGGTCGTTGCTGACGTCCTCGAGAATGGAGATGCTGGATGCGGCCCTGAGGAAAAGGGGCTCGGAATCGTTGTTAAGGATGTCCGTGATTTCGTTTACGGAACGCCTGATATTTCTGGGAACCGACGAGTCGTTGGTTATGCTTTCTAAGACGTGGAGACATTGCCTGATAACTTCTGTTGAATCAACTGATGACATTCAAATCACCTTCGGTGGTTAATTATAACGTAAAAATAAGAGCTAGCTAATTTAGTGTAAGATAGGTTTGTTATATAAAATATTATCGGTAATTCCAGGTATTGTCATTTTTTTATTTCTCATTGTCTTTTCGTATAGTGTTTTTATTTCCCCTCTGTATTTCCTTTATTCTGGTCTTTTCCTTTACCCTGATGCTTTATTTTATCCTGGGATTTTTCCCTTGAAGGGCAGATTAAGGTAGTTTATAGTCCCAAACGTAAATATTTTCACTTACATATAACCACGGAAGACACAGAAAGCACGGAAGGATTGTGCCCCTTTTCCTTTATTCCGCGTTTTCCGGGCTTTTTGTGGTTAAACTCTCACTTGAGATTGGTG
>DUKH01000185.1:12048-14384 GCA_013329415.1 Methanosarcinaceae archaeon | reverse complement strand
TCCTTCCAGACTTATTCCTTCCTTTCCTCAGCCTTCCCGGTTTCGCAGAAATAAAGACTCCCTAACCGGTATTTTTGATAGATCGGACAGCCCGGACAATTGCAACCCTTCTTTTCGCCATTTGCGGAAGAACAGCCCCGGGCACAGAACAGGTAAGGATTAGGCGAGAAAGGCAGGCTCGGACATGTACCGCAATATTGTTTGCAGATATTAAGGTTTTCAGGCGTATCTGGCACTACCGACTTAAGGCCTATTACCGATTTAAGGTCCACCGCCGACTTAAGTTCCTTTTCATTTCTCTCCACTGGAAATACCCCCTAATCCCGGAATTCCACTTCCCGGGAATTCCATTGCCCCTATGTTTTTGGAAGCGGACCCCGGAAAACCTGAAAAAATATACTCTGGACACCTGCTGATTTCAGGTTCCGTACCTCATGCCGTAAAAAGAATCCCGATATGAAAATTTCATGTACTAATACATATAGTTGATGATAAATATAAAACGTTGCATTTATAAGTCATACCTGAGGCTATAGATCAAAGCAGAGGTAGCCAAGAGGAAAAATAATTATAAAAGTTAGGAGGGTAATTTAAGAAAATAAAGAGCAATTTTAAGTAGTTCTAAAAACTTCCCAATTAAGCCCGCTTAAAAAGAAGTTATGAAAAAATTTATATCTGATCGAAACATATTAAATTATAATCAATACTTTAAAAAATAGACTAACAGCAGGAAAGGGGAATAAAGGAGCAGGGTAAAAAACAGAATTACTGAAGCGGAATTAACCATTGTCAGCGAAGTCTTTCGATTTCCCGGTCAAACTAGCTCTTTCAAGATAGCCTTTAGAGCCTGAATTTGTCTTCCTTTGTCTTCCCTTTAGATAATTGTTGACTGAAGGGGAAACTAACTCAAGGAAGAGAAAAAACGGGAAAAGCAGAAAATCTAAGAGGCTTAGCAAAAAATTGATTGTTCAAGAAGAAGAGAATCGATTGCTTAAGATGTTGGTGATTGAGAGCCCTTTTTGGCCCTGAGCTCTCAATCGATGAAACCCCCAACTCAAAGAATACTCCCACATATTCTCTGAAAGTTGTACTACTCATACAACTGCACTATACAACTGCAACCTTTTTTACGCTGTATTACTATATATAATAAATTACGATGAATTTTCAATTATGCAGAATGCTTTAACGGTGTGAAAGATTTTTAGTTACTTGAAGCTTTTTAGTCGGTTGAAGCTTTTCATTTCCTTGAAATTTTTGTATATATCAAATAATTATAGGTGTTAGAACATTTCAAGCACTTAAAAAGTTATTAAAAACTAAAATATTATAATTGCTTCAAAAATTTGGTTTCTTGAGGAGATTGATTCAGAAGGTTCTGATTGATTCAGAAGATTCTTTATGTACCAGGGGTTGAGATTTACAACACTGCACAAAAAGAAAGCTGGAAAGGACGAGAAAAGTGCAATAATTTTGAAGCTTATTAGGGAGAAAGGAAGGAAAATAATAAAGTGGAATAAATCAATGTCAAAGGAAAAGCGATTATTTGAAGAAAAGAGGCAGAAGAAAAAACATAATGTAAAAAAACGAAAGATGCAAAAAGAAAATTTAAAAACTGTATTCAAGGACGGAATTAAAAGGTAGTGATTGATTGAGAGCCCCTTCTTGGCCTCGAGCTCTCAATCGATGAAACCCCTGAAATATTCCCATATGTCTTGTTTAAAATGGATTGCAGTTCTTCTACTTCCAATAATTCTAATGTCAAAATTCTATATATAATGAATTATGTTAAATTTTCAATACTCCTCGATGTTTTTAAGACCCCCGATATTTTTGTATACTTAAAAAATTTTAAAGTCACATGAATTTTTATTTCATCAAATAATTTAGCGCCTTAGAAGTTTATAATACGTTGAAAATTTAACATCACATTAAAAACTGTATTGAAATCTGCTTTAAAACTTTGATATTATTCAACTGTTGTTTAAAGATTTGAACATTTGAGGATAATTCGAATCCAATTTTAAGCATTTTGAACACCAAATAAAAAACCCACGCTTTCCAGGAATTGATAAATTAAGACATATTTGATAAAAGATAAAGCTGAAAACCCAGATGATAGCAGAAAAAATATGAACTCGGCCAATATTAAAACAGTGACAAAAAATTTATATAAACGAAAGTGAAATGGATTAGTATTCGTCTATGATGGATGTTACAGGAATCAGGAACAGATCAGAAAAGTGCTTTGAACATAAAACAATTATTTAAAAGTAACTATTCCTTGCTTCCTTGTTCCATACTTCTTAAAAATATCAGGTTTAGGATTGATTGAG
>DUKH01000185.1:11345-11657 GCA_013329415.1 Methanosarcinaceae archaeon | reverse complement strand
CATATCCTTTGAGTTACTTATCTTTGAGTTTTGAAGTACTTCTGTACTTCTTCTACAACTCCACTCCTTTTAATGTTGAAATTGTATATATAATAAATTATGTCGATTTTTTAATATCCATCCAGAATTTAATATCCCCCTAATATTTAACCCCGCTTAAAGATTTGAAATTGCTTAAATATTCATAAATGCCCCTGGAATTAGCTAGCTTTAAATTTTGGTTTTAAGGCAAAGTATTTGATGCGAAACAAATTTTTAACGGCTTTGAAATTTAAAATCCAGAGCTTCCACTTGTCCTGAGGCTGCTTGTCC
>DUKH01000185.1:727-10994 GCA_013329415.1 Methanosarcinaceae archaeon | reverse complement strand
TCCTGAGGCTGCTTGTCCTGAGAGCCCGCTTATCCGGAGCCCCACGCTTTGAAAAGAGAGAAAAATTAAAAAGCAGCCGACGTGTTAGCCGACTGTGAGATAGGGTTTTCTGACGGATGTGCCAGGAGAACTCCAGGAAGAATCAATTTGTACTCTTACCAGAAAGTTCCACTGCCAGGTCTCTGAGCTTATACTTCTGGATCTTGCCGCTTGCGGTAAGGGGATACCCATCAACAATGAAGATGTGTTTCGGAACTTTATACCGGGCAATCTTGCTTATGGCATAGTCCCGGATGTCTTCTTCGGCAAGGTCCGCACCTTCATCGAGGATTACGAAAGCTCCTACGATTTCCCCGTATTTCTTATCAGGAATTCCCACTACCTGGGCATCTCTGACCCCCGGCATGGCGTGCAGGAACTCTTCGATTTCCCGGGGGTAGATATTTTCCCCACCCCTGATAATCATATCCTTAATTCGGCCTGTGATCCGGTAGTACCCGTTTTCGTCGCAGGTCCCGAGGTCTCCGCTGTGCAGCCAGCCGCCTTCGTCAATCGCCTTTTTTGTCTCCTCGGGCATCTTATAATAGCCCTTCATTATGTTGTACCCGCGGCAGCAGAGCTCTCCCACGGTGTTCGGAGAGACAGGCTCGTTAGTCTCGGGGTCGACCACCCGGACCTCTACAGCCGGAAAGGACTTACCGACAGTCTCCACCCTGAGCTCAACGGGATCATCCACCGTGGTCTGAGTCATACCCGGAGAAGCTTCTGTTAGCCCGTAAACACTGGTAATCTGGTAGCAGTGCATGTCATCGACCACCTTCTTTATGGCCTCTACCGGACAGGTAGAACCTGCCATGATCCCTGTCCTGAGAGAACTCATGTCGAACATGTCGAACATGGGGTGGGTGTACTCGGCAATGAACATGGTCGGGACCCCGTAGAGAGCCGTACACTTCTCCTTCTGGACCGCAGCAAGCACCAGCAGGGGGTCGAAAATTTCCAGCATCACCAGGGTTGCCCTGTGAGTCAGGATCGCCATTACCCCGAGCACGATCCCGAAGCAGTGGAAGAGAGGCACAGGCAGGCAGAGCCGGTCCTCGTGGGTGAACTTCTGCCGGTCCCCGATGGAAAGCCCATTGTTCAGGATGTTTTTGTGGGTGAGCATGACTCCCTTGGGAAAGCCGGTGGTCCCTGAGGTATACTGCATGTTGACCACGTCATCTGAGCGGACAGTCCCCATGATTTCCCGAAGCTCATCGTCGGGGGAATGGCTGCCAAGGAGCATCAACTCAGTAGTGTTATACATGCCCCTGTGCTTTTCCTGCCCGACATAAATAATACTCTTCAGGTGAGGGAAATTCTTGCTCCTCAGGCGCCCCCTTTCGGATTTTCGGAGTTCGGGGATCAGCTCGTATATGACCTGCAAGTAGTCGACATCCCTGAAACGGTCGATAATAGCCAGGGCTTTCATGTCCGACTGCTTGAGGACGTATTCAACCTCATGGCTCCTGTAGGAGGTGTTTACCGTAACAAGCACGGCCCCGATTTTTGCGGTTGCAAACATGAAAGTAAGCCAGTCAGGGACATTCCTTGCCCAGATCCCTACATGGTCACCTTTCGTTATCCCGATTGCAAGCAGCCCCTTTGCCAGGTCATTAACCCGCTCGTTGAACTGCCCGTAAGTAAAGCGCAGGTTCCGGTCCGGGTAGACGATAAACTCATGGTCCGGGTCCACTACCACCTGTTTTTCAAAATACTCCCCTATGGTATCTTCAATAAGCTGCATGGTTTCAGTCTCTCAATTGCTTATATGCTTCTCAAAACTGTGAATAGTAAAAGGTATTCTTCAATCGTAAAATATCGTGCGCGCTGCAAAACCTCGAGAATTACACCTGAACCTGGGTCTGAGCCTGAGTGCAAGCCTGAAATTAAGCCGGACATGAGCCGGAGTCAGAGCCCGGGATCACAGGTCTAAGCCTTTAAACGGGGGGATTCCGAACTATCTACCGCTACAGGGAGCATGTGCTCTTTCAGCATCTCACGGACCCGGTCGGGAAGTGGAAGAGATTTCTGGAGCTTGAAGTCGTAATAGACAAGCACCGCCTGTCCCCTGACCTTGAGTTCCCCTTCCTGCCAGGCTTCATGCCCTACGGTAAAAGAACTGTTCCCTATCTTTTCAATAAAGGTTCTGATCTCCACATCGGACCTGAAGTACATCTGGGAAAGGAAATCAAACTCGATCCTGACCAGAATCAAATGCCATATTTCAGGCGACAGGTCGAGGTCCGGGCTAAAAAGCCGGAAGATGGAATTCCTCCCGATTTCAAACCAGACAGGAAGGACAGTGTTATTCACGTGCCCGAGGGCATTGATATCTCCGAAGCGTGGAGCAACCGTTGTTTTGAACATGCAAATTCCTTAGACTTTCAGACTTTCGGGATTATATATTCTGAGATCCCCGAGATTTTTTTTCGTAAATTTTCCGCTCAAATGCACTTACCCTGTGTCATTACCCTGTGTCATTACCCTGTGTCATTACCCTGTGTCTTACACCTGTTTTCGGCCCTCAGAGTGGGGCGTAAACGACGGCCAGGATTTTTGCATCCTCGCTTCCTGCCACGTGGACATCGTGCGGGACGATTGAGTCGTAGTAGATGCTGTCTCCTGCACTCAGCCTGTGGGCATCTTTCCCATAGAAGATCTCGATTTCCCCGGCAAGGACATAGATAAACTCTTCACCTTCATGGGACGAGAGTTTGTGGCTTGCTTCAGGGGATGGGTGGATGTCAATGATGAACGGCTCCATATGGCGGTCTGACTTGTCCGAGGCAAGGGAGTAGAACTCCAGGGCGCTCTTTTTGGGCTGTTCGGTCTTTCCCGAAAAACGGACGACGTTTTCGGAGAGCCCTGCCCTGACTACCACAGGCCCGCTCTGGGGCATGTCATCCAGAAAAGTACCGAGGCGGACGCCTAAAGCCCGGGCAATCTTTAAAAGAGGCGTTAAGGACGGAACCAGGGCTCCGTTTTCTAACTGCTGGATTAACTCCACGCTGCTCTGGCTTGCTTCAGCCAGTTCTTCAACGGTCATTTCCTGGGCTTCTCTAAGCTGTAGGATCTTACTTCCGACACGGTTCTCATCTGACATTATGCTGTTCCTCATCTGTATTTTAAGGTAGCGGACCCGGCGTAAAAATAAAACTGGAAATCCGTAGATTGCCGATAAGGCTTATCTCTTTTTGCCAACACCTATTATAAAAATTATACGTTCAGGTGCATTCTTAATCAGTGACTGAAACTTGAGGATGTACAAAAAGAAAAAGGTGAAGGATTTTGGTCACCAATTTGTATTTGAGTGAGATTCTGACACTATTTATTAAAGAAAAAGCCGTTCCCTTTGGGCTCGGAGACGGACATGAGACCCGAAAGTAGACATGGAACCTGGACTACAAAACAGGGACCCCTGTCAAAATCAAAAAGAAAAAAAATGTACGGGTTTAAAGTTCAAACATGCGAAAATCCGGATCTAAGATATTATAAAAAGGAATTTCGGATAGTAAATCAATAAAGTTCCGGCCGCCGGTCTTCAAAAGCAGGAATCGCTTTCCTTACTCCTTCTTTGTGCTTAAGATCGAGTTCTGAGATTATTATGCATTCCTTATTCCCTGCATCGGCTTTAACTTCCCCCCAGGCATCAATAATCATTGACCCTCCGAAATAGCTGACATCCGGGGCATTTCCGGTCCTATTACAGGCAATATGGGGGATCTGATTTTCGATTGCGCGGGCCTTCACAAGCGTCTTCCAGTGATCCGAGCGGGGGTTAGGAAAAGCGGCGGTGGTGATAAGGAGGTCGGAGCCGGCAAGGGAGAGTTTTCTCGCAACTTCGGGGAAGCGGAGTTCATAGCATATCTCAAAACCGATTTTCAGGTTATGGTTTTTCAGGTTATGGTTTTTCAGGGATATGGGTTCTATCGAGTCACCCTTAGAGAAGTAACTGTTTTCGCTTTTGAAGGGGTGGGTTTTCCGGTAGGAACCCACAAGCTTCCCGGACTCAAGGCAGAAGCCCATGTTGTAGTAGAGGACGGAATTTTCACCGGCGTTTCCATCCTTCAAACCAATTTTCGGAGAAGATATTTCAGAAGCGGTGTTTTCGGCAGTGAATCTATCTGCAGAGACTTTTTCGATTACCGAACCTACAAGGATGCAGTCGTGAATTTCGGAAAAACAGGATAGGTTGTCGAGGGTCGGGCCGGGAAAGTTTTCCGCAACCAGGTCAAAATTGTCATAGCAAAAACCCGTAGAAAAGACCTCAGGAAGCACGATAAGTTTGGCTCCTTTTTCCGTGGCTTCCTCTGCCATGGAAAGAGCTTTCATAAGATTTTTATGCTTCATGCACTGCTGCACGTCCATCTGGACGCAGGCTACTTTCATGGTCAACACCGCCAACTTTGATTAATTTCTAGATAGTTAACGCCAAAACTTAAAAAAGAATTTGGCATTTCAAGGAAAAAAGCGGATTTTCAGGGAAGGAGGGTTGTTTGCTTGCTCTTCGCAACAAGGCCTTCAAGATCGATTCTGTGCTTGATTATCCCGGCAAGAACTTCGTTTGCAAACCTGGAAATATCTTCACTGTTTTCCCGGATTTCGTAAGCAGGGTCATCGGGAGGGATTTCTATCCTCGTGACCTCGGAACGATATTTTTTCAGGTGCGTGGCAAAGGCTTCACTTACAATACCGGACTTTTCACAGTACTGATCGAGGTGTTTGCTGGTAATCCCGACAAGCTTCAGCTCCTTGCGAAAGCAGGGTCTTTCGAACAACTTCGAGATTACATGCACACCGACCGGAATCCGGAGGTCCAGATCGATTTTAAGGAGCTGAGTCCTTATAAGGAAGTAAATGTTTTCGGAGTTTTCGGAAACCCTGGCCGTCCCGGAAGCCGCAAGTTCTGCAGATTGGGAGTCAACGGATGATTCGGGCATGGCATAGATCTTGGAAGGGGGGACTTCTATTTCCTGCAGGATTTCCAGGTCCCTGAGCGCCCTCAAGTAACCGGTCAGGATCAGGCGGTGTTCGTCCACACCTCCGGCTTTCAGTTCCCTGGTAAGCCCACTTATTGAGAGCTGTTTGTCAACCAGCAATTCAAGAATTTTAAGGTTAAGCTTCTCTACCATTTAAACCGACATAAAGGTCAATTAACAATAATCAGATATCAGATCAGGTGAAGGGTATTCCCGATAAGGGTACTCGGCCCGAAAGCTTTTTTTCTCTGCATATGCCTCCACAGTCGGGGAGTATAGCGGAAAAGATTCCCTTTTGATATAAAGACCAAAAAGGCCAGCAGCAAGCCGTGTTGACTTGCCTCTCGAACATATGAGAAACTGCAGAGAGTGAACACAGTAACGGTTAATTCTCCTACAGGATATAAAGTTTGTGAGAGATTATGAAAAAAAAGAGAAAGAAAAAGGGGAGAAAAAAGAAGAAGGGAAGGAGGAAGAAGTGGAGAAGGGAAAAGAAGGGAAGGAGGAAGAAGTGGAGAAGGGAAAAGAAGGGAAGTGGAGAGAAGTAGGAAAGTAGAGAGAAGTAGGAAAGTAGAGAAAAAGAGGAAAGTAGAGAAAAAGAGGAAAGTAGAGAAAAAGAGGATGAGAAGGAACCCGGGAGACAGAAAAATCAGTAGATAAGATATATCAAAAAGTGAATAAAAGTATAAATCAAGTGTATTTACAAAAATATGTTCTAAAAGAGGTTTTTTAGACAAAAAGACATTTAAAATACAACAATAGGAAATATAAATAATTTATAACCATTATTTGCCAGGATAATCAATAATTAAATCTTTTTTTGCGCCAATATCGAAGGGCAATGCTTAAAAATGATAATTGCTATCTGAACTCAGTTTAAATTGACTATTTTTTAAGGATGAAAAAATGATCACGAAATTAATTCCCAGGAAGGTGTTTTTTACAAGTGGAGTGGGTACCCACCCCGAGCACTTAGAATCATTTGAAGTTGCGCTTCGAGATGCAGGTATTGAAACGTTTAACCTTGTGACCGTAAGTTCGATCTTGCCCCCAAAATGCGAAATTGTATCCAGGGAAGACGGTTTGAAGGAGTTAAGTCCGGGAGAAGTCGTCTTTTGTGTTATGTCCAGAATCTCTTCAAACGAATCGAGAAGAATGCTCAGTACTTCTGTCGGATGCGCTCTTCCACAAGACATAAATAAGCATGGTTATATTTCAGAGTACCACGCCTATGGAGAAACTGCGGAAGACGTAGGGGAACATGCTATAAAACTTGCAAAAAGCATGTACAGTACCTGGACCAATGAGGTGCCTCTCAAGACTTTCAGCATTCCCGACTCGTCCGTTGTCGGAGAAAATGGAGATTGGATGACCGTAATCTCTGTAGCGGTTTTTGTAATCTAATAGGATCTGTTATCAAACATAGGATCTGTTATCAAACGGAGCCCCGTATTCGGCAGACAAATCCCCTTTTCAGGGATTTCATGCTTTTGAAGTCCTGCCGGGACGGCAGGTCTGAAAAGAGGGTCTGCATATATTAATATTTAATAAATAATATACAAACTCATGGGCTAATAGTACCCCCAATCCTGTTGCCGAATGCATACAGATCCGGAAACTGTTATCATTCAGAAGAGACTATTATATGAGATCTTATTAGTCACTTTATAGGAGACCTACTGGCTCCCAAAAAGAAGATCTATTAGCCCCAATTCATCAATCAACTATTCATTGCGGAGAGTGGCATGCATCACAATGTATTTACCAACACCCCAACCGTTCCAATAGATGTAAAGGACCGGTCCGTAAGCGATGTACTGGACGGGATGCTCAGAACCGGCTTCCAGGGTAGAAAACTGGCTGAATCTGTCCAGGCCTGGCACAACATGCTCAAAGAAGAGAATATGACAGTCCTCATGGGCTTATCCGGAGCCATGGTCCCTGCAGGCATGCGCAGGGTCATCTCCTACATGATCCGGGAAAGAATGATCGACTGCCTGGTAAGTACCGGGGCAAACCTGTTCCATGACTGCCACGAAGCCCTTGGCAGGAAACACTACGTGGGTTCACATCTGGCAAATGACGAAAAACTTTTCGAACATGGTGTGGACCGGATCTACGACGTTTTTGCAGTTGAAGACGAGTTCAGGGTAGCTGACAACCTTATCGCGGACTTCGCAGAGGAAATCGGGGAGATGTCCTGTTCGTCAAGGGAGTTCATGTACCTGCTCGGAAAGGAACTGGCAAAGCGCGGAGCCCCCGAAGACTCGATAGTCGTAAGTGCATACAGGCACAACATCCCGATCTTTGCCCCGGCAATCTCGGACAGTTCCATTGGAATCGGGCTCACAATTGCAAGGAGAAGAGGAATAAAAATAGAAATTGACCAGATAAAAGATGTGGATGAGATCACGGAAATTGTGGAAAAATCCAGGAGAACCGGCGTAGTCTACGTTGGCGGCGGAGTTCCCAAAAATTTCATCCAGCAGACGGAAGTAATCGCGTCCATCCTCGGAAACGATGTCGGAGGGCATGATTATGCAATCCAGTACACATCGGATTCCCCCCACTGGGGAGGACTCTCAGGCTGTACTTTTGACGAAGCAGTTTCCTGGGGGAAAATAGCTGCCCAGGCAAAAAAAGTACAGGTCTTTGTGGATGCGACCATTGCTCTTCCCATAGTTGTCCATGCCCTCCATGAAAAATGTCGCGGAATGAAGCGTTCTGCCCCTATTTTCGATTGGGAAGGACCTGAAGGGCTTGAAATCGGTTTTGAGGACTAATCATCCTCACAAATATTTATTATATTTGAAAGCTTATAGTGTAAGGCGAGAAGGAGAGGAAATAAATGGGTAAACGAACTCGAATAATCAACGATCCTTCCTATTTAGTACCATTACTCAGGACTTTCGGGTCCAGAACTCACAAAAAAATTTTTGATGCACTTTCGGGTAAATGGCTGACAAAAACCGAACTTGATGAGTTTATGGGCACTGACTCGGGAAGAAGTCTTCAGATTCTGAAAAAAGCCGGACTTCTTGAGAGCCAGTGGAGAGTTCCCGAAGCGGGGCAGAAACCCTCAAAAGAGTTCCATACTTCCTATTCTAAAGTACAGGTAAATTTCCAGTGTTCTTTTGAAGATTTGAGCGACATAATCATGCTGACCTTTAAACCCTATGAAGAGGTCAAGGACGCAATCGAAGAACTGGAAAGACTGGTCGGAGAAGGTAATAATTCAATGAGCAACCTGACCCGGACCCTTAACAAAAACCCATTCTACATCTGTTCCGTTGCCCGCAGGTCCGAACACCTTTCAGTTATGGGGCAGAGATTAAAACTAATCGAAGGAAACGAGGAGAATTACGATTGATGATTAAAATCCTTCAGACAAAGAGTGGAGTCACGAAGTTCCAGGTCCTGATCGAGGTCGCAGCCCACCAGCCGAATGTGAGACAAAAGGAAATCGCTGCCAAGATAGGGATAACCCCCCAGGCAGTTTCCGAATACATCAAAGAGCTGGTTGCTGACGGACTGATCGTCACCGAAGGACGGGTGAGGTACAGGATTACAAAAGAAGGCGTTGAATGGGTCCTTGAAAACGCCGGAGAACTTAAACGCTACGCCCGCTTTGTCATGGAGGACATCATCAGCCATGTCTCGACCTGGACAGCCATCTCAAGGGAAGAACTCAAGGAAGGCCAGGAGGTCTACCTGAAAATGGAAGGCGGACTCCTGTATGTCAGTAGTACTGATAAGACAGGAGCAGCCGGGACTATCATTTCCAATGCGGACGTCGGGGAAGACGTTGGAGTAACCAACCTCAGAGGCCTCATTGACCTGGAAACCGCAAGCATTACGGTCTGCAAGGTCCCCAGGGTAGAGAGGGGGGGCTCAAGAAACGTGGACATCGAACGTTTGAAGATGCTCGCAGCTTCAAAACCGTATATATCAGCCATTGGAGTAGAAGCCCTGATAGCTCTTCGCAAGATCGGTGTGACCCCGAACGTCATGTTCGGCACCAGCGAATCCGTAATAGAGGCAGCATATCACGGGCTTTCTTCTCTTGTCGTGTCCGTCGACGAACAGGTTGCGGCGCTCCTCAACCGGCTCGAGACCGAAAACCTTGAATATGAACTCGTGGACCTGACCCTTGAATCCTAAATAAGTTTCCGGGAAATTTCCCGGCGATTTTTTCTTTTCACAGGTTCAACCCGGAAAACGGTTTTAATCCGGATCAGTCCGGCACCTGAGGCTGTTACTTAATGTTACCAGGATCTCGTGCCAATTCCATGTTGCACGTTTTTATCTTTTGTATGCCTAATCTGAAGGGCAGACTTTGTACAATCAATGCTTTATCTCATCAGTATGGAGTTAAGTTCCCGGGAGTTAAAAAATAAAGAGCTAGAAAGAGGTTTTCCAATGAAACTTATCGTACTCTCCGACACCCACATGAAAACCGGCAATATCCCTCCGCAACTTCAAACCATTCTTGCTGACTGCGACCTGATCGTCCACGCAGGCGATTTCAGTTCTCTCGAAGCTTACGAAGCTTTCAAAGCCACAGGAAAACTTAAAGCCGTTTTCGGGAATACGGACCCCTTTGAACTGAGGCAGCGCCTACCCGAAAAGCTGAAATTCGAAGTAGAGGGTGTAAAAATCGGAGTCGTGCATGAAGGGGGGCTCTCTATAACGGACACGACTGCCCAGGGCTACCTTGCAAGGGAAATGGGCGTGGACGTTTTGATTTTCGGACACCTGCACCGCCCCCTGATAGAGAAAAAGAAAGTTATGCTGATCTGCCCGGGCTCACCTACCAAACCCAGGATGTCAAGGCCCAGCGTCGTGGAACTGCTAATCGAAAAAGGGTCCGTAACAGGCAGGATCATTTCCCTCGAAGGAGACATCTGCGAGTTCATGCAATTTAGGGATACCCTCAAGGGGCTTGAAAAGGGCAAAAAAAGTAAACCCTGAACTTATCCTGATGAGCTTGAAGGAAAAGAAAATACGCCGAAAAGAAATAATTCAAATTCAGGTACATATTGATAGCCCGAACTACACTTCCGGGTCCATGCCTTCAAAGAACTGATTTTGCCGAGCTGGTATTTACCGGAAACAGCCATGACCCGGCGTCTGGAGTCTCTGAGGCACCTATGACCTGCAGCCTTTTTTATCCGCTTCATTAGTTCATGCGGTTCATATTGTTTTGCGGTTCACATTGTAGTGAGGTTCACATTGTAGTGAGGTTC
>DUKH01000185.1:0-423 GCA_013329415.1 Methanosarcinaceae archaeon | reverse complement strand
CACATTGTAGTGAGGTTCACATAGTTTCCAGTTTGAACATGGCACCCGTACCATGAAGGCTAAGGTAAACCTTATCCCCAAGTTCCAGGACCTGATCAAGGCTTGCGATGCTGTTCCACTGATATTCGAAGTCATAACTGCCCTTGGTGAGTTCAAAACCGAGAGACATAAGTCTCCTGTTGACCTCGGAAGGACGTTCACCTTCACTGTTGAACCAGACCAGAAGATAAGTTTTCACAGGATCATCTCGTGATGCTTTTTACTCATAAGCATGCTTCTTTTGTTTATCAAGATTTTGCCTTTAACCTGATTAGCAAACGAAAGAAAAGAAAAGAAAAGAAAAGAAAAGAAAAGAAAAGAAAAGAAAAGAAAAGAAAAGAAAAGAAAAGAAAAGAAAAGAAAAGAAAAGACATTGTGGAGTGA
>DUKH01000042.1:10764-26413 GCA_013329415.1 Methanosarcinaceae archaeon | reverse complement strand
CAAGAACAAGAACAAGAACAAGAACAAGAACAAGAACAAGTACAAGAACAAGAACAAGAACAAGAACAAGATCAAGAACAAGAACAAGAACAAGTAGGAAACAAAAAAGCAAGCAAAAGAGGAAGAAAAGAAGCAAGAAAAGATTCTGCTTCCCGGAACTAGAGAAACTTCCCCTCCAGCTTCTTCAGAACTTGTTTACCCGTATTGGTAAGGATGTACTTTTTCCACGTGGTTTTTTCAGGAGTTAAACATTCAATTAACCCCTTATTTTCAAACTCTTTCAGGGCTCTACTGATATTCTGGGTAGACCTTTGAGTCTCGTGGGCAATATCGGAAGCTTTCACTATATTATGCTTTTTCATGGAACCCATAAGTATCAGCCGTCGGTCAACGCTGACGACCCACCTAAGAAGCTCATCGAGAGAGTTTTCATTCATATGTTTCATCGCACTTTTTCTAGTGAACATAAGCAGCCGCATGTATTTAAAATGTAATCAACCCGACTTTCCGGAAACTCAGGAAGAATTGAAACCGGATAACAGCCAGGCAGGCACTCCGAAGCAGCAGTTAGCCGGAAAAGGATAAGAATAGAAAAAATCAACAAAAGCGGTAAACGAAAATCAACAAAAGCGGTAAACGAAAATCAACAAAAGCGGTCAACGAAAATCAATAAAAGCAGTCAACGAAAATCAATAAAAAACCAGCAAAAAAATCTGCAAGGAAAAAAGTCAGCAAGAAAAAGAAAAATGAAAAAAGAAAAAATCAGGCAAATTCGGAAAGAATTGCCTTGATTTCTTCAAAGACCA
Source organism: Methanosarcinaceae archaeon (assembly GCA_013329415.1). Classification (GTDB taxonomy): domain Archaea; phylum Halobacteriota; class Methanosarcinia; order Methanosarcinales; family Methanosarcinaceae; genus MTP4; species MTP4 sp9310u. The sequence continues at coordinate 25,607 of DUKH01000042.1, read as the reverse complement.
CGTTGATGTCTGTGGTGCCGTCGAGAGTCCTTAAGATGCCCGTTTCATCATAGTATTCGATGAGGGGCTGGGTCTGCTTCTTATAGACATCAAGGCGATTCTGGACAGCATCTGCAGTGTCATCGGCGCGCTGGTAGATTTCAGCGCCGCAGGCATCGCAGATCCCTTCTTTTTCCGGGGGGTTGAAGGTCTTGTGGTAGCTGGCCCCGCACTTGCACATGAGGCGGCCGCTGATCCTTTCGACCAGGTCCTCGTCCGGAACTTCGAAGTTGAGGACAACGTCGATGGGCTTTCCGATTTCCACCAGGATTTCGCCAAGGGCGTCGGCCTGGGGGATAGTTCTGGGGTAGCCATCCAGGATGAAGCCGTTTTCACAGTCTGCTTCCGTCAGGCGGTTCTTGATAATTCCGATCAGTACCTCGTCGGGAACCAGCTCGCCCTTGTCCATATATGACTTTGCGGCGAGGCCCAGTTCGGTTCCTTCCCTGACGTTTGCCCGCAGGATGTCGCCTGTGGCGATCTGCGGGATCTTGTAGAAATCAACCAGTTTTTTGGCCTGGGTGCCTTTCCCGGCACCCGGGGGCCCGAAGAGTATAATATTCATCCGAAGATCCCCATTTTTGCAATTATATTTCTTATTTTCCTGATTATGCTTTTATTTTGTTGCTCGATTTCTTGCTGCAGGTTTTAAGTTATCAACCCTTACTGTTCTCCGAAGAAAGACCTCATCAGCGGGTGCATCTCCATCATCTGCTCCGAGGCAATATCCTCGTACAGGCGGTAGACGATACTCACAGTCAGCAGCAGGCCCGTACCCCCGGCACTTCCGAGCGTACCGAGTAGACTTGCAACCAGGGTCAAAAGCCCAATGAAAGCCCCACCGATAACGGTTACCTTGGGGATGTAGCGCTGCATGACCTTTTCAATGCTGCCGATATTTCTCCTGAACCCTGGGATCTGCATCCCTGAATTGAAGATCTTCTGGGCTGTTGGCTTGGCACCCATGCCCGTGGTCTCAATCCAGAAGAGGGCAAAGATAATCCCGCCTCCGATCAACATCACGGCATCACTAAAGACGTGAAGCCCGATCTGCCAGATAGCCGGAGCCGGAGCCCCGTAGCCTGCGGAAGATTCCCGGACAAGGGACGGAATCCAGTCATAAGGGCTATGGATGGGAGCCAGGTAGTACATAATTCCGTTAAGCGGCTTCGAACCACTGAATTCTCCAAAGAGCGTTATCCCTCTGCCGTAGAGGATGATCCCGATCATCTGGATGTTGGCCTGAAGGGCCCTGACAAGGATCATGGGCAGAACGGATGCGTATATGAGCTTAACAGGGAAGCGGCCCCTGGCACCCCTCACCGCGCTGTGGGCAAGAGGGATCTCGATTCTTGTACTCTCCACAAAGACCACGAGCAGGAAGATGACAACCGTACTCATGAGTGCAAGAATACCTCCCCTGACAAGCAGGAACATCAGGCCCTCGCCGGAGAAGAGGTAATCTGCCCCGACATTCTGGGCGATGTAGATCCACTTGGGGATCAGGCCTACCGGAAGCCCGGAAGAATCAAGCTGCCAGTTAAAGATCCCTGTTACTATTTGCTGGGAGATTCCCGCAACAATGAAAAGCCCGACTCCGGAACCGATACCCCACTTGGAGACGACTTCGTCCATGAAAAGGATCAGGACGCCTCCCATGAAGATCTGTATGAGGAGCAGTAAGGTGATCACTCCCAGGCCTACACCAAGTGCAGCAGCAAGCCCCGGGTCCGGCTGGATATACCCGCCAAGAAGTTGCGGCAGAGCTTCCAGAAGGATCATGACAAAGACAAGGAACTTCTGAGCTCCCTGGAAGAATGCCTGATCTTTCGGGTCCGAGAGATTAAGATTGATAATGTCCGCCCCGACAAGGAGCTGCAGGACAATGGAAGCCGTGACGATCGGACCGATACCGAGGAGGATCAGTGACCCTGAGGCCCCGGCAAAGAAAGCACGGTATGATTCAAAAAGGTCGATCGAGTCCTGGGACATTCCGAAAAGCGGCACATTTGCTAAGGCAAAGTACAGCATCAGTATCCCAAGGGTCCACCACAGCTTATCCTTAAAATGAACATGTTTTTCAGGACTTGCAACTGCAGGTAACTTGTTAAAAAGCGGCTCTAACGTTTCCCTGAGAGTCATCGATTACACCATTTCAGAAAGTACAATTATTTTAACAGTTGGATGATTCTGACTTGATATTTGTTGGATTTCGTATAAAACACTGCTATATAACTTCGTATAAAACACTTGCTATATAACTTCGTATAAAACACCTGTTACATAACTTTGCATAAAACACTTGCTACATAACATATCTTATATGAAAAAGTAACTGTTAAAAAGAATGGATAAGTAATGTCAGTACGACATTACTTATTTGGCATCAATACAGCTGCCGCCTGCGTTTTCTATCTTTTCGCGAGCAGTCGCTGAGAATTCATCGGAAGTAACCGCCAGGCTCCTGGTAACATGTCCGCTCCCAAGTACCTTCTCGATTCCGAGAGTTTCAAGGTTGATGTGGTACGTTCCGTCCTTGATTTCTGCAAGTCCTTCTTCAACAAGATAGGAAGCAAGTTCGTCAAGTTCGCCCACATTCACAATGGAAACATCCTTGAGCACTTCAGCAGGGCGCTTGAAGCCATGCTTACCGTAGCTGTACCCCCGCTGGAGAGCCCTTACGAAATGGTGTTTACATCCACCGGCTTTCCCGCGGCCTCCACGGTTTCCGGCTCCACGTCTGTTCTTTGTGGTGCCGCCTCCGCAGGTTCGGGATCCTCTAAACTTCTTTGTGTTCATTCCAACCACCTTATCTCATCTTGTGCAGGAGCACGGTGATATCTTCCCCGTGATTTCCGAGAACGCCGCCCTGCTGCACTGTCCTTTTGATACCCCTGTGCCCTTTTCTGGGCGGGTGCAGCCTGAAAACAGGCTTCAAATTGGGGATGTCATTAAGGCTGGCCTTTCCTTCGATTACTGCTCCGGCAAAGGCTTCAATGGAATCATAGTCGGTGTTTTCCTTCACGTATTCCTCGGTCAGGCGGGCTCCGCCCTCGAGTCTCCCGCGGTTCTCAAGGATTCCAGCAAGCACCTCTGCATCGATCTTCCCGTATGCAACGTAGTCCTTAACCTTCTGGATCATACCCTTGTAATGAGGGTTATCGGGCACGATCACACAGTGGTTGACCCTATGAAGACGAAGCATCTTCAGGGTGTCCTCGATTGTATAGCGGACATTAACCGGGCCTCTCAACCTCACAATTGCATACATTTCAGGCTTCCTCCTTACCATAGTTTGCAGGCAGCCTCATAACGTTGACCTGGGTCAGAGCGTCAAAAGTAGCTTTTGCGAAGTTAAGGGTCGTCCGGGTCGTCCCGAAGGTCTTGGTCCAGACGTCCTTGATTCCGGCCTTTTCCAGCACCTTGGTTGCCGTGTTCCCTGCAGCGATGCCGAGCCCTCTAGGGGCAGGGATCAGGGTAACGGTCACACTGCCGGCTTTCCCGCTGACCTCGTAAGGCACGGTGTGCGGCAGCCCGCAGGCACATTCCCAGGACCCGCAACCTCTGCGGATATAGGTAATGTTGAGCTTTGCAGCATCTATTGCCTTGCGGATGGCAGGTCCTACCTGCACATCCTTTGCCTGCCCGAGCCCTACATATCCGTCTCCGTTCCCGACAATTACGGTTGCCCTGAACTTAACACGGCGCCCAGAGTCAGTCATCCTCTGGACCATGTTGATGTCGAGCACCTCGTCTTCCAGGTTCGGAAGCAGCATATCAATAATCTGGGGTTCCCTGACCGGAAGTCCGGACCTGATCGCCTCTTCCATAGAAGCAACCTGTCCTTCGACAACTAATTTTCCAAGTCTGGTTTTAGGAACCCATTCGTCCTCGTATGCCATCTAATCACCTTAACTAAACTCAGCAAAGATTTTCTCTTTGGTTGCTTCAAACTGCTCTGGCAGGTCTGAGCTCTCTTCCCTGTACTCTGCAACATGCTCCCCCCGAATCCTTTCCTCGGACGGGAAAATGTCAGGGCTGCAGGGGACTTCGAACCCGGCATCCACAACACCCTTAAGGGCAGCATAGACTCTGGAACCTGCAGAGGAAGCCTGGAGCCCGATGTCGAGCACGCCTCCTTCATAACCATTCTGCAGGCTCTTAAGCCCGAATAAAAGCCCTGTAAGGTATGCAGCCGTTGTGTTCCCTGTAGGCCCTGTATAGCCATACTTTGCAAGTTCACTTGAAACAGCTGTGGAATGGGTTATGTCCCCTTCGAGAGTTGGAGCTATCAACTGGATTTGCATGTTTCTCGCACTCTTCCTGACAACCACACGGTCCTGCTCGGAGAGCAGGAGTTTAAGGCGCAGGTGGTAATTGGTGCGACCTTCCCTTCTTCTTCTAAAAGGAACCTTATATCTTGGTCCTGTAGCCATTATAAGCCCCTCCTACTTCTTACTCTTCTTTAATTAACAATTTTTCGGACTCAAGGTGGGACTCAAGGTGGGCAACACTCCTGTATTCGCCGCCTTTTGCCTTCCTGTAGAGCCTGCAGTACACAGACTTGTCGAGGGACTCGTCTTCACGCAGTTCCTTAAGTCTTCTCCGAAGAGCCCGGATCTTTTTGACCCACTGCTCTTTTCTCGAGTTGCGAGCCCCTTTCTTACCCTTGCGCGAACCGTGCCCTTTGCGGTGTCCGTATTTGCGCTTTTCATCAACGGCTCTGGCTCTTCCCCTGCTGACTCCTCTGATTGGCTTTGCTTTAATAGTGCCTTTCTCGATGAGTCCGCGGAGGTCTTCCCTTGTGATTGCAGAGGCAATTTCCTCGGAGGCTTCAGGGTCAAACCAGACCCGGTCAAGCCCACAGCCAAGAACCTTGGAAGCAAGTTTTCTCTGGTTGGAAAGGTTTGACATCTTTACTCACCTCTACCAGGGTTCAGCACCTTGATACTGAGTTCTTCGGCCTTTGCCAGGATCATGGCTTTCTTTTTCGAGCCGACCTTGCTTGCAATTCTGATAGCCTCGTAAGAGGGATCAACAAGCTCGAGGTCTGCTACGGTAGCAACCAGTACATCCGCATACCCGGAAGGGTGCAGGCCCTTTACAGCGGTCGGGCTTCCGTACCCTACCTGGGCAACGGCACCTTTTCCGAGGTATTTTCTGCGCTGCTTGCCCTGAAGACCTCTAGGGCGCCTCCAGTTAGAGTCGAGCCTCTTGAACTTGTGGCTGCAGGTCCTCTTGAACTGGGGTTTCTTCCCTTTCTGGACCTTCCTAACATTGAATAAACGCTTGGATTCAGAGTCCATATCCAGGGTGGAAACTGGAGTAACTTCATTTTCTTTGATTTCTTCTGCCATCATGACCACCTTCAGGCCTTGTCAACAATGTAGATTCCATCCTGGAAGACCCTGGGATCGAACCGCTTGATCTTGGTAACCTGCTCGATGTTTGCGGCAGTCTGCCCGACATCTTCCTTGCTGATTCCGGAAACAATTACTTCGTTTCCACTAACCTTGACCTTGGTCTCGCCGAGGACCCTTGATGTCCTGGGCTTCTTCTCTCCAAGGAAGTTACCAACAACGAACTGGCTGCCTTCGACCTTGACCTGCATCGGAAAGTGAGAGTACACGATAGTCATCCTGTACTCAAAGCCCTCGGTTACACCTTTGATCATATTTCTAATATGAGAGGAAAAGGTTCCTACCATGGCTCTTTCCATTCTTCTGGGAGATACAGCGTCCACGAGAAGTTCGCCGTCATTGATTTCAATATTAATCCCAGGATACCAGAGTCTTCTTTCAACGGACCCCTTAGGGCCCGTGGTGGTAAAGACATCCTGGGAGCGAGATATTGTGACTCCCTCGGGAATGGTGATTCTTTTTGCGATTTCCTTTACCATCTTAAGATCCCTCCCCGATCAGTATACATAAGCCAGGAGCTGCCCGCCGATATTCTTCTCACGAGCATCGTGCTGGGACATAACCCCGTTTGAGGTGGTTACGATGAGCGCTCCGAAGTTCTTTGCCGGAAGGAACTGCTTTTCCCAGCGCTCAAAACTGTCAGTACCGACGGAATAACGCGGCTTGATTGCACCGCACTTGTTGATTTTCCCGGCAAGGGTTACATCATAAACCCCGGCCTTTCCGTCATCAACAAACTCAAACTCCCCGATGTAGCCCAGGTCCTGCATAACCTTCAGCACATTGCCGATGGTCTTGGAAGCAGGTCTGACAACGCAGGAACTCTTTCCGACGGCTTCCGCGTTCTTGATTGTGGAAAGGGCATTTGCAAGAGGATCAAGTAATACCATGTTTCATCACCTCATGAATACTTCTCAAAGCCCATATCGTGGGCCATCTCCCTGAAACAGTGCCTGCAGAGGTAGATCCCGTACTTACGGACAAGGCCCTGCTTTCTGCCACACCGTTTGCACTCGTTTGCACCTCTTCCGAAAATCTTCTTGGTCTGTACCATATTACACGACCTCCACGCCATAACTTTCGTTCAGGAAAACAATCGCATCATCCACGGTAACTCTGTGTGATGTCGGAATCTTCCGCTTTACGATCCTTCTCTTGTTAATCCTTTCTCCAGGGCGTTTGAGCACAACGGTAACGTCCATTCCGAAAACCCCGATGTTCGGGTCGTATCTCATTCCCGGAAAATCGGTGTGTTCCTCAATCCCGAAGGAAACGTTTCCGAGGGAATCGAACTGGTACCTGTTCAGGGTCTTTTCAACGATCTCGAAAGCAGTTTCAAGGAACCCCTGGGCATTCTGGGCCCTGAGAGTTACTTTACAGCCAATGGGCTCACTCTTCTTGATCCCGAAAGCAGGCAGGGTCTTTTTGGCATGACACCGCACGACTTCCTGACCGGTAATGGTCCTGAGGATGTTTTCGGCATCCACAAGGTGCTGTCCGCTTTCTCCTACGCCCATATGGACGATTACCTTCTCGACCATTGGAGTGCGCATGGGATTAGTCACTGATCTCACCACCGAGGCGGATCTCCGGCTTGTCCTCACCGATTACGATAACATAATCTTCAATGGTGTCAAAGTCCGTATCTCCGGAAATTGTAACCGTGTTGTGCCTGGAACTCTTGACTTCCCGGATCTCCTTGATCGTTCCGATTTCCCCGGAGTGCTGGCCGCCTACAATCATTGCCAGGTTTCCAACCTTGTACTCCAGGCGTTTTACGACCTGCTTGCCAGGAATGGACAGAATCAGAGAGTCCTTGGTCCTGTACTCGTTAGACCCGAAGATGTTGGTTCCGTCGCTGAGGTTAAGCTGCACCTGACCACCCTTGATGGTAGTCTTGTTGTCGATTCTGCACAGCTTGTTTACAGTGGTCTCGCTCAGTTTGTGGAGGATGAGGCGTCCCTTTTCGTCCTGGACAACCCTATATGCCTCGTTCATGAGCGGGATTGAAATAACGTCAAAGAGTCCTACCGGGAACTTAAGTTCCTTTCTGGGGATCCCGTCCACCAGGATCTTGCCTTCAGCAAGAATCCTTTTTCCTTCCTTGCGGTTATCCGCAAGCTTAAGTACGTCCCGGATGATAACTCCAAGAGGAAGACTGCGTGCCTTGCTGTGGGGTCCCGGGCGGGTGGCGGTAACCCACTTGTTGGCTTTCTTTCCGACCTTCCAGCTTTTTGGAATGGATAATCTTTTCTGGTGTGTCACAAAATCACCTGCCTCACTTCTTTATGCTCGATACTCTCCGCGGATCGTCCATTACCAGCTTCGTGATCAGCACGTTGGAGGGATAGATCGGCCTTGGAACTTCGGTACCATCCACCTTTGTAGAGATGACGCCGTCCACTGAAATCGTTCCATCCTTCAGGGATACGGACTGGACTTTTCCTTCCTTTCCTTTGAAATCCCCGCGCATGACTTTCACGGTGTCGCCGGTGACGACTGCGGCACTCCTTGTACCATACTGTTTTGTAAGTTCATCGCTGAGCCTTGCACCCATGAAACTATGTCTCTTGTGGAGAGGGGCGTTGTACCTTGACTTTCTCTGCTTTCTTGGCAGTTTTGAAACCATCCTCACCACCTCAGACAATTATGGATGCGGTTGTCCCGATTTTCGGGAACCTTTCAGCTGCTTCCCTGGCAACCGGACCCTTGATGTCGGTCCCTTTCGGGATTCCGCTTTCGTCCGTGATCACCATGGCGTTGTCCTCGAAAGAAACGTGCAGACCATCAGGCCGACGGAATTCCTGCTTCTGGCGGATCACCACGGCAAGGAGGATCTGTCTCCTCATTTCGGGTGTGCCTTTCTTCACGGACACAACGCACATGTCTCCGATTCCTGCACAGGGCATCCTGTTCTTGACTCCGCGGTATTTCTTGACGGAGATGATCTCAACAACCTTGGCCCCGGTGTTGTCCACACAGGGAACCTTGGCCCCTGCATTCAGGGCTCTCGGAATGCTTGAGCGAATCCCTCTCATTGGGGGACCTCCGCTTTGACGACCACAAATGATTTTGTCTTGCTGATTGGCCTGCATTCCGCAATAGTGACGATGTCACCAATTTTTGCACCAATGCAAGGCGGGTTGTGCGCGTGAATCTTCGAGCGTCTCTTTTCGTATCTCTGGTATTTCGGCACCATTTTCATATGCTGCCTTTCAATAACTACCGTATTGTCCATCTTGCTGCTGACCACGGTTCCCACAAGGATCTGGCCTCGAACCGGGAGTGTTCCGTGGAAGGGACAGTATATATCGTCACATTCCTCTGATGGCGCCGGTATGTTTAATCCAATGTCTCTTGCCATGAGTTTAGCCCCATTTGCGTAACTTCTTGATGTTCTTGATCCGATTTTCGGGTTGTGAGAGCAACAGGTTTCCCTGAATTTTGACGAATAGATCGGATCTGCGGCCTTTTTCTGAGAGCTCGGCAGGGATCCGGAAGATAAATTCCGAATCCGCCTTTGGGATATTAAGTTCCCGGGACTTCGAATCTTCCACGATAAACATATTTTTCGTTTCGTCAATTACCCGTCCTCGGGTTCCTATCATTGCTGGATTAGTGGAATGAATTACCTTAACGTCAAGCCCTATCAATTCATGATAGGGAAGAGTAGAAGGCAGTATTTCCACATCAGATTTCATTTAACTCATGCTGGATGGTCTTTATCCGGGCAATCGTCCTTCTGATTTCCCCGATCCTGCCCGGGTTATCCGGGGCTCCGCCGGCAGAGGTAAGGGCGCGTTCCCTGACCAGTTCATTGTTAAGATTTTCCAGCTCGTCAGCCCTTTCTTCGACTGTCATGGTCCGGATGTCTTTGGTCCTCAGAATTGCCATTATTCCTTAGCCTCCTTGTGCACACGTGCCATTGGATGCCAGTAGTCATAGCTTTCATGCTTATGCTGCCAGACCCCGTTGACCTGCCTGCGGACCTCGTCCGAACCTTCAACGTAAATGAGTTCGCTTTCCTCGCCTTCTTCGCCCTCTGCGGACATCTCAGGCTCGGCTTCCTCAGTTTCGGCTGCTTCAGGTTCGGCTGCCTCTTCAACAAGTTCCGGTTCTGCAACTTCAGCTACTTCTTCAACAACCTTTTCGACTTTTGCGGGAGCTGCTTCGACTTTCACAGGCACTTCTTCTTTTTCAGCCGCTTTCACTTCAGGAGCTTCCTCAGGGATTTCACTTGATTCCTTAACCCTGTAGGAGTCAGGGAGCACAACATCCGGATGGATGATCCGGACCTTGCATCCCAGGGTCCCGAGTTTCTTGACTGCCACGGCAAAGCCTTCGTCCACCAGCTCTTCGGCAGGTTTTCCGGAGTGTTTTACGTAGCCGTCAACGAACTTTTCGACTCTTGACCTGGAACCTGTGAGCTTACCGGAGATCACGACTTCGCAGCCGAGGGCTCCTGCGCTCATAACAGCCCTGATGGTGTTGTGTCCGGCCTTCCGGAAGTACCAGCCTCTCTCGATGGAAGATGCGAGCCGGGATGCCATCATCTGGGCATTCAGTTCCGGCCTCTTGACTTCCTGGGCATCGATCTGCGGGTTTTCCAGATTGTACTTGATCCCGACGTCCCGGGTAAGTTTCCGGATAACCTTTCCGGCCTTCCCAATTACCATCCCCGGCTTTTCGGAGTAGATAACGATCTGGGTACCCATGGGGGTCCTGTTCAGCTCCATGCCGCCGTATCCGGCCCTGCTGAGCTGTTTAGCGAAATACTCATCCATGGAGGCCTTAACATACCCGTCATTGACGAACTTTTTCTCAACTGCCATTTAGCGCACCTCGGAAAGAACCATCTCAATATTTACAGTATCTGTGTTTTTGGGAGTGGCCCGGCCCCTGGCTCTAGGAATGATCCCGTGGATCACCCTGCCGCGCTGCACGACCGTGTGGGCAATGTACATCTGACTGGGTTCAAGGCCTTTGTATTCGGCGTTGCTCTCTGCGTTCTTGAGGATCTTTAAGAATTCTTTGGAAGCATTGACCGGATACCTGCCTGCTGCCATGGGCCCTTTCCTGTGTCCGGCTCCGTCATGGTGCCTTTTAAAGGGTACGGCCTGCTTCAGGGCGATGACATCCTCGAGGAACCTTCTTGCCTCAGCGGTTTTCATGCCCTTGATCTTGCAACAGATTTCTCGGGATTTCTTAGGAGAAATGTGAAGTTCGGAGCCCATTGCCTTGGAGGTTCTTTCAGGGTCCATCTCGACTGAATATTTTATTCTTGCCATTCCCTTTCACCTCACTTCAGCGGAACGAACCTGCTTGAACGGGTTGCGCCTACACCTGCACTGCCGTGGGAAACCCTTGGCCTGGTGGGTGCGAACTCTCCGAAGCGGTGTCCTACCATTTCAGGCTGGAACTCCACACTTATGAATTCTTTTCCGTTGTAGATTTCAACCGTCGTTCCGATCATTTCCGGGAAGATGATCATGTTCCTGTAGTGAGTCTTGACATTCTTTCCTTCCTTGAACTCGTGCAAGACCTTCTTCTGCCCGTCGGTAAACCCGCGCTTAATGCTCCGGCGTTCCCTGGAGGGTAGAAGCTCTGCAAACTCTTCAACACTCAGTTCCTGAAGTTCTGCAATGGTCTTGCCGCGATAAGTGTACTCACCCTTTCTTTTCGGTAACCTTGATGCTGCTTTTCTTGCCATAATGAATACCCCTTGTTCAGCGCTTCTTTCCGGTCCTTCTTGCTGCAATCAACCCGACCTTTTGTCCAGGCGGGGCGTTTCTGCTCACAGTGGTCGGTCTAGTCGGATGCTTACGGTTACCCCCACCGTACGGGTGGTCAACCGGGTTCATGGCAACTCCAGATACCCTGGGATATTTTGCAGCTCTTGTCTTCATCTTGTGGTACTTTTTCCCTGCCTTGAGCCAGGGCCTGTCCACCCTGCCGCCGCCGGCAACAATTCCGATAGTTGCCCGGCACTTGGGGTTCAGCCACTTGATGTTTCCGGAGGGCAGTGACACAGCTGTTCTGTTTTCTTCGTGAGTTACAACAGTTGCGTACACTCCGGAGGAACGGACGAACTTGCCTCCGTCATTAGGTTTGGATTCGATGTTGCAGACGAGGAAACCTTCCGGCACGTTTCCGATGGAAACGATATTACCGGGTTTGATCTCGACGTCGTCTCCGCAGAGAACCGTTGTCCCGACGGAGATGCCTTCTGAAGCCAGAAGGAAGAGTTCTTCCCCGTTTTCAAAGGCTACTCTTGCGATGGGAGCGGAACGGGCAGGGTCATGTTCGATCCTGATTACTTCCCCTTCGAGGATGGTGTTTTCATCCACGCGAGGGTGCCTCAGCTCTGCTTTGAATTTATGAGAAGGAGCTCTGTAGGTCGGAGTGCCTCTACCCCTGTTCTGTGATATAAGTCGTTTACCCATACATCACACCTCAAATAAGTCCTATTCGGGTAGCAATCTCGTGGGCCGCTTCGGTCCCCTCAAAGGTCAGGATTGCTTTTTTCATACCCTTCATGGTGGTCATGGTCCGCACGGAATTCACTTTGAACCCGTACAGCCTTTCAACTTCCTCTTTGATCTGGTGCTTGTTTGACCTTGTGTCCACGATAAACTGGAGCTTGTTATCATCCAGCAACATCATCGCTTTTTCTGTGACAAAAGGATATTTGACGGAATTCATTGGAATGCGCCCTCCAGTTTTTGAATTGCGGATTCGGTCCAGATCGTAAGGCGCCCTGCATGTGTACCGGGTGCAAGCGTTTCGGCGTTCAGTGCATCCACTGTGACAGCGTCCACTCCAGAGAGGTTTCTTGCTGCCTTCAGGATAGGAGAATTTTCCCCTGCTACGATCAGGAGGCTCTTTTTGTGCTTGTACTTCCTGCCTCTGAGCTTCCCGCGGCCTGCCCGGATGTGTCTTCCGTTCTTTGCCCTGAGAACATCTCCGTAGACACCTGCAGCTTCAAGGAAATCTATGACCTGCTTTGTCTTTTCAAGGCTTTCAAGAGCACTGTCCGCAACGATCGGAAGTTCGGCCTCGTAAATGTGGCCTCTCAGGCTCACAAGGGTCGGGTCCCGGGTTGCTGCGATTGCAGAGCGGATTGCATAGCGACGTTCCTTGGTGTTGACCTTCTCGGTCCTGTCAGCTTCGGGTTTTGGTGGGTGTGCCCTCCTTCCGCCCTTTGCCTGAGGAACTCTTGCAGCCCTGCTACCATTGGTAAGCCTCGGGATCTGCGCGACGCCTCGTCCGGACCCCCAGGACCTTGCAGAGGTGTCCATACCTGAGTAGAGACGGGGGCCGTAGGGTTGAAGCCTGTTTGCCTGTGCTGCGAGCACTGCCTTTTTGATCAGGTCAGGACGGTAGTCCACATCGAACACGGCAGGGAGTTCAACTTCCCTGACAACGTTGCCTGAAAGATCTATGGTTTTTGCTGTAGCCATATTACATCACCCCTGCTTGGACTCCCTGCTAATGTGAAGGATCTGAGGTTCGCCAAGGCCGGTTTTCTTTGATCTGACCGGGTCTCTTAACCTGATCAGCCTCTTGGAAGGCCCGGGCACGCTGCCCTTGATAAGCACATAGTCCCCGCGGACCAGCCCGTAGTTAATGAACCCGCCTTCGGGAGTTACTTCCTCGCCGTCGGTCCCGATCTTCAGGATGCGCTTGTTGAACTCAGTCCTCTGGTGGTAACCCATCTGACCCATCTGCGGCACACGCCAGGAGACGCGGGACGGATTGAAAGGTCCGAGGGTCCCGACCTGCCGGAGACTGCCCTGACGGGAGTGCTTACCCTTCTGTAACTGGATACCCCAGCGCTTTACAGGGCCCTGAGTTCCCTTTCCGGTTGTAATCGCAGCCGTATCAATAATGGTCCCGTTCCGGAACACATCGGTAACGCTTACAAGAGTGCCCAGAATGGACTTTCCGAACTCGAACTTGGTGGGAAGGTCCTTTGCGGTGATTCCCGTTTCCATGACATCCGGCTTCTTTTTGGGGACACCGGTCAGGCTCTTAGGAAGAGTGTAGGTGATGGCCCTGATATCGGAAACCTTGCCTTCTTCGATCAGCTTGCTGATTTTTTCGAGGGATTCATTGGTGTTTCCCGTATCAGGCATTGGCATCCGCCTTTCAAGTTCAGGGTCAAGTTCCGAAGCCCAGGCTTCCGCAATTGCGATTTCACCAAAGCTGTCATTACCGTAAGCCCTTATGGCTGCCACCCTGATTGCAGGAGTTTCGACAACAGTGACCGGAACGGAGATCTCCATGCCTTCAGTCAAACTGTTCTTTACGTCATCAACCATGATAACGTGGGTCATACCCACCTTGTAGCCGGCAAAGCCCTGCAGCCTTGGTTCACCTGTGGCTTCCGGCCATGACCTGAACCTTGGGATGTGGCTCTTGGCCCTTTTACGTGGGCTGAATGCGAGAGAACCTCGATTTGGTCGGTGTATACTTGCCATATTTCTACTCCGTTATGTTTTAATAGAAATACCAGTCCCTCCGGTCGGCACAACCTGAGTGACAAAATCATAAGTCCCGGATTATTTCCGAACGCGGTCAGAGGATTATTTTCCAGACCTGCCTGGCCAGAAAGCCTCGAGCAGGCCAGAGCTATACGCCCTTTGGCACCTTATCCCTTCAGGCATCTGATAGTTCCAATTCCCCTCCTGCCAGCTACTTCAGAAGACAGCATTGATGGGAGAACTGCATATAATTCCCTGACAGACCCAAATCCAGGTGATTTGAGCCCTGAATTGAAACATTTCAGTCTCTAATAAACGCGACTCACCGAAAACATAAACATTTTCGTGCGATTTTGGGCGCCATTAAGGCGCCAAAAGCGGGCGTTTCAAAGCATTGGCCCTTTGACACTCATGTTGATCCGACGTTTCTCACTGGATTATCTTCACTGCCGAGCACCCACCATAATAAACAGCAGGTGACTCGTATCCCCCGGATGTATCCGGGATGTAAGTGTTAAAGCATCACATTGATCAGTTAAACACTGATTTCAAGCACCCGAAGTGCCTGAAACATCACATGTCGGATGTACTTTGCCCTTAGATATCACATCTTGTATATAAATCCTTTGCAGAAAAACGAATAGATAAGGAAATAGAATCAGCAACCATCGTGATAAACATAAAATAATTTTCAACCCGGTTGGAAAGATGAAAAGGACGGGAGACGTCAGACCCGGATCGAACTTGACCGGAAGAATTAGAATACAAGAATTTAACCACATGCAACCACAAACAACTATAAATTCGATCAGAATGAGTCGATCAGAGTGCAGCGTAGTATTATAATCGACCACATTGAATAGACCGGAACAAATGTAATTCGATCAAAATGAGTCGATCA
>DUKH01000042.1:6079-10399 GCA_013329415.1 Methanosarcinaceae archaeon | reverse complement strand
CGATCAGAATGAGTCGATCAGAGTGCAGCGTAATATTATGTAGGACCACATATTGCAGGAAAAAAATACATCGGAATTGGTGCCTGAATAAGGAACGCAGCATAGTATTATATAGGACCACATATTGCAGAAAAAAATACAAAAAGGAAAAAGGAAAACCAGGACACGTCTCAAAAGATTATGAGTCCTGCGGTTCCTCTCTGGAAACCCTTTTTATGATTTTACGGATTTTTCTGCCCCTGAAATTGACCCCACCTACAAGTGCCACACCTTTCTTTTTCTTTATTACCCCAGCGTAGGCACTATCAAAGCTTGCAATGATGATCTTGCCGGCGACCATTTCGATCCGCCCGCCAACCCCGAGAACCGTTTTCAGGATTTCCTGAATCTGAGGCTGGCTGGCGTTATCCGAAATTCTGATAATATGAGATTCTACTGACATGGGCAAAAACCTGGAGATCAGGGCTTTTTAAAACTCAGTAATTTTCAGCGGCTTATCCTGCGGGTTATGCTTGATACGCGAGGATTCAGGTCAGGCCTCTCTTTCGAAACCGAAAGGTCGACAGGAATTCGCGGGTTGGCGATAGACCCGGCTCCGGGACTCTGGTTGAGTACGGTTCCGGGGGCGGAACGGGAATAAATTTCGGAAACCTTCCCGACTTTTATGCCCTCACGTTCCAGAGTCGCAGTAGCCTTTTCAAGAGGAAGGCCGACAACGCGGGGAACCTTTTTAACCTCGGTTTTCGGAGGTTCCGAAACTTCAGGTGTCTTGACTTCAGGCTTCTCGACAACCGGAGCTTGGGGTTCGGGCTCACGCACCGGTGCAGACTTTGCAACCACAAGGTCAACAGGAATCTGCGGGTTGGCGATAGACCCGGCCCTGGGACTCTGGTTGACTACGGTCCCAGGAGAAATCCGGGAAACGATCTCCGAAACCTTGCCGATGTTTACTCCTTCCTTTTTCAGGATTTCAGCAGCTTTTTCAAAAGGAATGCCGGTAACCCGGGGAACTGTTTTGACCTCGATTTTCGGAGCTACCGGACCTTCAGATTTCCCGACTTCGGGCTGCTCGACAACCGGAGCTTTGGGTTCAGGCACAGGCCCGGGAGCCACCGCCGAAGGCCCGGTGGAAACCCTTGCCGGGGTTTCCGTTGAAACTTTAGATGGAGTTTCGGCCGGAGCCCTGACAGGAGTTTCGGTTGAAACTTTGGCAGAGACATCGGAAGAAACTTTCAGAGGGGTTATCTGAGGCCGCTTCAGCCTGTCAGAAAGGACGCCCCCAGACTCCTCTTTTTTCATTTCGGTCGAGACCATCAGAAAGATTTTGGTATCCACTTCGGCTTCCGAGCCAGGTTTCAGGCTCTGGGCAAGGACGATCCCGGGTTTTGTATCCGAGGGCTGCCCCCTGACTCCGCCGAGCTCAAGCCCGAACTTATCCAGGACCTGCTTTGCGCTTTCAAGCTCAAGCCCTAGCAGGTTCGGGACCTTCAGAGAAGAGATTCGGGAGATAATTAGGTCCACTGCCGCCCCGGGTTCGGACAGGGATCCACCGGAAGGGATCTGGGCTATGACCGTACCTTCCGGGGTACTGCTGTCCTTTTCCAGGATTTCCCCGGGTTTGAAACCTGCTTCCAGGAGTTTGCCTTCGGCGGCTTCTTTTGAGAGACCTACAAGGTCCGGGACTTCCCCGTAAGAGGCAAGGTCCGGCTTTTGAGGAAGCGCCTTTACGGAGAACTCTATGATGCTGAGGTTTTCCGGGCTGATGATGTCATCGGCTTTGGGCATCTGGAACCTCAGTTCGTCCCCCTCCAGGGCAAGATTGGTCTTCAGGGTTACGTTCATACTGCTAACACTGTACTTTGTCCCTGAAGGTGCCTTTTTGAGCCCCCGGTCCATTTCTTCAAGCGAAGTTTTGAAAGTGCTCACGAGGTTTGTCGGCGATAAGGCAGGCCGGGTCTTCTGGAGCACCGAAAGCCTTGATTCGAGTTCCAATTTCTCCCTGGAAAGTTTTGCCACCTGAATTGACAGGGCATCTTTTTCCTGTGCCAGGAGAATTTTTTCCTTCAGCAACCTTTCCGAACTTTCCTTATAAACCGAAGACGTCTTTTCTACGGATTCAAGCCCTGCCTCCAGCCCTTTGAGGTTATTCAACATGACCGTATAACTGCTGCTATCAATTACCCCCTTCCTTCTGAATGTTTCCAGGTTGTTCCTGAGCTCCTTAATATTCTCCATTCCATTCCTCCTGAAAGGACCTTACTCCTCCCTGACCTTTGAAGATGCCGGGATGGACACTATTTTGGCCTTGATGCAGCTCGAACCCTGCACATTGTAGCTATACAGCGAGTTATACGAAGCATTAAGAGGCGACGCATTCAGGACAGGCTTATAGCCCCGGACCACATTTTTGGAGTCCCGCTCTTCCTCTAGCTTCACCGTAAGCGACATCTTAAGCTCAAGGTCAACTTCCGGGATATGGTACCAGGGAGCCTGGACATCATACTCTTTCATTACCTCGTCAGCCTCGATTTCGAGCTGGGTCCTGATGGAGTTCCGGTCAAGGGTCCACTGGGTCTCGGCTACGGAGCGCCCAACTTCCCCCAGAAGCTTGGATAGAGGAGTAATCAGTGCTTCCTCGATCTCTTCCCCATTTTTAGCCAAATTAACAACTCCTTAGAACGATTATTGCAAAAAAGTGTGCAGGTACAGCCGGACCTCACCGGGCGGCCGTACCGTTGATGCCCCCAATCCCCCGCAGAGCTATCAGAAGCCAGGGGAGCTGAGAGAGTCATGCCGCAGGGATCAGCTCGATCCGCCGCTTTCCTTAACTGTCACCTTGGGTATGGCCCTATCGGGTGCAGGAACGGGTTTCAGGGTTGTCCTGAGCAGGCTTGTGCCTTCTTCCTTGAAGGAATATTTGGAGTTGTACTTTGCATTGAACGTGGAAGTGTAAGCAACCGTAGTCGTGTTTTCAGCGCTCACCTTTGCCTTGCCGAAGAGGAGCCCTGCAAGCCCGCCGGACTGGTAGCTGCCCTTGATCTTCGACTGGCTCGAGAACTTGAATTCACTGCCGTACTTGAGCTCGAGAGAGTGTTCCCTCATCATCGTGATTGCCATCTTAACTTCGATGATTGACTCGGTGAACTCATAGAAACGGGGTTCAAGCCCGTAAGTCAGCAGGGACATGGGACTGTCGTTCGTGACAACTTTCGTAGCAGTCACATTCCCGTCCTCATCCACGGTTTCCTCAACATACATCACAACACTGCCGACATCCAGCTCGGTTGCCGCCAGCGCCTGTGCGACCTGCACGGAGTTCATGTCGAGTGCCATCTGCCCTTCTGCAATCGCAAGAGCCATCTCTCTAATCATATCCCCAAATGGGACATTCAGCAATTCCTGACCAACGCTAACCATTTTCGATTCCCCTTTATAATTAAAATTCAAAGGATGATAATAAATAGCACTTTATTGCTTATAAAAACTTTGTTCAAAAAATGAGTTATAAAAATAAGAAATGACAATTTTGATTGAAAAAATTTGTAAAACCCGCTCAGAAGCAAAATTGAGTAACCCGGCAACTAAGTACGATTTTATTGCACACATCCTAACTTATCCGGGAGACATTAAGGAAAAAGACATGATAAATTGAGAGATGAAAACAAATCATATTTAAAAAATAAAATAACAGAAATCAAAATATAAAAATGAAAAAGGTTTAAAATATAAAATAACAGAGATAGAGGATATAAGAGCGGAAAATGAGTTGAAACCGGAAAATTCCTAAAAAAAGAAAAGGCAGGAACCCAATCGGATCAGGTTCCAGAGTCAGGGCAAAAAAACCCGGGAAAACCCCCTGGAAAAGGATAATCCGGAAAAAAACGGTTATCCGGAGATAAAAACCTTTCAGCGCCTCAACCTGGCAAGCCTGCGAAGAGTCAGCCTCGACCTCTTTTTAGAAACCACCAGATCAACAGGCAGCTCCGGTCCGGCGAAACATCCGTTTTTAGGGTTCTGACTGAGCACCGTGCCCGGAGAAAACCGGGAAGCAGTTTCCAGAATATTTCCTACGTTAAACCCTTCCCGTTTCAGAACCTCTGTCGCCTCGTCAAGGTGCATGTTGACAACCAGGGGAACCTCTTTGACTTCTGCCTTCAAAGATTCGGAGACTTCCAGTGAAACTTCCGGTTCCCGGACCGAAGAGATTTCCGGCTCAGTAGGCTGCCTGGAAACAACAAGGTCAACAGGAATCACCGGATTGGCGATGCAGCCTGCCCTCGGACCCTGGTGAAGCACCGTACCGGGAGAAGCACGGGAAGA
>DUKH01000042.1:5241-5752 GCA_013329415.1 Methanosarcinaceae archaeon | reverse complement strand
CCGACTTTTATACCTTTCCCGGAAAGAGTCTCAACTGCCCCTTCAAACGGAAGCCCGATGACTTGCGGGACCTTTTTGACCTCAATTTTTGGAGCTTTAGAAACAACAAGGTCAACAGGAATCACAGGGTTGGCAATGCAGCCGGATTTAGGGCTCTGGAAAAGAACCATACCGGGAGAAGCACGGGAAGAAATCACAGAAATTTTCCCGACTTTTATACCTTTCCCGGTTAGAGTCTCAACTGCCCCTTCAAACGGAAGCCCCATGACTCGAGGGACCTTTTTGACCTCAATTTTTGGAGCTTTAGAAACAACAAGGTCAACAGGAATCACAGGGTTAGCAATGCAGCCGGATTTAGGGCTCTGGAAAAGAACCATACCAGGAGAAACTCTCGAAGATATACTGGAAACATTGCCGACACCTACACCCCCGGATTCCAGAGTAGCAACCGCCTCTTCAAAAGGCATACCTAAGACACGAGGAACCTTTTTGACCCCAGGAACCTCCTTGA
>DUKH01000042.1:0-4886 GCA_013329415.1 Methanosarcinaceae archaeon | reverse complement strand
CTCAGGAACGACCTCTTTGGAAACAACAAGGTCAACGGGAATCAATGGGTTGGCGATACAGCCTGCTCCTGGACCCTGGAAAAGGACTATGCCCGGAGATACCCTGGAAGCAATTTCAGAAATCCTGCCGATGTCCACCCCTTCGCGTTCCAGGACATCAACTGCCTCTTTAAATGGAAGCCCGAGAACCCGGGGAACTTTCTTAACTTCAATTTTTGGAGCTTTAGAAACAACAAGGTCAACCGGGATAACAGGATTGGCGATACAGCCGGATTTAGGCCCCTGGAAAAGAACCATACCAGGGGAAACCCTCGAAGCAATTTCAGAAATCCTGCCGATATTTATCCCTTCCTTCTTCAGTGTCTCAATAGCCTTTGCAAAAGGCATATCGATGACACAAGGAACCCTTTTGACCTCCGGAATGATCTCTCTGGAAACAACAAGGTCAACGGGTATAATCGGGTTGGCAATGGTACCGGATTTAGGCCCCTGGAAAAGAACCACACCAGGGGAAGCCCTTGAAGCAATCCTCGAAACCTTGCCGATGTTTACCCCCTCACGTCCCATAATAGCAACCGCCTCTTCAAACGAAAGTCCGGTTACCCGAGGCACAGTTTTAACTTCAAAAACCACAGCTTTTGAAACCACGAGATCAACGGGAATCAGAGGATTTGCAATGCGACCTGCCTTTGGGCCCTGGTGGAGCACTGTACCGGGAGTGATCCCAGAGAAAATCTCGGAAACTTTCCCGACTTTTATGCAGTCCTGTTTCAGGACCTCAACTGCCTTTTCAAAAGAAACACCGATAACCCGGGGAATTTTCATAACATCGGTTTTTGGACAATTCGGGGCTCCGGGACGCTGGATAATAGGAGGTTTCAACCTGGGCCGTTCTCCGGAGACCACAAGGTCAACAGGGATCAGGGGATTAGCAATGCACCCTGCCTTAAGGCTCTGGTGAAGCACCCTGCCCGGGGAAGCCCGGGAGATAATCGTGGAAATGTTTCCGACCTTTATGCCTTCCTGTTTCAAGACCTCAACGGCCTCTCCAGAAGGAAGCCCAAGAACCGGAGGAACAGTTATGGAATCCTCTTTACGGGATTTAAGAAATCCGGGACGCTGGATAATAGGAGGTTTCAACCGGGGCCGTTCTCCGGAGACCACAAGGTCAACAGGGATCAACGGGTTGGCGATGCAGCCTGCTTTTGGGCCCTGATGGAGCACCGTACCGGGAGAAATCAGGGAGAAAATCTCGGAAATTTTCCCGACTTTTATGCCTTCCTGTTCCAGGGCAGAAACCGCCTTTTCATAAGGCATGTCAACAACCGGGGGAACTTTCCGGACAGCTTTTTGTGGAAACTTTAGAGCTCCGGGGCGCTGGATAATAGGGGGTTTCAACCGGGGCCTTTCCCTGGAGACAACCAGGTCAACAGGAATCAACGGGTTGGCGATACAACCAGCTTTTGGCCCCTGGTGGAGCACCGTACCGGCAGAGATCGGGGAGACAAGCTCGGAAATTTTCCCGACCTTTATACCTTCCGCATTCAAGACTTCAGAAGCATTTTCAAAAGTTAGCCCGAGAATAAAAGGAACATTTTTGGCATCCGCTTTAGAGGATTTAAAAAATCCGGGACGCTGGATGATGGGAGGTTTCATTTTGGGCGCAGGTTTAGAGGGAGAGGACGCAACCTGAGTCTCAGTTGAAACCTTAGCCGGAACATTGGAAACCTCGGAGGGATTCTCGATGGGAACCCTGGTTGCGGCATCTGCGGGAGCCGCCTCCAACCCCTCGGGTAGAACAGTCTCAGATGCACCATTTTCCGGGGAAACCGAAACCACCAGGATGATTTTGGAATTCAATTCTACTTCGGAACCGGGTTTGAGGCTCTGGGCAAAGATCAGCCCGGGTTTGCCTTCTGAGAGCTTTTCCCTGACCCCGCCGAGTTTAAGCCCGCAAAGTTCTATGACCGTTTTTGCGATATCAAGCTCAAGCCCCAACAGGTCCGGGACCTTCGATGGAAGGAATTTAGCAATGATAAGATCAACTGCCGAACCCCTTTCTGCCAGTCCCCCGCTTGCAGGAAGCTGGGAAATTACCATATCCTGAGGAATGCTGCTGTTCTTTTCCAGAATTTCCCCTGGCTTGAAACCTGCTTTCAGCATTATACTTTCGGCTTCCTTCTTTGAAAGCCCTACAAGGTCCGGGACTCCCCTGTAAGCGGAGGAAGAAGAAGAAGAAGAAGAAGAAGAAGCCGGTTTATCAGGAACTGCCCCGAGAGAGAACTCGATGGTGCTGAGGTTTTCCGGAGGTATGATGTCATCGGCCTTTGGCATCTGGAACCTCAATTCTTCGCCTTCGAAGGCAAGATTGGTCTTCAGGCTCACGTTCATGTTGCTGACGCCGTACTTCGTCCCGGAAGGCGTCTCCTTAAGCGCCAGGTTAATTTCTTCAAGCGAAGTCCTGAAAGTGCTTACAAGGTTTACCGGCGTTAAGGCAGGCCTGGCTCTCTGGAGCACTAAAAGCCGGGACCGGAATTCAGAATTTTCCTGTGTAAGTTTTGCTGCCTGGGCTATAAGGGAGACATTTTCCTGCTCCAGAAGAAGTTTTTCCTGCTCCAGAAGGAGCTTTTCCTTAAGCAAGTTCAAAGAACTTTCCTTATGGCCCAGAGCCACCTTTTCTATGGATTCAAACTCTATCTCCAGCCGATTCAGGTCTTTCGAAAGGTTTGAAACCCGGGACTCAAGAAATCCTTTTTCCTGATTCAAGAGAAGTTTATCGGCAAGCAATCCCTCGAAACGTTCTTTATGACCCGAAGCTACCTTTCTCATGGATTCGAGCTCATTTTCCACTCTTCTCAGGTCTCTGGAAAGATTTGAGACCTGGCCGGCAAGAGCCTCGTTTTCCTGCCCCAGAAGAAGTTTTTCGGAAAGCAGCCTCCCGGAACTTTCTTTATGCTCCAGAACCACCTTTTCCATGGATTCGAGTTCATATTCCACTCTTCTCAGGTCTCTGGAAAGCTTTTCAACCTGGCCAGTAAGTGCTTCATTTTCCTGTTCCATGAGAAGTTTTTCATCAAGTAACTCCTCGAGACTTTCTTGATTATTGGAAGATGAATCCCCCTCAGATCCAAGCTTAGTCTCCAGCCCTTCCAGGTTATTCATGATAATAGCATAACTGCCACTGTCAATTGCCCCTATTCTATTGAAATTTTCCAGGTTATTCTTGAGTTCAACAATCTCCTCCATTTCATTCCTCCTGATAGACCATTTAATCCCCCCGGGCCTTTTTAGACGAAATAAGGATGGATTTTCCGGTCTTAATGTAACTTAAACCGCAAACACCGCAGCTGTACAGGGAACTATGAAGAAGCATTGAGAGGCGCCGCATAAATGAGAAGCTCCAAACACGAGACCCCTTTCAGGGCCACGCTCTCCCCCGAGCTTCATTGAAAACGACATCTTAAGCCAGGACCGGTTTTAGGGATATGACACCAGGATACCGAAATACCCGGATACCATACCCCACCATTTCCTCACACGAGTCCATTTCGAGATGGAGCCGATAGAGTCCTGCAAAGAAAACTGCAGAATCCTGATATAGAGAACCCGGCTTCCCCCCAGAAGCCTTGAAGAGAGGAGTGACTATCACTTCCTCAATTCCCCCCATATTAGCCACACTAACAGCACCCCAGAACGTTTGTTGTGAAAGGTGCATCAGTACAGCCTATTCCCATTATAATTAAATTTCAAATGACAATGAAGGATAGAACTTCATCATTTAAATAAACTTTGTTCAAAAATTTAGCATTTAAAATAAAAAATGAGGGGATTTTGTTGAAAAAAGTTACAAGAGTTGACCCCGAAAAATTAGACCTGACAACTCTACAACATGCGGAAACGCCCGCTGCACTAACTCCGTAAAGATCATACTGCCAGCGGAGAGAGAACCCCACCGTTTTTTTATACGTCCCTGAGCTTCCGAAAGGCACTCGAGGGTACAGTAAACAGCCTTTTCTTCCGCACTTTTCAGGACGACAAATTCATTCCCACAAACCGGGCAAATTTTCCTTATATGTTCCATTCAGATACCACCTTCTATTTTTCAGTATGTAGCTGACTTTTTATCAGGTATCAATGGCACTTTTTTATTTTTGAGCACACACTAACCCCACGTTGATGAATAAAAAAACATCAATCACAAAAAAAGAAAAATTTAAAAAAAGAAGGATTCGTGGAAGAACTTATAATCCCTCTTTCCTGCGCCCGAATATGAAGGCAAGGCCAAGGATGGCTGCCACCGGCAGAGCGACGGTCGGGAATTCGGGGACAGTGGTATAAATAGTCACACTTGTCTCATCGGTAATTTCATTCGGATCGGTACCCATATAAGTATAAAGGAACCTATCGTCGATTTTCACCTGGTACTGTACACCAGCGACCCCGGTACCTTTTACATGTAAAGTGTATGGGACATCCCCAGCACTGTTCTTATAAACTGACGTATTGTATACAAGCGTCTTGGAAGCTGTATTCGCCCAATCACTTACGGTTCCATCGCCCATATCAGCTTGTACATAGATATCAGGGCTAGTTGTGGAGATAGTAGCAATACGCTCATGGTCTCCATAAGGAACGTAATTGATCAGCTGAATCAGTATTGATACATCCCTGACAGTTGTACCATCAGGTATGATCGACACCGTGCCCGGATTAACTGCCATGTCTGCAGGATTTGCCATTGCAGAGCCGGCGAGGGATAGAATAAGCATCCCACTTACCAGTAAAAATATTGCTTTTTTCATTCATAACAACCCCTATACCATTCGGAGTGATACCTCCTATGGTTTTTCAACTAAATAACTTCTAACCTTAACTCCGCCGCAAAT
>DUKH01000073.1 GCA_013329415.1 Methanosarcinaceae archaeon | reverse complement strand
AGAGCTTGAAAATAGAGCTTGAAAATGGAACCCGGGAAAAAGAAGACAGAAGAAATTTCTGTCTTCACTTCTCTTTTTTCTTCAGTACCTTATCTATTAACCCTTTGACGTCTCCCTTGACGTCAGAAGCAAGCTTTTTTGCAGAATCGCCTGTGCTATCAGCCAGTTTTTCAACCTTGCCTGTGATTCCTTTGACCTCTTTTTTCACATCAATGGATTTGAGATCTCCGGCAAGGGACTTTATCTCCCCGTTTATGCTCTTTGCAAGTTTTGAAGCTTCGTCGCCGGTTTTCTTTGCAAGGTCATCTATGTCGTCTCCAAGTTTCCCTATTCTTTCCTGAACCCCGGAACCTTTCTTGACGGTTTCTTCTTTCTTTTCTTCTTCCATTAGTTTAGCCACTAAAAAACCCCCGTACAAGCTGTCTTTTAAGAATAGTTTATTTTAATACAATTATTAATTGGCACTCAGAAATTATAAAATTATCCTGAAAAAAATAATACATGTTGTATTATGCGTGAGGAGGTGCATGCCCGAAAAGTACAAGTTCCAACCCCTCGGGTTAAAAGTTTTATATACACTGTCAGGGAGGTAAGTAAGAGGAGAAACAACCAAAAATAATTAAGATACAGGAGACTAAATATTCATCAAGAGGTAAATTACCATGGGTTTTCTGGATGATATAAAGGCGGAAAAGCAGAAGAAAGTTGCCGAAAACTGGTTTAAGTTCGGGGAACGGGCTGAAGACCCGGAAAAGAAGGTTGAATATTACACAAAGTCTCTTGAAGCCGACCCCCTGAACACCTCAGTCTGGGCCGCAAAAGAAAAAGTGCTCGAAGAACTGGGCAGGGCAGAAGAAGGGGAAAAATATGCAAAATCCTGGGAGAGCAAACAATCTCCGGGCTTCATTTCAGTTACTGAAACCCCGGGCTTCGAAGAAACCGGACTTCCGGAGAAAAAAGAAAAGCCGGAAGGGGGCGAGGAAGTATTTTCAGGGTCAACCGCACAGAAACGGCAAGGTTGGAATGAGACGTCTGAAAATTCAAGCTCCGAAAAAAGAGAAAGGAAAATTGAAGAAAAGCCTCTCAGGAATCAGGCCCCTGGAAAACCATATGGACTGATAAACCTCGAAAATGAACCTGCAGAAATGCCGGTAAAAACTAAAGAGTTAAAGGAAGAAACAGAAACTGAGATGTCTGGATCCAAAAAACTCCCGGAAGAAGGAAAAAACATGAAAAGAGATACAGGAACAAATTATGGTTCCATGGCGGAACCTGAAAGGGGTACTGCTCAAAATAGAATTCATGAGTACGGGAGTGAAAATTACATAAATATCCGGATCTCCTGGGGAGAGGCTATAAAGTTCTGGCTGGCAGGAGTGGTGGCGATGTTTATTGTATGGCTTGTTTTCCTTACCCTCTTCGGTTCTTTAATTAGGACCGCAATGTGGTAAGATACGTAAACGTTACGTGGAGGAAAGGGACCTTCTCTGCTACCATACCTATAAAAGTATAAATTGAAATAGTATGTTATCAAAGAATAATACAACAGTTAAGGAATTAAAAGAAGGTATTAAAAAAGGAGAAAAATTATTCCGACGACCTGAACTCCCCGCACGCCGGAATGTCCCCAAGCATTATATATCGATAATGGCTTTAGATGATAGCACCGGATTAAGAATATTCTTCCAATCTAGCTCTGGGACTCGCAAAACACGTAATGAGAAGAAATAGAGGAGCCATGCAAACTTTAGTTATCTGCATAGACCGGGACAACGACCTTGGCGAAAAGGCAAAACGCACAACCCCTATAGTTGGAAGGGAGGCAAATATTGAAGCTGCCACAACACTGGGAATCGCCGATCCCGAGGATTCGGACACAAACACCATTTTCGGGGGAATCCGGGTCCTTGACGAACTGCGGGCAAAGGGCATCGACGCGGAGATTGTCTCATTTGCAGGAGACAGGAACGTAGGGGTTATCTCCGACCAGAAGATTGCCGAACAGCTGGAGAACTTCCTGGACACGCACGAGGTGAAAGGAGCCGTATTTGTCTCGGACGGGGCAGAAGACGAGACCCTTGTCCCGATTGTGCAGTCCCGCATAAAAATAGATTCCGTAAAACGTATTGTGGTTATGCAGAGCGAAAACCTGGAAAGCACCTACTATATCCTCAAACACGCTTTTAGTGACCCGAAAATATCCCAGACCTTTTTCGTTCCTGTCGGGCTCGCCTTCCTTATCTATGCTATCTTCCTGCTTGCCCGCTACCCCGAAGGCGCAGTCGTGGGGATCCTCGCTGCCGTCGGGATGTACATGCTCTACAGGGGCTTCGGGCTTGACGACACCCTGGCCCTCCAGAAAGAACGCCTGGGAGAGGCTTTTAAGCATCAGAGACTTATTTTTATCAGCTATACCGCCGCCCTGCTTACAGGAGTCGTTGCCACCGCCCACGGGGCAGCGGAAGTCTGGGGACTTTACTCAGAAAACGGGGTATGGTACCATGGGACCCTCACCCTGATCTCGGTATTCATCAACGCTTCAGTCTGGTGGTATGCAGGCGCATTCCTGCTAGCAGACTTTGGAAAAATGTTTGATTTGAGGATGGCGGGAAAACCCACCCAAAAAACCATCTCGGTTTCCCTATTCATAATCGCAACCGGCTTACTATTCTGGGGAGCCAGCACCTACCTCCTGACAGAAGCTTCCCTTACAAGCAGGTTTCAGGAGAATACTTCCCTGACTCTCCAGTACTTCGTATATTCGGTAATCCTCGCAATCCTCATAGCCCTTGCAGGAATCAAAGTTTCCCTTGGAAACCCTGACTCAGGAGAGGAGAAGAAGTCGAGGGGAAGAGGGAAAAAAAGGAAAGAAACGGCCTGAAAAGGAAGGGCAATTTACTCAAAAAAGGAAACTATAGTCCCGAACGTAAATATTTACACTTACATATAACCACGGAAGACACACAAAGCACGGAAGGATTGTGCCCCTATTTCCTTTATTCCGTGTTTTCCGTGCTTTCTGTGGTTAAACCCTCACTTGAGATTAG
>DUKH01000012.1:11233-14212 GCA_013329415.1 Methanosarcinaceae archaeon | reverse complement strand
AATCGTACCCCTAATTCCCTTTATTCCGTGTTTTCCGTGCTATCTGTGGTTAAACTTTCACTTGAGATTTGTGAAGAAATGTGGGTCCTTGACTATAGTACAGAAAAAAGGTAGAAAAAAGGTAAAAAAGGTAGAAATCAAGCATAGGCGGGCTTTGACTTAGTCCGATGTGAACTACCTCTCCCTAAAACCTTCCCACCCCCTGAAATCAGCCACATGAGAGTGCGGTAATTTCAGAGGGAGTCCAGATGCGATTCCGGTCACAAAATCAAACCGTTCCGGATTTTCCTATGTCAAATTATGTTTCCGGGTTTGCAGCATTCCAGGCTTTGTCGATCTCTTCCATGTCCAGGTCCAAATCAAGCGTCATTAGTTCCTCGAGGTCTGCATTATGCTTCTGATACATTGATATGTAACTGTCCTCATCCTTACGATGCATTTTGTATAATTCAGGCATCATCTCTTCATCCTTTTTCCGGAAAATACGCATCAACCTGTGTGCTTCATAAGGATCGGTCCCGAGAAGTTGCAGGGCATCCTGGCCAAGTGCCAGGGCACTGCCGAAGGTTTCCCTTCGTATCCGGGTAATTCCCAGGTCCATGAGCTCGTAGGCAGAGGAACGGTCGGAAGCACTGACTGCTATTTTGAGGTGTGGGTAGTGTTTACCTGCTAATTCAACCAGCTTTCTTGATTGGTCTATATCACCTATGGCGATTATTAAGAGTTCAGCTTCGGCAGCTCCGGCAGCTTCAAGCAGGTCAGGTCGTGTGATGTCTCCGTAATACACCTCAAATCCGAATTTTCTTAGGACATCCACATTGGCCGCATCATGATCGATAATGACCGGTTTGATACCCGCAGAAATGAGGAAACGGCCAAGGTCAGTCCCGAGGCGGCCAAATCCGGCAAGAATGACCCTGTGTCCACTATGGTCAATCGTGTCCGAATCACGCCTGGCTTCTTCATCTCCCTGACCATTTGTACCGAATTTTTCATGTGCCAGGAAAAGGAGGGGAGTAAGGAACATGGAGATTGCAACTGCGGAAATAAGGGGTTCTATGGTTTGAGCTGGCAATACGCCGTTGGTCCTGGAAAATTGGAAAAGGACAAATGCGAATTCACCTCCCTGGGCAAGGGCAATAGCAAAGAGTGAACGTTCTTTTTTCGCCATTTTAAAGACAAAACCGGTACCCGCGAGGACCAGCCATTTGAAAACCATCAGACCTGCCGCAAGTCCCGCGATCAGCGGGATATTCTCTCCAATCAGTGTAAAGTTGAGACTGCCACCTATGGAAATGAAGAATACCCCCAGCAACAGGCCCTTAAACGGCTCTATATCACTTTCAAGTTCATGGCGGTATTCGCTGTCTGCCAGGACAACCCCGGCAAGAAAGGTTCCAAGGGCAGGAGAAAGCCCAACTGAAGTCATGAGTAATGATATGCCAACTACAAGGGCCAGGGCAGCGGCAACAAAGATCTCTCTGATTCGTGTAGCCGCAATGGTCCTGAACACTGGCCTGCTTGCAAATTTACCAATAAAGAAAATGGATAGAATTGCAAGTAGCGTAATAATAATTTGCATGTATTCCGGCAGGGAGCTGATATCAAAAAGAGCTGACTCAAGATGGCCGTCGTCATGCACGGCGATTGTTGCCAGGAAAGGTAGGACAGCAAGTATAGGAATGACTGCCAGGTCCTGGAAAAGGAGAACTGAAAAGATAGATCTTCCGGAAGAGGTATTCATCAGTCCCTTTTCCCGCAAGGTTTGCAAAACTATGGCTGTAGAGGAGAGGGAGAGAGTAAGACCGATGGCTATTGCCTGCTGCCAGGGTAGAAAGATGAGGGATATCCCGGCAATGATAATACTCGACAGAACAACCTGTACTCCCCCCATTCCCAGTATAGGGGTGCGCATCTGCCAGAGCAGTGACGGTTTGAGTTCGAGGCCGACCAGGAAAAGCATCATCACTACGCCAAACTCCGTGAAATGCATGACTTCTTCAATGTCAGCAATGAGAGAAAGGCCGAAGGGTCCGATGATGATACCTGCTATAAGATATCCGAGCACGGAGCCAAGCCCGAATTTTTTGGCAATAGGAACGGCAATGGCTGCTGCAGCCAGGAAAATAAAAAGCTGAAAAAGGAAATTTTCCACTTTTACGGCCTCCTGATAATTGAGTTCAGGTCGCTGTTAAGGTATTGCCCATGCCTCGCTTTCTCAAGATCCAGAGTGCCGTCCCGCAGGGCAATGATGACACGGCGATAGTCTTCTGCATAAACCTTAACTTTCTCCTCAGACAAGCCCCGGTGAATACCAAGAACAGTGAATGGAGGAAGCCAGTTCATGTTGCATAGCTTTGCCATAGCACAATAGGGTGAGGTAAGTTCTCTAATTGTAAAGGCGGTAAAACCATCTTTCTGGTAGACACTGTCGTCACCGCCTGCCGTGATAACCTGCAGGAAAATCTTTCCTTCAAGCGCCCTGCCCTGCGAACCATAGGCCCAACCGTGTTCAAGTACCAGATCAAGCCATTCCTTTATAATTGACGGAGTTGAGTACCAGTAGAATGGATGCTGAAAAATAATGACATCGTGATCTTCACAGAGCCTTTGTTCTCTTTTGACATCGATCAGAAAATCCGGATAGTTTGCATAGAGATCATTGATGGTTACATTTTCAAGACCTTCAACAGCAGCACGAAGAGCATTATTAATCTTTGAACGTGCTCTTGCCGGATGGGCAAAATTAATGAGAATTTTTTTCATAAATTTCCTCTTCCGAGTGGGCGATATTTTAGCGACCGGGACCTATTCCGAAGCTGCCTGACATGGTTTTGAGTTATTCTGTGGTTTTGAGTTACTCTGGCAATGAGAAAGCAGCCCGAAAAGCAGGGCCGCATCAGTTCTACCATGCAATTGTCTGGAGTACATCCTGTTGCAACCGGATTATAGTCAAAGACCCAAATTCCTTCACCAATC
>DUKH01000012.1:0-10878 GCA_013329415.1 Methanosarcinaceae archaeon | reverse complement strand
CACGGAATAAAGGAAATAGGGACACAATCCTTCCGTGCTTTCCGTGTCTTCGGTGGTTATAAAGTGAGTGTAAATATTTACGTCAGGGACTATAGTCAATTGAATACATTTTTTATCCTTTTTTATAGAAATATTTTGCCTGGATTGAGAGTCCAATGGCGGCACCATAGCGCCATTGGACTCTCTATTAGTTAAATTCATCCAGTACATGCCGATTACACGACCTTCCCCTTATTATTTATCCTGCACCGGATACCACGCTTCAAACAAAGGAGCTACATCCATACCCGGCTCGAAGTGGCCTATAGGATACGCAAGGCCGGTCTCTTTCAGTGCTTTCAGCCCTTTTACCGTGCGTTCCAGCCTGTCAGCCGGCATGGCAAGCACCATTTCATCATCGTTCACCTGTACAAAGTCTCTTTCCCCCAGACAGGGCAGGCAAAGTGACGGTTTTCCGGTGGCAACACAACGGGGCAGCGCATCCGTACAGGAGCCTTCTCCGGAAAAACTGGACTCAACAACCTCATAGTTAAAGTATTGCAGGCCGTTCATCAAAAGAGTCATCTGCCCGCCATTGGCATAGATCAAAAGATAGTCCGGCTCAAATTTTTCCTCATCCAGAGGGCTCAGTACAAGCGCTTCAATGGGTGAAGGCTCCTGATATGACTGCACTGCTTCTTTTGCTGTTTCATAATCACCAAACCAGAAGCCGTTAAAGCCCTTAGCTTCACTCTCGATCTGTTCCTCATCTGCGGGTACCAGGCCCTGAATTCTGAGACAGCGGTATCAATATAACTGAATTAATTTTTTCTGTCATCAGGTACATTATATGTAAGCAAATGGAGAACGTCACATGAAAAGAGAGCTACACCGAAACATATTGATTGCAACAGACGGGTCCGATAATACCCTGAGAGCCATTTCTTGCGGTATTGAGTTTGCAAAAATTAGCGGAGCCACTGTCTACGCCCTCTACGTAGTAAATACGCCAGCTACAATTTCTGAAACATGGACTCTTGGCAAAGAAAGGATTTACGAAGTTATGAGAAAAGATGGAGAGAAAGCAGTATCCAAAGTAAAGAAACTTGGAGAAGCTTCAGGAGTGGAGATAAAAGAGGTTGTTCTGGACGGGGACCCGAGCAATGAAATAATCGATTTTGCGGAAAATAACAATATTGACCTGATAGTAATGGGCACCCTTGGAAAAACAGGACTCGAGAAATTTCTTATCGGAAGCGTTGCAGAGAAAGTGGTCAGAAGATCAAAAGTTCCTGTTATGGTTGTCCGATGTTAGGGGCAAAGCTAAAACTTTCTATCAAAAAGACAAAAAGGACTTTAATTCATTTGAGCATGATATTCAAAGAATATCATGTGCGTTTTCTACTTTGAACCTGATAGTGAATTCCGTACCCTGCGTCCGCTTAAGTTTGAGTTCTCCGTCCAGCTGGTCAACGAGAATGCCTACTAGCTGCAGGCCGAGTGTCCCGGCGCTTTCTAATTCCAGATCTTCGGGCGGTCCTTTCCCGTCATCAGAAATTGTCAGGCTGAAAAAGGACATATTCATCTCTCTATTCTCCCCTTCCCTGCAGAGCCGAATCCGGATTTCCCCATCCTGTTTTTCAGTGAATGCATGCTTGAAAGAATTTGAAACTAACTCATTAACGATTATTCCTAACGGGACAGCAGTATCCATATCAAGGAAAGTGTCTTTTTCCAGGTCCATGCTCAGACTGATGTTTTTGCTGCTAAGGTTGTAAGTCTTGAAAAGGTTTTCACCTAACTTTTTAAGGTATACCGAAAAATCCAGGGTATCTGTCCCTTCTCCTTTATAGAGTTCCTCATGGATGAGGGACATTGAGATTACCCTGTTCTGACTTTCCCTGAAAGCCTCCATAACGTTTTCGTCCTCGAACTTCTCAGCCTGGAGGTCCAGCAGAGAAAAGATTATCTGCAAATTGTTCTTGATTCTGTGATGAATCTCTTTTATCCGGACTTTATCCATTTTTTCCAGAGCTTCTTCAGCCTTTTTACGTTCGGTAATATCAGTGATCATGCTCACCGTGCCCATAAACCTGCCATCTTTCTCAAAAAGGGATTTGGCATTTATGAGTGCCCATAAGGGTGAGCCATCCTTACATATTAATTTCAATTCGTAGCTCTCATTGACACCCTGCCATCTTTTATCCAGATTCTGTTTGAGGATAGTCTTACTTTCTTCATCAGCAAAGTCCCATACCGGTCTGCCAATACCTTCTTCCAGAGTGTATCCGAGCATATCCGCCAGTTTCTTATTCGCGTAGGTGATTGTGGCTTCATCGTCAATTATGAGTATACCTTCGTTTGCTGTCTCTACAATGTTGCGGTACTTTTCCTCACTTTCCCGAAGTTTTTCTTCTACTCTTTTTCTTTCGGTTATATCTCTAGAAATGAATGAGATCGCAGTCAGCTTTCCATGGCTATCAAAAACCGGAGAAAGAGTTATTGAAACATTTATTATTGTGCCGTCCTTTCTTAACCGTGATGTCTCATAAATATGGATTCTTTCTCCCTTTATAACCCTCTCAGTTAATTTTTTTGTTTCTTCACTTAAATGGGGTGGAGCCAGGATGGATGCGGTTTTTCCAAGAATTTCTTCCGCTGAATAACCATAAACCTGCTCTGCTCCTTTGTTCCAGCTTGTAATAACACCGTCAAGGGACATAGTGCCAATAGCATCATTTGATGATTCCACAATATTCGCTAAGTTTCGAATTTTCTCTTCTGATTTTTTACGCTCGGTAATATTCTGAACTATTCCCTTCGCTCGAACAGGAATATTCTTCTCATCAAAAATGACTTCGCTCTCCACATGGACGTTGCGTTCTTCCCCATTATCCAGGACAATCCTGTAATCAATGCCATGAGGCTTTTCAGATGAAGCTTTCTTGATAGCATTACCCACATATTCCCGGTCATCTGGATGAATATAATTTAAAAGTTCATCATAAGTTGCGCCTGATTCTTGAGGATCACGTCCAAAAATACGATACAATTCATCAGACCAGTATCCTTCACCAGTTATAAGGTCCCAATCCCAATTTCCAATGTGAGCCATCTTTTGAGCTTCAGCAAGACCTTTTTCACTTTCTTTCAACGAGTTATAAGCTTTCTCAAGCTCTTCTGTACGTTCTTTAACCAGGTTTTCCAGGTTGTCCAGTGTTTCTTTCAACCTGTCTTCTGCTTCTTTTCTTGCAGTAATATCTCTAACAATCGCCGCAAGCTTCCCTTTTTCAGGACTGAATGCATAAACGTCAATATACTTATTCACTACCTGACTAAAAATCTCAAAATTGGTTGGATGACCTGAGAGCGCTACTTCGCCGAGCTTTTCGATCGTCGTGGTGGTCGTATTGGGGAACACTTCAAGTAAAGTCTTGCCTAGTAGCTCTTCCTTCTTTACGCCATGATTAAGCTCATACGCAGGATTTATCTCAAGATAACGATAGTCATAAGGTTTACCATCCTTATCATAGACGATTTCTGTAAGGGCGAAACCTTCGGCCATGTTTGTAAAGAGCATTCGGTAGTGCTCCTCACTTTTCCGTAGAGCTTCTTCTACCTTCTTGTTCTCAGTGATATCGATTTGCACGCCGTTCCAGAGTGTTCGGCCGTCGGGGAGCAGGTGAGGACGGGAGTGAAGTCGCATCCACTTCAACTGGCCATCTGGCAGCCACATAGGTACTTCGATATCAAAATCCGACAACTCTCTCGCACTAAGAGCCTCTGCTTCAGAGACCCGTTCTAAATATTCCGGGGGAACTTGCCTGTACAGCGTGTCGGGATCACGCAGCACGTCCCGGACGTTTACGCCGTTGAGCCGTTCGATGCCTGTACTGAAGTACAGGAACCGGACACCGCCGTCGGGCTCATGGACATACTGATAGATTGCACTGTCCGGTAGATTGTCGCCCAAAAGGCGCAGACGCTCTTCGCTCTCCCGCAGTGCCTCTTCGACCTTTTTGTATTTTGTAGTCTCACGTAGTGAGAAGACCGGACCCTCAACGTCTCCGCTGGAATTCTTGACTGGTGCCAGGCTCCAGTCCCAGTAGGTCACTCCGCGTTCTGGTTGGTCCGGGAAGACAAAAGGCTTGTCCTTGTAGAAAACTCCCTTACCAGTTTCTCGGACTGTCCGAAATATCGCTTCGTTTTCTGCATCAGGATACAGGGCAAAATGACTCTTGCCAACCATCTCCTCAGGCTTCAACTGACAAGTCTCGGCATAGGCAGGGTTGACCCACGGGAAGTTGAATTGCGGATCGAGAAGAACCAGCATAACGTCGGTGGTCTGCATGACACTTTCCAGCAGGCTTCTTTCTCGACTAAGCGCCTCTTCTGCCTTCATTAGCTCCTGTTCTTCCCTTTTTCTCTTCAGTACCTGCGTCACTGCCGGCGCGATAGCTTCGAGATCCTCCAGTTGCTCGCAGCTATAGCCGTTTTCACGGTTTGCGACCGCAATCAAGCCCACCGTTTTCCCGTTCTGGACAAGGGGTACTCCAAGAAACGACTTTAGCGGTGGATGACCAGGTGGCACGCCGATACTGTCGGGGTGTGACTGCGGATCGTTGGTAAAAAAGCTTTTCTCGTTGATAATGACACTGCCGTACAGGTCATGGACAACAAAATCACTCGGAGGATGGCGATGCCCTGTCTTATCGTACATAAGGCACTGTTCCCACCCCATATCACTGATAGCTATATCGTGCAATAGCCCGTCAACACCTACTTCATCAACAAAACCGAATTGGCTGCCGGTCAATTCCAGGGCTACAGATAGACATGCATTTCCCAGCTCTTCTTCTGTTTTTGCCTGTACTACATTGCTGAAGATAAGGTTAATTCCCTTAAGAATACGATTGTATCTGATTATCCTGTGTTCTTCTTGCTTGCGTTCGGTGATATCATCAAACAGGGTATATACCTGGAAGGGTTTGTCTTCTCCAGTCCGAAAAATGGGCACAGCATTAATGTTGATCCAGCGATAGCAGTTCTCCCGGGGAATATAAACTCCCATCACCACATCTTGAACTTTCTTCCCTGTTCGCAGGGATACCATAGCCGGATGCTCGGGTCCAGTGAACATAGAACCGTCCTCCCGGATAGTAAGGTGCTCTTCGCCCGCAGAAGAGCTGCCCAGGAACTCAGCTGGAGTTTTACCAAGAATTCTCTCAGCTGCGGGATTCATGGAGATGATCTTACCGCTGGCGTCCTGGTAGACCACACCTTGAAGCATAGTCTCATGTAAAAGTCGATAATGTTGCTCCGACTGGAGAAGGTCCTCTTCTGTCTGCTTGTGCCTGGTGATGTCGCTAAAGACCGCAATGAAACGGTTATCTCCCATCGGGCTTGCAAATACTTCAAACCACCTGTCAAGAGAGGCGTTGTATTCTTCGAAGTGCATTCCCGTACCTGTGCGAACAACCTCTCCGTAGCGATCCAGCCATGGCTGCTCGACGATAGGGAATATCTCTTTGAAACCCCTACCGATAACCTGTTCTCGCCTGAGACCTGAATGCTTCTCATAAGCGAGATTAACATCAAGAATGATATTGTCGATGGGCTGACCTTTTTCATCAAAGACGATCTCACCAATCTGTACCGCCTGTTCAATCAAATTGAAGAGCTCCCGGTATTTCTCTTCGCTCTCCAGAGGCTTTTCTTCAAGCTCTTTCCGGTCACTTATGACGAATCCGGAAATGTTTACGCATTCCTGTTGGGATAAGGGGTGAAACACAACCAGGTATACTCTTTTTCCCACTTTAACTTCCATTTTTTCCGGGCTTTTTCTGGAAATTACTTGTTGCACAAGATCTACGATACTCGAAGGTAGTTTTCCCCCGATCTCCACGTCCCACTCATGCAATAAGGGCTCACCAGCCTCATTTGAGTAAAGAACAGTACCATCCTTTTCAACACTGAGCACAGGACTCGAGTTTATAGCTGGAGATTGCTCCATTTTATCTTTCATTTTTCCCCTCAGGCCCCTCTCTTAGGTGACAAAATGCCTACTTTCAATGGGCATATATTGAAATGGCCTCAATAATGCCATCTCTTCTATTGAGTTATCAAATTTGGCCTTCCTTCATACTGCTGGATGTGACGCCTGATTAGTTTTTTCTATTACTGTAAACTTGAGAGTGAATTCAGTCCCGTTATCCCTTTTAAGTTCTACTTCACCATCTAACTGATCTGCCAGGGCGTTTATCAGCTGCATGCCAAGACTATCAACATCTTCAATATTGAGATTTTCAGGAATGCCTGTACCATTGTCTGAAACAATCAGAATAAAACTTGTAGCCTTATCACCTTCCTTATTACATTCTCTATTTTCTTCTCTACGCAGTTTAATTCGGATTTCTCCACTCTCTTTTCCGGGAAACGCATGTTTGAGAGAGTTGGAAACAAGCTCATTGACAATTATGCCTAAAGGGACTCCAGCATCCATATTAAGAAATACATTTTCTTCCATATCCATGCACAGGCAGATATTTTTACTGCTAAGGCTGTAAGTCTGGAAAAGATTTTTAGCTAACTCCCTGATGTACGTCGAAAAGTCCAGCGTATCGTTTCCTTCTCCTTTATAAAGTTCTTCGTGGATGAGAGCCATGGATATAACCCTGTTCTGGCTTTCCCTGAAAGCCTCAATAACTCTCGGGTTATCGAACTTATCAGCCTGGAGGTCAAGAAGGGAAGAGATTACCTGCAAGTTGTTCTTTATCCTGTGGTGGATTTCCTTTTTACGGGCAGTCTCAATATTTGCCAGGGCTTCTTCTGCTTCTTTACGCTCCGTAATATCCTGAATTATTCCTTTTGCCAGGATAGGGCTATTATCCGGACCAAAAGTAACTTCGCTCTCCGCATGGACTTTGCGCTCTTCTCCACTGCCTGTAATAACCCTGTAATCAATGCCAGAGGGTTTTTCGCTTAAAGCTTTCTTGATAGCATTATCCACAAAATCCCGATCATCAGGATGTACATAATCTAAAAATTCATTATGAGTTAGAGCTGATTTTTGAGGATCAAGCCCTAAAATATGATATATTTCAGCAGACCAGTATGTTTCACCGGTTACAATATCCCAGCTCCAATTACCAATATGAGCCATTTTTTGAGCTTCAGCCAGACCTTCTTCACTTTCTTTCAATGAGATGTAAGCCTTTTCAAGCTCGGTTGTTCGTTCTTCAACCAGTTTTTCTAAATTGTCATGTGTTTTTTTCAGAGCTTCTTCTGCTTCTTTGCGCTTGG
Organism: Methanosarcinaceae archaeon; assembly: GCA_013329415.1. Lineage (GTDB taxonomy): Archaea > Halobacteriota > Methanosarcinia > Methanosarcinales > Methanosarcinaceae > MTP4 > MTP4 sp9310u. Next base: position 3,597 of record DUKH01000012.1, on the reverse strand, counting down.
TGATGTCGATGCAGATACCTGACATACGCTGAGGTGTCCCGTTGCTGTCGTAGGTCAGATTGCCAAGGGCATTGATCCATCGCACTTCTCCCGAGGGGAGCACGATCCGGTATTCGCTCGCCAGCGAGGTGCGGTTTTTGATCGCGGATTCGACCCGTCTTAGCGCAATCAGCCGGTCTTCGGGATGAAGGACACTTTTCCAGACGTCAAGGCTGGCATCAGATTTCCGGGGATCAAGACCAAAGAGGTGGAACAGTTCTTCGGACCACTCGAACCTGCTGGTAGCTATATTCCAGTCCCATATGCCTGCGCCTGCAGAGACCTGGGCCAGCCTCAAGCGCGATTCGCTTTCCCGCAGTGCATCCACCACGGAATCCCGTTCTGCCAGCGATTGGGACAGCCTGATATTACTGTAGCTTAGCTGTGAGATCATATTAGCAAAGGTCATGAAGAAGGTCATGCTTGTATCCACAGCTTCCCTGCTCAGCCGGGGAACTTTTTCAAGCGCCTTTATATATTCTTCCTCATTGAAGCCGTATTTTCTAGCCTGGGATCGAAAGAGCTCGTAGTCCAGAGGCTCATTATCAAGAAGGAACTGTCCTGAGAAGATATTGCCGATATGCTGCCCTTCCACTATAATGGGAGTCACTACGTCCCACATATTGTTCTTGCATTTGTACAGCTTATATCCTCCAGGAGCAACGCCCTTAGAGAGATTTATATCGCTTTCTAAGCAGTGCTTGCAGGCTTCAGGATTGACTCTATGGAATTTGGTACAAATTTCCTGCCATCCGGTACTTACCAGAATATTGCCGTTAAGATCAAGTAGGGCCATGGGGATATGAGCAAGCCTATAAAAATCATTCATAAGGGACTGGACCACTTTAGCGTCAATAATCTCGGCAAGTTTCAGGTTCACCTTTTCTTGAGTTTCACTTTCCCGAAGTTTTCCCTCAAGCTCTTTACGGTCACTTATGTCAAATCTATAAATGTTTACGCATTCTTTTTCGGGCAAGGGGTGAAAAACAATAAAGTATACTCTTTTGCCCATTTTAACTTCTATTTTTTCAATCCCTTCCCGGGATATTGCCCTTTGAACAAAAATTTTGATATGTGGAGGCAATTGTTCTCCTACTCTCACTCCCCACTCATGCAATAAGGACTCTCCTGCCTCATCAGAGTAAAGAATAACTCCATCCTTTGCTATACTGAGCACAGGCTTCGAGTTTATTGCTGGAAATTGATCCATTTTAGCTGCCATTATCCCCTTAGTCTCCCTCTCTTAGACGACAAAATGCCTGATCTCCAATGATCACCGAGTAAATAAATAGTTTAATTTTTATACATTTTGTATAATAAAATATCGTTTGCATTCGGTTGTATTTGATAACTTTAAGGTATATGTTATAATGAAGGTTGCCTCTATTTGCATTATATATACTTGAACGTTTTTCTTTCATATTACTGCAACAACTGATAATTTAAATATAATTTAGAATTGATAAAATTTACTGTTGAGATTATCACTAACGAACATTTCATTAAGCTTTATCGGTTAAATAGCAAATATTATTGGTAGGTAATTCTTTTTCAAATTATCAATTCAAGGTTCCCTGCGCTTATACAGGTTCTTTTTGTAAGGCTTATCAAGGTTCTTCAGCTTACTTAGTGTTCCGGGATTGTCAAACCAGGGAAAAGTGCAGGATGCGGATCTCAATTCTGATGCATGTTTATCGGTCTCTTTTTCAGAATTTAGAACATCTATAATCGTATACTGGATAAAAAATATTATGGAAAATTTCGATGCTGATCAAAAATTATTTATAATACAAAATAGGAAGTAGGTTACTGTTTACCGAGTAAGAAAAAAACAGAAATTTAGGATAGGAGACATAAAAGATGAAAAGCAAGCGAGAAAAAGTCTATAAAGCCAGTTTTACATGGCATTCTGCCAATGTCAGGATTAAACCCTGGTGAAATGAAAATTTTCAGTTTAACTGCACAAATACTATAGAAAAAACTTCAATACAACAACTCTGGAAAGGAGGAATAAAATGGAATACGAATTTGAAGAAGTCGAGAGAGATTACATGGAATTCAGAAGAGAAATCGGTGAGGCATAACACCGATAGAGTGAAGAATGGAACATTTGAAAATAGAATATAGATCGTGTCCGCAGGTTGTTGATTAAACCTCAAAAACAGCCACATCATCTATGTTCTAACAATTCTGCAAATAAGCCCTGCATTTACTATTTTAATTAACTGGTTCCACTGCCTGATATCACAACTTCCCTGGAAAAAGCACCTGGTACTACAGTAGAAATATACACATCCACAACTAAACTCGCTGGCTTCCTGCTCTATTTTCCAGAGATACCGACCCATACTTAATTGATAAGTATTATCTCGATAGTTACCATTAAACATATTATCCTCCGGAAAAAACGTGATCATCATATGCGATACTATGTAAAAGACAGTACTCTTGTCATAGAAGGCGATTTCGAAGCAGTGAGCACGGGCCTGAACGGCGGTCGCTCCCGGGTAAAAGACCTATTCAACAAACAGGTCCCAAGGACCTTCAACCCCACCGATCCGGGTAAATTCGTAGAAGAAGCCGCCCTTGAACTTGGAATACGGGAACCCTATTTCGGCCTCCTGACCGCCGTAAACATGGAATACCTCCAGGTCATCGAGGACGACTACCTCACAGTCTTTTTAACAGCCGGCGTCAGCAACGGCTCCGAATTCAGGATAGAAAAGGTGGAAAAGGTAGAAAAGGTAGAAAAGATAGGGACTATCAACATCATCCTCATTTCCAGAAAAAAACTCTCAGAGACCGCCCTCCTTGGAGCCATCATCACGGCCACGGAAGCAAAAAGCCTTGCCCTTCTGGAAAAAGGCCACACGTTTTTGGGCACGAACACGGACGCGGTAATCGTTGCTTATGAAGCGGGTCCAGAGAGGGAGTCAGAAATGGATTCAGGCAGCGAAGGCAGGCAGGAGTTAGCTTATGCAGGCTCGAGTACGGATTTTGGGAAGAAGATCACGAAAGCGGTCATAAAAGGAGTTAAGGCGGGGCTTGAGTTGAGAGGGGAATGAAAAGTATAATAGTACTATTCTCAACCAATATCCAGATCCGACCTTGAACCTCAATTTGTACACTCTTTTCTGAAGCTGAAAGGAATGCGTTTTATTTGTGCAGATACTTGTCTAACATTCGGGCATAGCCGCCCGCTTCAGCGGGCGGAGGGTGCACGCCCCTGACGAGGTGAAGATGGAACCCCGGCTTATTTTCCCAGTGAAATATTAAACCCGGATCCGGAAAAAAATCAAAGAGATTATCGAGAAAAGCCTTCAGGGCTCCCTCTATTATTTAAAAAAAGCTCAATTGGTTCTATTTTACCTCAGCTGAAGAATTACAACCGGCCTTGAAAAACTTAAGAGATCGGAAACAAACCAAACCAAAAGATAGAAAAACTCCTCAAAATAAAACAATATTAGAAAAGGGAAGTAAATTAAGGTGGAAATGGCAGCGATCCAGACTTCCCGAAGGCTCGCGCACTTCAGTACCATAGGGAACGCTGGCAGGCTT
>DUKH01000020.1 GCA_013329415.1 Methanosarcinaceae archaeon | reverse complement strand
TGATATCTAGTGCCGGGATTCCAGCAGAAAGAGCTTCCTGGGTTAACTGTACACATCCTGCGACATCCTGATTAACAATAGAGTCGCGAAGCTTGTCAAACATTTCTTCGTTTGCCATTTTTAATCCTCCATTTAAAACTCCGTTATCACGCAGTTTCTCTGGGGCAACGCAATGCTCACTGATACACATAAAAACGACTCATGCTCTGAGGAATGACTCACGCTCCGCTACCTATACCTTCCGGTAGCCGACCTGAGTGGGGTTCTCATAAGCTTCGCTACCTATACCTTCCGGTAGCCGATTTGAGTGGGGTTCTTATTTGCTCAGTTTTCCGTTCAATGCATTTTGGAATTTCTTCTCAGAAAATTCGTTCCCATTATTTTGCCATATCGGAATTTCCTCAGAATGGGTTTTTCTGAGTTTTGCCATTTTGAAATTCCTTTACATGAGATTCATTTTCTGAATGAGGGTCCTGTGCATATAGTGAACAGATTTTCACATTGGTTTTCTGGATACTCTTATCCTATATTTTCTACCTGTTTTATCCTGGACGGATGAACAGGTTTCTCGATATATCCCAACTATATCGTTGCCCTGTAATCACTCTCTATCTCAAAAGCAATTACTTATGTTAAACATTAGCCTTCTACTATATAAGCGATTACTATATTCTATAATATTATAATGTAAAATATTTTTTTAATCATTTTTGTGATAAATGTTCAGGCGAAAACCTTCCTATTTTTTGTCTGGACAGGTTCTGAAACTAACTAAACTGTAAGTTAAATCGAAAATTATTTATACCAAATATCTCAGGCTCCGGGTTTAGCCTTGTCTGCATGCCTGCCTGAACACTAGCTAAACACTACTAAACACTAACTAGAAAAATAATCCATTTGATGCAGTCTCAGGACTCATCACAGAACAACCTCTGCATATTTCCGATTGAACATCCTGATTTTCAAGATCAATGTCGCCAATCAAAGTTACAAAAAATAATAAGTTGCACAGGTTATTTCTTTGTGGGTGCTTAATTGGCATTAAATAGATATGTATAAATAGGAGTTTATTTCCCCTTCCGGCAGTAGGGGGGCATGTGAAGGTTGAAAACTGCAGGCTCCAGCAGAAGCTTTTGTAAAAGTAGCTGAGAATTTATTTTCTCGGAGAATCCACTTTTCTTAGAAAAATTCGATTTTTTCAAATGCAGATTTTTCCTCAAAACTTTCTTAAAGTACCTTTCCTTGCAAATTTAAAAAAAGGTGTCGGCTTTGGAGCCGACGTTACATTTTTTCAGTTTAATTTATTCAGTATTTGTAGTTGATGGTACACTCGACCATCTTCTGAAGGTTGGCGGTCGGGGTCATGCTGACAATCCCGCAGCCAGGGGCAAGCAGTCCGACTCCTGCGTCGAGGATCTTCTTGGATTCTTCGGCGACGGTTTCGGGAGTGCCGTTCCAGAGGGTTGCTACAGGGTCGAGGTTTCCGATAATGAGCGCGTTTTCTACGTTGGCCTTTGCGGTTGCGATGTCGACTCTCTGGTCCACGCTGATTCCTTCCACGCCGGTCTTTTCCATGATTGAAAGCCCGTTGGTGGTGTTGCCACAGATGTGGAGGACGGAGGCTACATCGAGTTCCTTCATTGCGTCCACAAGCCTCTTCTGGTAGGGGAGGGCGAACTTCTCGTAGAATTCTCCGCCGATGAGTTCGTAGCTTGCGGTGGGGTCAATGATGGCCAGGGTGTCTGCCCCATTTTCGACCATTGCCTTTGCGTATGCTACGTTGAAGTCAGCGCAGAAGTCAAGGAGCTCGGCGACAATGGGTTCCCCTGTGAAGAGGTTCCCGAACCAGGCATCTCCGTTGATGTGCTGGGCAAGGGAGAAAGGACCGATCATGGACCCGATGACCGGGAGTTCTTTCCCGTATTTTTCACTGAGGATCTTGACTGCTTCGAGGACCTTGGATACTCTGCCTTCGTCAAGGCTATAGTCCCTGATCTTGTCGAGGTCTTCCAGGTTCTTTACGCTGTGCTTGATGACTGAAGGCTGTTGCTTGTGGTCGCCGGCTTTGATGCCACAACCAAAGAGCTCGGCTTCAGCGGTAATGTCAAAAGGTACTCTCACAGCTTCAAAACCAATTACTGTGTGCCCAGCTTCCGCAAGAGTTGCCATTTTCTCTGCGTCTTCATGGGCTTCAGGCCAGTGGGCTCCGCAAGCTTCCATCTGCTCAATAGTTCCCGTCTGTGTGAAGCAGGCGGAAGGCATTCTGTCAACTGGCTGTTTCCTTAATGCACGATATAATCTTTCTTTCGGTGTATATTCTGTCATTTATTTTTCCCTCTCTCTAGTATAAAGAACAGCGACTAATATCAAAAAATCATAGTATAAATAAATATGTATTATTATATATTGATTAACCGTTATATTATAAATATATGTCAATTTTAATTCCGATTGATCTTAAATTCTCTGAAAACAAGTACATTTGTTATATCTGTCTGCTAACTATGGAAAAATTAATGTATACAATGATTTGCTGGCTTAACTAAAGACTGAGGCATGAAAGCATAAATATAAAATAAAATTGAATTGAAATAGTTAATTGAACAGTAAATAAAATTGGAAAACTAATTGGAAAACTAATTGGAAAACTAATTGGAAAACTAATTGGAAAACTCTAATTAAAAAATCGAATTGGAAATGTCGATTGAAAGAATAAGCTGTAGTGGATTGGTAAGTTATAGTTGTAGTTAACTTATGAGTTATAGTGATAGATAATCTATAGTAAAAGAGTTGCAGTATAACTTCCCATAATTCGGTAATACTCTGAGGTCTCAGTAAAGTTTTGAATATTTGTTTGAAGCTTCAGGTTTAATTAGAAAAATTTTCGGAACAAAAAGGCTTTTCATTAATGGAAAGGGAATTGCGATAAAGAGCTTAATTATTGCAATAAAGAGCTTAATAATTATCAATGACTGAAGCAAAATCATGTCTGTATACTAACAGGTATACTAATATATACTGCCGGTTATATAAATCGAGGGCCATATATGTCAAACCTTGCTGTTCCAGTATTCGGATTTGAATTCTTTCCCTTCTTGTTTCCAATCCTTTAAGGGGTAATCCAGAGTGTCGGATGCCTCGAAATCATACACACTTCGGGAAAATATTAAGGAGAATAAAAAATGTACGGTATAGCACTTGATTTGGGTACGAGCGGTTTTCGAGCACAGCTTATTGAGCTTGAAACGAAAGAAACCATTAAAACGGTTATTACCATGGGGCATCCCCTGCCCGGTGGAAATGTCATGGATCACCTTGACTTTGCGATCTCAACCGGAGAGGACGTGGCCCATGCGGTGATACTTGAAACCATCAGGAGAATGCTCCTTAAATTCGATATTGATTTCTCCGAAGTAGAGCGGCTGGCTGTCTGCGGAAACCCTATCCAGCTTTCCCTTTTCCAGAACATAGAAATCAGGGACCTTGCATACGCCGGAGAAAACAAACAGAAAAAGCTGGGCGTGGAAAATGTGAAAAGAGACGCCCGGGTGTTCCCGGCTTCCGAGCTCTTTAAGGACCTGGAAATGCCGAACTGTGAAGTTATCGTCCCTCCCGCAATCAAGCATGAGATCGGGGCAGACGCCCTGGCAATGATGCTTGAAACTGACTTCCTGAACCAGACTAAACCTGCTCTTGTTACTGATTATGGGACAAATGCCGAGATGGCCCTGAAGATCGGGGAGCGGATAATCACGGCAAGTGCAGCTGCAGGTCCTGCAATAGAAGGACAGGGAATTAGCTGCGGGATGCTCGCAAGTCCCGGAGCGATCTGCGATGTAAAGCCCGAAGGGGAGTACTGGAGAATCATTGTCCTTGACAAGGAGATGGAAAAAAGGGACGCTTATCTCATTAATCCCATCACCGGGGACATAAAGGAGTTCTACGGCTATGAAGCTGTGGGCATAACGGGTACCGGTGTGATCTCGGCTTTTGCCCTGGCGCTGAAAAGCGGCCTTATCGAAAAGTCCCCGTCCCTGCCAAACGGCAGACTGGTCCTTGGCCCTGATATCGAAATCACCGAAAAGGATGTGGAAGAAGCCGGAAAAGCAATCGGGGCAATCCGGGCAGCCCACATGACCCTTATCGTGGACTCTGGCATCAAGTATGAAGACCTGGAATACGCTTACATGTCCGGAGCCTCCGGGGCTTATGCGGATGCCGAAGATGCCCGCCAGCTCGGGGCCGCCCCTGGCTTTGCAAAGAATATAGTTCAGTTTGGAAACACTTCCCTTGCCCTTGCCCGGGAACTGGTAATGGACAGATCCATGCTCGAAGAAGTTATCAAGATCGCCAAAAGGATCACTGCCGACCACCTCATGATGGCGACCAGCGAAACCTTCAATAACTTCTATCTCTGCGAACTCTCCTACTGGACCCAGGGCATGCCCCTTGACATGTACAACCAGATGCTCGAAATGTACGGCATCCCCCTCCTCCCCCAAACCCTGGAACACGCCTCAATCGAACGCCGGGTCAGCAAGGACATAGAAGAAGTAGGAGCACAAGGCCTTGCCATCCTCAACGAAATCGGCATTATCCTCGAAGTCCCTGTCAGCAAGTGCATCTACTGCCACAAATGCGAAAAAGAATGCCCCGAAAACGCCATCGAAATCGTCGAAGACGCCGAAGGCAACCGGACAGCCAGATACGACAGCCAGAAATGCCTGGGCACAAGCTGCCGCAGCTGCGTCAACATCTGTCCTGAAGGCGCTATCGAGATGGCAAAACTCCAGATCAAGGAAGCAAAATAAGTCTTTTCAGGAATCGTCCTCAAAAGGGCGTTTCTCTCTTTTTCTTTTTCTTTTTCTTTTTCTTCTTTTGTCCTCCCTTAGTTCTACTCCAAAAATATTTTTCTTCACTTCTCCGAAAAGCAAAAATTTGATAAGTGGTTCACTTCTATATTTCTTCTGAACAGGAGCTGAACGTCTATGCCTTCTCATCCAATCGCTATCACCCGTACCATCTACGACCCTGCCCTCAAAGATTTTGTTTTTGATTCTCCCGAAGGCAGGGTTATGCCTAACATCAGGCAGTGGATCGACAAGCAAAATCCTGTTATTTACTGGTATATCCTGCGTGTAGACAACCCTTCAGAACTTCTGCTCGACCAGTGGGCCATTGAGTTATACACCCACCAGGCCCTCAACATTACAGACGCTTACATTGACGGCACAGACAGGCGTTTTGAACTTAAGAAACGTGAACGTGACCCCTGGAGTGATAAATACGTCCTCTCCATTCCCAAACAACTGGGAATACCCATTGTGGGCAGCGGGGCTCGCCGCATTTTCTTCAAGGTTGATATTAACTGCCGGGAAGGTCTGATGCACGAATACGGCATTTCAGGCAAGTTCATTGCACAGGGGGTTGAAGCTATAGATGTCCGGGAAAAAATGTTCCGTTATTCCTGCAAAGTCGGAGAATTTCGGCAGATCTTCAATAACAACCCGGATGAAGCTTCAGTCTATGCTGAAAAACACCTGTCAACGCGCTATTCTTCCAACTCTGTCCAGGTCTTCACCAACAGTTTCCGGATGATACACGACCTTTGCAAATACTGTAATTCCGGTCCCATTGGAAGGATGACCTTCTGTACAAACTCCATTTGCTGCATTCCAATTTCGAAAAAGTTCCCGAGATTGCCGATAAACGTATTAACCCTCTTCTAAATGATGGCATCAAAGTACTCACTATTCTTGACGAAGGCAACATGAGCGAATTCAAGTCGCGGTACCTCCGGCTCTGTGACTCTCTTGTGGAACTCCTGCACATTGAAGTTATGGGTGCTAATTTGAAGGATAATAAGGTGAGTCCCTCTCCCGTGACCCCGTCCCTCTCCCCTGAAAACCAGAAAACAGGAAGTATGAAAGAAGATTTAAAAGCAGAAAACGGGAAACGAGAGTGTCCTTTATGCATGAACCTCATTGATTCCTCCAACAGGTCCTTATTGTGCGGAAAATGTGGGGCGCAGTTTTGCCAGATATGTGAGAGCTGGTTCAGAGATGAGAGAAAACGTGGGGAGAGGCCGCTTTGTGAGAATTGTTTTACCGCCGAGCAGGAAAGTTTGAGGAGACCGATTGAAGAAGAGAGAATAAAGAATGAGAAGGAAGAATATGAGCGGTTAAAGAAACAGAGGGAAGAGGAGAAAATAAGAAAGGAGAAGGGGGGACAGGATCGTTTGAGGAAACAGAGGGGAGAAGAAAGGTGTAAACTTAGCAACTCCTTTGGCATGGAATTCGTAAAAATTCCAGCCGGTGATTTCATAATGGGGTCTCCTGAATCAGAAAAAGGCCGATTTGAAAATGAGGACCTGCTTCGCAAGGTCACGATTAGAACTCCTTTCCTTCTAGGCAAGTATCCTGTAACTCAGAAGCAGTGGGAAGCTGTAATGCGCAGTAATCCCTCTACATTTAAAGGTGATGACAATCCCGTTGAAAAGGTTTCGTGGGAAGATGCTCAGGATTTCATAAAAAAACTTAACCAGATGGAAGGCACAAAAAAATACCGTCTACCATCCGAAGCCGAGTGGGAATATGCTTGTCGTGCCGGGAAAACAACAAGGTATTACTTTGGAGATAATGAATCGAAACTTGGGGATTACGTCTGGTACTACGACAACTCCGGTAATAAAACTCATCCAGTTGGCCAGAAGAAGCCCAACCCCTGGGACCTTTACGACATGCATGGAAATGTCTGGGAATGGTGTCAGGACAAATATCATGACAATTATTTAGGCGCTCCTTTTGATGGAAGTTCATGGGACGGTGGGGGTGGCTCCTATCGTGTTCTCCGGGGAGGCAGTTGGAGTAGTAGCGTTAGGGACTGCCGGTCGGCACTCCGCCGCGGACGAGGCCCCGGCTCCCGCTACGACTACGTTGGCTTTCGCTTGCTGAGGAAACTGTAACCACTTTACCACTTTACGCCGTAAGTTGAAATGGACCTTGGCGAAGGCCGAAGGTCCGAACCGCAACTCGGGTGCTGCGTGAATTAGCAGCTCAGGTCCACCGTGATCCGAACCGCGTCATAATTGACAATCGGTTTCTTATGCAGTACCGGGTCTTTTTTCTCTTCAAGTTCCAGCAGCCCGATACCTTCCAGATATTTTATGTCGTTTGAGACGTTGGACTGGCTGCGGTTCAGGAAGCGAGCAAGTTCGCTGATGGATTCGGGCTTCTTTTCCCGGATCACCCGAAGCAGGCGGATGCGTTTGTTTGTCAGGATTTTTGCTACGTCTTCAGGAGTACGGGCTACAATTTTTGGTTTTCTTTTTCCGGTAATTTTCCCGTCTTTCAGGTCATCAAAAAGCCAGTTCAGATGATCTCCATAAGCCTCATCGGACATGATCTTGATTTCAATGTCTTTTAATTTCATCTATAAGCCCCCGGTTTGTAGTTGTTTTATAAGATATCTCAATATATGGCTATATGGTCTGAGCATATAGGCACATATAGCGTGAAAAAAGAGTGAAAATTTTCCCGATTCGATGAGATCGGATTTTCTGGCTGATAAGGAAGTGCACCGGCATTTTTTCCGGACGAAAAGAATTTGAACCGCTGCCTCTGGTAGGGCCGGATGCTGATTACGGCTGAGGTTTCGAAGGCGGTAGCGGTTTTTACAGGGCTCTTATTTTGTTCTTGTTTTTTATGTTCTTCTTGCTGCTTCCTATTTTCATTCTGGATTGTGGAAAAGGCCATTTGCTTCGCAAATGGGACAAAGCACGTTTGATAAGGTATTCCGGTTGACCTGTTTTTCGTTAGAAGCTTATACCCACGCCTGTTTTCAAGTCCTCTTGAGTGAGCGCAGCGAGCGAAAAGGACCGCGTACTGCAGAGTCGCAACTCTGCTGGCGCAAGTCGGGTTGCTAAGTTGGGTGTTACAGGTGCGCTCAGAGAACCGAATACAGCATTGATGCGGTCCCTATCCCCAGGGGTTCCATCAAAAGGTCCACGTTGTATTTTTCCTGGAGTTCTCTGGAAAGGCCGCAGGGGATTCCGGGGGTTGAAACCAGGCATTTTTCTGCGAGCACGTTTTCGGGGATTGTGTTAGCGCAGGGGGTCGCTTCAAAAATCATGGAGAACTTTTTAGGGGTTTTGAGGTCAAAGGGGGTGATCCCCAGTTTGAAGATAGCCTTTTTCATGAGGCTTTTTTCGGGGTCGCAGCCGTAAACATTGAAGCCCTTATTCACGAGGTGTTCGGCTCCGGGGAAACCGACTCTCCCGAGCCCGACTACCAGCACGTCCTTTGAATCGGCGTGTCGGTACCTGGATACGATATCCGCATAGATGATGCCGGTGCAGGGCTGGTTGTTTGCTATTTTTCCGTTTGTGAGGTTGTGGGCCAGGTAAGTATGGTCGTCTGCCATAAGGATGATTTCCGCTCCGCTTTCCACGGCTTCATAGTAGCCGCTCACGTCAGGCATTTCCGTCACAAAACTGTCAAACCCTAAGTAATCCGCAATTACTTTCAATGAGTCTGAGAAGTTGCCTATGACCCCATTTCCTGAAGTCACGGGAACAATGCCCACTGATTCATAGTGGGGGGATGTGCCGTAGAGGTCTTTGCAGACCTCTTTCACATTAAGCCTTGTTACCTTGCTGACGGCAGTATCGGCTTTTTCAAGCTGCTTTTTAATATTTTCCAGATCTTCCGGAGTTAAAAGTGCCATTTTTTTCCCTCTCTTAAGTTTCAATTTTGAATTTGGGTGCAATTTATAATTCAAATAGCCATTTACCATTCAGGTTTCTTTTTTCCATTCTGGCTTCGTCTTACCCTCAAACTGCCATTTCTGTTTTCTGAAACCTAAGCACCTCAGCTTTTTACTGTAACTCTACTTTTCTGGTAACTCTCCGGGTAACCCTCATAAGCAGTGGTATCAACAAGCGGGGAATATGCGACAGCTCCGAAGTCTTCTTCCAGAATCAAAAGCCCTCTCCTTCTTATGGATTCCGCTTCTTCCCGGCCCGGAGCCCGGGCAATCAGGGTAAATACGGGGTTTTCTCCTCTGCATGCGAAGATCTCAAGGCCCGGTTCGCTGTAGTATTCTCCGTATTCGCTGCCTTCGGATAGGAACTGTTCTCCGGCAGGGAAAAGGGTGGGTTCTCCACTCTCTTCTTTCTTTAGCAGGAGGTGTTCGAAGCTGCAGTAATCGTTCTTCGGAAGGTCCTCAGGCTTCTTAATTTCCTTAATCTCCTTGATCCCTCCTTCAAATGCCTGTACAAGGAGTTCCACAAGGTTTATTCCCGTAGAATGGTAGACAACCGTCGGGGTCTGGCTCGGGAAGCGGGCATCGATTTCAATGACCTTAAGCCCACGGGGGCCGGCGATTGCTTCCACGTCCATGATTCCCTTCAGGGAAAGATTAGCTGCAAGGGCGCGGGATATTTTTCTGAATTCAGGGTCCAAGGGCAGCGGAGTAACCCTGTGGCAGTCGTAGGTCCCGTCTATATGGACCAGGGTTTCCTTAACGACGGCAAAATGCTCTCCGTCTCCTATGACTTCCAGGGAAACAACATCTCCTTCAACGTATTCTTCGACCAGCATCCCGGGGTCCAGGGTCTGCAGTTCCGCTTCATTATAGATGATCCTGGCTCCCACGCTGCTGCTCTCACAGGGGGGTTTTACAAAATAGGGTGGCTCTTCCGGGCTGTTAAGGGGGGTGGGAACCTCGATGGCCGCAAAATATTCCTTGGATTTTTTCTTGTCCCTGCTGATCCCGTAAGCGTTAAAATCAAAAAGGAGAGGGCATGATAGTTTTTCTTTTATCGAGTCCAGAAAATTAATGCATCCCAGGTTTTCGTTCACCGGGATTACTGCATCAACGGTTTTTGAAATCTCTATTAGTTTTTCAGGCTCTCCGGAGATGTCAAAACAGTGGAATTCGTCAACAAAGTTCCGGATCAGGGCTTTCGGGTTCCGGTCTACAAGGACCGTTCTCATGTCAGCTTTCTTTGCGAGGTACGCAACTTCGAAGCCCTGGAGTTTTCCCCCTATCAGGCAGATCTTTTTCATCCTAGCACCCCAGGATCTTCTCAAAATCAGCCTGAGATGCGGGCTCCATCCCCATACTTTCAAGCCTTGAGATCACGCTTGTGATGCTCCGGTCCCGTTCTTCAAGTTCCCGGTCGTAGTTGGCAACACCTTCGAGCCGGGAGTCCGGGGGGAGGATGGATGTTACAATGTTTGCCCCGGCGTTCAGCCGGTAGACCATGCCGTCAATGCCTTCAAGGTCCAGAGAAGCCGGGATCAACCTGTCAGGGAACATGAGCCTCTGGACTGCGATGATCTTCAGTTCGGAAAGGTTTGAGCTATCCTGGAAATTGGCAAGCGGGGTCCCTTCCTGGGGAAGAAATGTCATGACCCTGACCATGTCTGGGTTGTTCGCTTCCATGCCTCTGAGGGACGTGATGGTCGATTCGATATCGTTTCCCACTCCTGTCAGGAGCCCGTCTTCTACGCAGTAGCCGTTTTCCTTTGCGAAGAGCCGGGAACCTGCCCTACCGTCAAAGGACTGCCCTACCCTGAGTTTTGCGTAGAGTTCCCTGTCGTAGGTTTCCTGGTACAGGGCCAGGAAGTTGGCACCGTTTCTTTTCAGTTCGAGGAGGGTGGAATTGTCCATTACTCCGGGAGATACCATTATTGGGAGACCCAGTTCCTCTTTTACGGTGCGGACCATCTCCACGAAACGGCCAGGTTCGTCATGGTAGTAGGGGTCTTCCCCCATGGTCAGGTCGACCATGTGGAACCCAAGCCCTTTGAGGACCTTGCAGGTTTCCCTTACCTCTTCCGGGGTTAGGCGGTAGCGGTTGATTTCATTTTTACAGTTGTAGTAACAAAAAGTGCACTGGTTTTTGCAGTATGTCGAAAAGTATATAAAACAGTTCAGGAAGACCCTGTTCCCGAAGAAATGGTCCCTGACCTTTCGCGCTACGCAGTAAAGCTTCTCAAGTTCTTCTTCCGATCCGAGGGAGAGAAGAGCTCTCAGTTCGTCGTCTGATAAACGGTAGCCTTCAATTATTTTTTCCCCGAACCTGTCCAGTTCATTGTTCGCCATTTTCCGAATCAAAAATTTCACCCTCTCATTTTCAAATAAAATCTTAACCGGGATTTTTGCCATTACAGGTTTTTGCCATTACAGAATTTTGCCATTACAGAATTTTGCCATTACAGGTTTGTGGAAATCCCGTTGTAGTACGATTCTGACCTGGATGCCCTTTTGATGTTCTTGAAATCGTGCTTGACTTTCAGGAGGCGTTCGAGCCCGAATCCTGCTCCTATCCAGGGCTTGCTAATACCCCAGTCCCGGTCCATCGGGACAGGCCCGACAACTGCCGAGGAAAGTTCCAGGTCCCCGTGCATGACGTCGAGGGTATCCCCGTATACCATGCAGGAATCCCCTATGATCTCGAAGTCTATCTCCATGAAGTCCAGGAATTCGGTGATCAGCGCCTCGAGGTTCTCCCGGGTGCAGCCCGCGCCCATCTGGCAGAAGTTCAGCATGGTAAACTCTTCCAGGTGTTCTTTTCCGTCAGACTCTTTCCGGTAGCAGGGGCCGATTTCGAAAATCTTGATCGGGTCCGGCAGGGCCCTGTCGAATTTGCGCAGGTAGTTGTAGAGGTTCGGGGCAAGCATGGGTCTCAGGCAGAGTTTCTGGTCTACCCTGAAGACCTGTTTGGAAAGCTCGGTGTCGTTGTCAATTCCCATACGTTCTATGTATTCCGCAGGGATCAGGATCGGGGACTTGATTTCAATGAAACCCCTGTCCACAAAGAATTTCGTGATATCGCGTTCGAGTTTTCCCAGGTAGTGTTCCCGCTCTTCAGCATACATGCGTTGAAGGTCTTTTCTCCTCCTGGAAACCAGCTCTGATTCCAGCTTTCTGAATGGCGTGCTCCCATCCAGGGAAATTTCATCTGCCGGGCTCAACAGGGCTTCGAGTCGTCCCCTCTGGCTCAGGGTCAGGGCAGGGGCCGGAGCCGGGGCAGGTGAAGTTGGCTTTATGGCTGCAACGGAAGAAGACGTTGACACGGGCCGGTTCAATGAAGGTGGAGCCGAAGCAGTTGCGGATACGACCTTACCTGAAGTTGGTGCAACAGGTGTCCTTGCGGACCCATGCGGATTTGCAGCAGATGCCACGGATGCCATTGCAGGTTCGGAAGGATTCGGAACAGACGCAGTAGACGCAGCAGATGCCACGGATGCCATTACAGGTTCGGAAGGATTCGGAACAGATGCAGCAGACGTAGCAGATGCCACGGATGCCATTGCAGATTCGGAAGGATTAGGAACAGACGCAGCAGACACTTCAGACACAGCTGAAGCCGGTTCAGATGCAGCAGGAGCGGTTGCCTGAGGGCCTGGGTTTTCAAGAATTTTGGGAGCCCTTGCAACGGATTTCGGTTTTGCTTTCCTGGCTCTCGGAGCAGAAATTACCCTGACCTTCACGCTGCTTTTGTCCTCGGTGGTTTTTGTGAGGAAACGGTTGATATCTTCATCCGAGACCTTGCAGTGCTTGCAGGTTTTCCTGTACTTATGGTGCCTGAGCGCCCGGGCTGTGCGGCTGCTGCGGGAGTTGTTCACTATAAGCTGGTCTCCGCATTCCATTTCTATATAGATTTTCCTTCGGGAGACTTCATAGTGCTTGACTTTGTGAAGCAGTCCGGTTCTGGACATCCAGACCCCGGCAGCAGATATGAGAGAATCGAGTGGTTTTTTCTCCATAGTGTTACCCCGTGATGAGTTTAAGATCAGATGGACTTCCTAAAAGTAGCGTTCAAGAACCCCGGCTTACAAAACATAAGCGCGGACTCAGCAAAGTATGCCAAAAGCAGCAAAATATGCTGGAAAATACCCGGAAAGACTCAGAAATTATTCCTGTATTCTGGAAAAAATTTCAGTGGAATGCCATGTAAGTGCCATTCCGGGATTCAAAAACGTGGCGGAAACCCCGGGAATCTAACCCGGCTGAACGGATTTAGAGTCCATTCGATCTACATGATCAGGTTTCCTCCTTGTAATAAAATAGACTGGCTAAAATATTTGTTTTTGTATAGAGATAGCTTAATTGTTATAAATTAAATATTATCATTTTGTATATATCTTTGTTGGTATAATCTGCAAAAAACTCTAATGTTAATATATATTTTTCGAATTGTGACGAACAAAACGGAAGTAAAAAAGTAAAAAAGCTGTAAGGACAAAAGTCCATTAAAATGCAGGAGCGAAGCAGAGGGTAAGCCGAAAAAGAAAGCAGGAATTTTTTCTTTTTACTTCTTTTCTTTTTAGTTTTTTTTCTTTTTTCCCTTTCTTTCTTATATATTTTTTCTTTCTCGGTTTTCTCTTCTTTTCTCTTCTTTTCTCTGTTTTTCTCTTTCCTTTTGTTCAGGCCTGATTATAAAGCCCGAGGGTGATAAGTGTCAGGGAAGTAGCGTTTACATCGTCTTCTTTGTTTCCCCAGGCCCCGCTCTCGTGGACATTTTTGAGGAGCCAGCGGATAGAATCTTCAATTTCATTTTTGAAACCTGCAAGGACCAGAGCCTGAATTGCCAGGTTGCTGGTGGATATATGCTCCCAGCCGCCGTCGGGTTCTCTCTTTGAAAGGATCCACTCCGCACGTTCCCGGAGAAAATCCCGGAACTCTATGCTTTTTGCCAGGGTGTCTTGCTTTTGCAGGGCTGTGATGATCAGGGAGGTGGTGCCCACCTGTTCCCAGGCAGGGCCGTAGTTTTCGTACAGCCAGCGGCATCCTTCGCGGTCTTTTACCTCCATGTCCGCAAATCGTATACGGACCACTTCTTTCCCGAAGGCTTGGAAGGTCTCTCGGAGTCGATGTGATCAAAAACACCGGCTTGAAAAAGAACTGCAACTACGACTGCATCTACTGCCAGCTCGGGCATGTGGAAAAGAAGCTTAGAGGGCCGGAAGCTGTGCAGGGAGGGGTAACCCCCGGGGAAGTTGTCGAAAGCCTTCAAAACTTCCATAAGAATGTCGAGGATCTGGACTACATCACTTTTTCCGGCACATGTGAACCGAGCCTTAACCTGAGGCTTGGGGAAATCATCCGGGAAATCAGGAAAGTAAGCGAAATTCCGGTCTGCGTTATTACGAATTCTTCCCTTGCCGGAAGGCCCGATGTCCGGGAAAACCTTGCCGAAGCCGATCTTGTGGTGGCAACCTTTGTCTCCGGAAACGAAGCCACCTGGAAGAAAATTCACAGGCCTGCCCCGGAGATCAAACTTGAGGAGGTCATCGAAGGGCTCCGGGAACTTGCGGAACTGGAGTCCGGGCCAAAACTTGCCCTCGAAGTCATGCTACTCGAAAGTGCCAACGGCAGCCCCCTGAACAGTACGGATGAGGAAGTCGAAGGCCTGATTGAAGCGATAAAGTACATTGCCCCCGATGAAATCGAAATCCTTACCGTCAGCCGCCCGCCCGCGGAAGCTTATGTTGTCCCTGTCCCGGAAGAGAGGCTCAGGGAGATTGCGGAAAGGTCTGTGTCAGAGTTCGGGAAGGAAAAAGTCAGGCTTGTCCTGAAAGGCCTGAAGAAAGCTCGTTCAAAGGTCAGGCATCAGAATCCTGAAGAGGAAGTCTATGCTTTGCTCCTCAGAAGGCCCTGCACTTTTGAGCAGGTGGAAAAAGCCCTTGATATCGAGCCTCAGGTATTGCGCCCGATTCTGGAAACGCTGCTCATGGCCAAAAAAATAGTTGAAGTCGGCTCTTCCGGTGAAGAGTACTATAAATCAAGTTAAAAATGTCAAGTTAAATATGTTAAGTTAAAAACGTCAAGTTAAAATGTCAAGTTAAAAAATACCTCATTTTTGAAACCCGGTCCATGAAAAAAATGTGTGTAAAAAAATATGTGTAAAAATGAAGGGGTTAATGCCCCCTCTTTCCGAGATCGCTGTCAATAACGAGCAGGGCTGCCCCGTCCTCTCCTGCAAGTTTCAACTTTGCAATGATGGCGTTGTCGTTAGCTTCTTCTTCGACCTGCTCTTCCACAAACCACTGCAGGAAGATGCTTGTGGCATAGTCCTTTTCGGCTACTGCCAGTTCGAGGAGTTCCCGGATTGAGCGGGTGATGAACTGTTCGTGGGCAAGGGTTTTTTCAAACATTTCCAGAAGCGTCCCGAACTCCGTGGGCGGTTTTTCAATTGCTTCCAGTTCTACACGGGCCCCCTGTTCAACGAGGTATTTGTAGATCTTGCCCGCATGTTCCGTTTCTTCTCCGTACTGGACTTTGAACCAGTTTGCAAAACCGGCAAGCCCTTTGTATGAACAGTACGCGGACATTGCCAGGTACAGGTATGCAGAATATATTTCTTTGTTAATCTGTTCGTTCAGTGCTTTTTGCATCTTCTCATTCAGCATTGGTTTTTCCCCCTCATTTTACTCCGTTACTTTACTCCGTCACTTTACCCCGTTACTTTATTTGCAGATCCGGAAAATGGACATTTTAAGGTAAAAGACTTTAGGGACAGGGCTCACGCACAACAAGCACCTCGGCTTTTGCGTTTCTTACGACCTTTTCCGTAACTCCTCCCATGAGAAAGCGGTCAATCCCCGTTTTTCCCCTCGTCCCCATAACTATCATATCAACGTCATTTTTTTCCGCAAAATTCAGGATCTCCTGGGCGGGGTATCCCTGCAGCAGGACTGTATTTACCGTAACCCCTGCCGCGTTTCCCATTTCCTCGATCTCTGCGGTTGCCTCGCTCCCTTCTTTTCCGATTTCCCAGTCGTAGCTTTCGGGCATAAGAGGAGAACAGCAGGAAGTGGCTGCAACGTATAAGGCGTAGACCTCCGCCCCGGTCCGTGCTGCGATTTCAATTCCCGAACAGGCTGCGCTTTTTGCGTTTTGTGAGCCGTCGGTTGCGACCAGGATTTTCCTGTAGGGTCTTCGTTTCGTAAGTTATCCCCCCGTTTATTTCCGTAACTTTTCCCCGGCTTCTCGTCCCTGCTTTTTCAGGTGCCTTTCCTGCGCACGACAAGTACCGGGACCTTTGCGTTCCTTACGACTTTTTCGGACACGCTCCCAAGCATGAAGCGTTCGATATCTGTTTTACCGAGTGAACCCATAACAATCATATCTATGTCCTGTTCTTCTGCAAAACTCAGGATTTTTTCAGCCGGATTCCCTTCAAAGGTTACGAATTCAACCTCAATCCCTACCGATTCCGCAGCTTCTTCCACTGCAACGGTTGCTTCAAGCCCCAGGGTCTTAAACTGCTCATCCATCATTTTTTTCCACCTGGCATCTCTCGCAGCCAGAGAATTTACAGTTGTATCCACAACATAGAGAGCATAGACCTTTGCATGGGTTAACCTTGCAATTTCCATTCCTGCTCTTATCGCCTGTCTGGCATTTTCCGAGCCGTCAGTAGTAATCAGGATTTTTTTGTAATAGTCGCTTTCCATACTCTTTTCCCCCTCCGGTTTATTACAGCTGGATTTTTGATCTGCCGTTCCTTCAAGTTTCTTCTTTTCAGGGTTCCGCTTTTTCAGGCCCCTTTTCCACGTACAACAAGTACCGGGACCTTTGAGTTCCTGATAACTTTTTCGGACACGCTGCCAATCAGGAAGCGTTCGATCCCGCTTTTTCCGAGTGAACCCAGGACTACCAGGTCTACCTCGTTCCTTTCCGCAAAATTGATGATTTCTTCTGCGGGATGCCCTTCAAGCAGCACGGCTTCCACCTCAACCCCTGCCTCTTTTGCCTTTTCTTCCACATATGAGGTGGCTTCCTCCCCCAGTTCCCTGAACTGGGTGTACATGGCTTCTTCCCACCTGGGATCTTTCGGAACTGAGGAATAAGTGGAGGTATCGATGACGTATGCCGTATGAACCTTTGCCCCGCTCATATTTGCGATCTCAATCCCGGCATCAGCTGCTTTTTTTGCTCCCCCCGAACCGTCTGTTGCAATCAGGATTTTTTTGTAAATTTTTCTCTCCATTATCTGATCCCTCAATGAATTTTTAGCCCTTTTCTAAGCCTTTTTTAAACCCTTTTCTAAGCCTTTTTTAAACCCTTTTCTAAGCCTTTTTTAAACCCTTTTTTTAATCCTTTTTTTTAATCCCTTTTTTAATCCCCTCATTTAAATATTGATGCATCCATATTAATAATTTTCATCCAATAATTTCCCGGTGCAGAGCAACATACGAATTTCGGCAAAAGTAACATATACTTCTTATTTCTATTTTTAAAGAGGAGGATAGATTTTGGGTAAAAAGGGAATCAAATCACTCGGAACCCGGTCGTTCAAGATCCTTATTATTATGTCCATTCTCCTGGCTTTCACCTCCGGGAGCGGTTGTCTCCGGAGTTTTGAAGAAGAAAGTTACTACAATATAAGGGATATGGACATCTCTGCAGATCGTGTAGGGACTGCTTTTGTGGACCTTAACGTCACGACTTACGTTGAAAAATATCATGGGGATACGGAGAAAAACACTTCTCTCCTTCTCAAGGCTTACAGCAGGGAGAGCGGACTCCTTGAGGTGCAGCAGGAAGTGGAACTCGGGGCATTTGAAAACGGGGAAACAAAAGCTGTAAGCCAGGCCCTGAGCCTTCCGAAAACAGGGGGATACGAGATCCGTTCCGTCCTGTTTGAAGAAAAAACCCGAAAGGGAAGCGGGGAAATCAAAGTTTACAACCTGGACGCCCTGCCCGCCGACCTGGAGGACATAGGGCTTGAGATTTCCGAAATGGACTTTCAGGTAAGGAAGGTCGAAAACGGAAAAGTCCTGATTGAAAACGACATCTACCTGACAAATGAGGGCAGGGATACCAGCCAGGACTTCCGGATGCTTGTCAGGGTCCGGGAGCTGGACGCCGGGCTCCTGGCCGATAAGGTCTGGGCCGGGACCGGAAAAATCAGGCCCCAGACAACAGTCATCAGGAGTGTCAACCTTACAATGCCCGACCAGTACAACTACGCAGTCGAAGTCCTGATCTGGAACAACGACACCATTGTCAAGCGCGGAGAAGACTACATTCAGCTCAGCCCGGAAATAAAGATCAAGGACGAGACCAAAACGGCAGTCCGGAAGATCGAGACAAGCGATTTCGAAAGCAGTGAAGAGAGGGAGCCGATCCCTGAAGAGGAATACCCTGTAGAAGAAGAAGCCACTCCAGGATTTGGCATGTTCTTTTCTGCAGTTCTGATGTGCTCTGCAGTGCTTTTCAGGTCCAGGAGGTGGTTTAGATGAATGAGACCGAAG
>DUKH01000112.1:10001-13564 GCA_013329415.1 Methanosarcinaceae archaeon | reverse complement strand
ATAAGCGGAGTTAAGGTTTGAATAGTTATATGGTTAAAAATGTAGAATATGCATCTGAATTGCTCAATTGGATTACTGGGATCGAGGGTATAAAAGGTGTCTATCTGATAACGGAGTTTTTACCTCGTAAAGGACAAATTGATGATGCTGATTTTTTGTACAATCTATTGAATTTTATAAATGCATTATATCAGAACGAACTTATTGTCATTCTTGGATATTTAAATACTGAAGCATTGCTGTTATCTATCGCCAATCCTTCAATTATAACAATTGGTTCATATGGAAATTTGCGATGTTTTGATTATAGCACGTTTAAAAATGTAAATGAGAAGGGAGAAAGGGGATGGACGAACCCTCGGATATTTATTCCGAGACTTCTTGATTGGGTAGAGTATGATTATTTTACTCTAATAAAAAACAACTTCCCAACATATGTAGGATTCTCCGACAACAAATACAATAGTACTCTCCTAAGTCCAACATATAGAGGAAATTCTGTGAAACTTACATATAATCACTTCTTTATCGAAGGCTCAAAACAATTGCGTGATGTAAGCATTTTAGAGGATGAAGCAAGATATAATAAAGTATGTGATATAATTGAGTCGGGTATTCAAGTATACTCGCAACTAGAACTAGCTGGATTTCAACTTGGTGACCACGGCCCTAATCTTCCAAAATGGTTGACTGCTGCAAACTTATTTGCATCGGATCAAGGTTGGAGAGAATAACATGGCATTTATTAGTGAAAAGGAGATGGTTGAGGCAATAAAGGAAAGCAAATACATTAAAGAGCTGACTGCTAATAGCTCAAGTATAATTAAAGAGGAGGTCAAAGGGTTTTTTGGAATTCCAGACATAGTAGTTGTAAAAAATGATACTGAAAAACAAATATCTTATGCATATGAAGCGAAGCTAAAAAATTGGAAAAGGGCTATTGTGCAAGCTTTCCGTTATAAGGCATTTACTAACATCTCATATGTGATATTGGATCATGATCATGTTTCACCCGCGTTATTGCAACGTGAAAGATTTGTAAAATCAAATATAGGTCTTATGAGCATCGATGATTCTGGCGAAGTCTATTATCATTATCGTCCATATTATGAGCCCCCGTATTCACCACAAACAGCGTTAAAATTTAATGAAATGGCATCAAATGAATTTGCAAGTTAGTCGAAGACGATCTTCTAAAGCCTTTTCCCTTTTTCCCCGTTCTCCTTTTCGGATCCTTATCTTATCCATTCAGTATAGAAACTTTTTTGTTTCAAATATCATTAAAAAATGTAATTCTTGCAGTATTCTTCCAGATATTTCAGTGTCTTGGATTGAACATTTAATAGAAGAGGTAAATTTCGAACAATCGCCAATCTATCAGTATATTTTTTCGTAGGGTAAAACCTGTTTTGTGGATATCTTGTGATCACAGAATGCGGGAGAGTTATTACTGCCAAGTGATAAAGTGGTTCTGTAACAAGGAGCACATAAGATACAATTAAATACATCTGTTTGATTGCAGTTTCCATTTCTTTAAGAGTTGAATTCGAGTTTGCCAATTCTTTCTCGATATAGTTTGTAAATTCTTTGTTATTTGGGATACTGAGTTGTTTTTTGAGTTCATCTTTTTGCTCATCCCACATTTCTTCTGTCAATTCAAAGTTTTCAATCTTTGACATCTCTTCCTTTATTTCCTTTTCACTATGTTCTAATTTTTTAACTATGTCAACAATTTCTTGCTTAGATATAAAAATTAAATCATCTTTTCCATTCTTAATTTCTGCAATTTTTCTTAATTCAATGTCACAACCTTCTATTTTATTCTGGAGATCTAAATTGATTGCAAATTCGGTGTTTTTCAAATCAGGAAGTTGATCTAAATCTCTTGATAATTTTGTGTATCGCCTTTTTGTATCGATGATGAGATTTTTGTAAATGATTGTAGGATCATGCCTAATATCTAACATATCATCTTTTGAGTACTGGCCCGTCGTCAATGAAAACGCTTTGTTTGCTTTTTCGACACTTTGAGAAAAATAAAACATAGCTTGAGGGTACAAATGATGCTCATATAAGATATTAGAGGACTTTAAATCCATATCTGCTATTCTTAAAAATTCTTTTATCAATGCCACATTTTGAATCAATTGCATCCCTCTAATGCACATTTCGAACCCTGGCACTCTTGTGTCAAGATTCTGCACAAACGGGTCATTTAGCTAACATGAAGTCAACAAAATAATCTGGAATTGTGCATAATTTGCCTACATTGGCAGGGGTTCGAAATATGCACTCTAACTTGGTTTTTGTGAATAAAAATCAATTTAATATTCATTATGATGTAACGTCATCACTGAAAAGTTTATGGATTTTCTGAAATTTCTATTCATGCCGCAGCAACTCTACAAAAAATTAGTTCTCACCTCAAAACCCTCGGGCTGCTCTCCGACCTCTGTAAAATGACCTGCGAAGAAAGCCCGGAATAACGGAGAGAAAAAGAGCAAGAAACAAATTTCATAATCCCAGCCCTTCAGCTAAAAGCAAAGCTAAAAAAAACTGAAATTCACACTACATTCAAAAAAATCAAAAAATATTGAAAACAAGCCAAAAATGAAGAACTTGAAACATTTTCGGCTGCTCAGACGGTGACTTCTTTCTTAAGGATATATGCAACCATTTCGGGGTTAAGCTTTCTTGCCCTTGAAACTTTTTCTTCAATAGCTTCGGCAGATTCGCCTTCCATTTTCAGTTCTTTTATCTCCTCAATGACCGATGGAGGTATGCTGTAATACTCGTTTATGTCTTTCCGGTGTCCCCAGACATCCCCTTCAATGAGCTGGATCCGCTGCATTTCAAGGAACATTTCGATGGACGTTGAAACAGCCCGGCGGTATGACTTGGGGAGCTGTATAACCTCGATCTTCGGACAGGTTTCGACCAGCGAAAGGATGTCCTTATTCGAAGGCCTGAAAGCCATGTGCACTATTCTCTCATTCGGATTCAATGAAAAGATTTCATCTCTTGAACTCACAACCCTTATCTTCAAATTAATTCCTCCCGTTCTATCCCCGTTTTTTTATTTAATGTCTATATGTTCAGTATTAAATATTTTTCCTCCCGAGGCGGATTTATTTTGTAAGTTAGAGTATTCCGCCCTGTATTCCACATCCACAGGGGTAACACCGAATATTTAATAATCAGCATAGGAAGCCGTATTTAATCATTTTACAGTGCAATACCGGATGAAGGGCCTGAAACATATAAAGAGAGAAATTCACTGAAATCCGGATTTTATAGAAATATTTTTTGATTTTGCCGCGGGTTAGGGCATTTTCGAATCCTCTTAAAGGGCCTTACAGGTTCCATGCCTGGCCCATACAGCCCTGTGAAGGATATGCATTGAGTTTTTACCGTTTTTGCCGGAATGTAGATTACTTATTTCCAGCTTTTTCCCTCCAGATTGCCAGCTAAAATTTTAGTAGAACAAATTTATATGAATTACGGGATATTTTTCAGAATTGGACATAATAAAAAAGCTTCATGAAGTTACTTTGAAGTTACTT
>DUKH01000112.1:5034-9666 GCA_013329415.1 Methanosarcinaceae archaeon | reverse complement strand
TGAAGTTACTTTGAAGTTACTTATTAGTATATACACGGAAATATTATACTCGGGAGCTATGGGGAAGGATCTGCGCAACACCCTTCGAGCAAAAAATCTGACCAGGACTTCCGGTTTGCAGGAAGAAATCGGGAAAATTCAGGCTGCAATTGCGGATTTTGATCTGGGGAAACAGGGAAACGTAGCGATAATAGCCGAGCCCTTCGCCGGGAAAAGTACCTTGCTTGAAGAAATTGAAAACAGGAATAGGGGAAAAGTAACAAAAATTACCTTTTCCTCGCTCGTCCATAATAGAGAGAAAATTACTCTTCGGGAAAATTCAGGTCTATCAAACACAGGCCCTTCAAACTCAGGCCTATCAAACTCAGGCCTATCAAACTCAGGTCCATCGAACCCAGGTTTCCCGAATTTACTTCCTGAAAACTCAAAGCGGATCGTGCTCCTTGATAACTGCCATTTTTTGTATATGCGCAAAGTGGGAGGGTTCGAAGCATTATATGAATTTCTGGATATGATTAGCTCCCGAAAACAAATTTTCATCACAACCTGGAACCTTTATTCCTGGGACTATCTGGACGCAAGTTTCGGGATTGGAAAATATTTTCCGGTGCAGATCCGTATTCCGAAATTCAGCAAGGGAGAGCTAAGGACTCTTATCCTCGGGGCATATAAAAAAGGTGAAATCAGCTTTGAAGATAATTCGGCGGAGGAAAAAGAACCTATTTTGTATCTAATGAAATATCCGCTCCCTCTTACCCTGCCTGGAAAGGAAATAATCATTCCTTTGCCAAAAGGGAATATCTCTAACTTTAAGAAGCGTTTTATGAAAAAAGAGAAGCAACCAGGGGCCGAAGACAGGGTCTTTGAAAAGATCTACCTGGAATCAAAAGGAAACCCCGGGCTTGCACTGAGGACCTGGGAACTCGGGCTTGAATACCCCAGGGCCAGGCCTGAAAAGATGGGCGGTTTTTCATTTGAAATCGAGCTCGAATATGAAGAAGCTTTCGTGCTGAGCCAGATCCTTTCGCACCAACGCCTCAAAAAAGAAGAAATTGCCGAGATTACAGGCAGCTTGAATGAAAACAGGGCAGTAGAAGCCCTTTTCAGGCTTTTAGCTCAGGAACTCATTCTTATGGATGAGGCATCATATTACAAGCTCCGGCCGGAAGCCCTGCACAGCATTGTGTCTTTTCTGAAAAACCTCAGGCTGGTGTGGTAAATGGTAGAAACGGCACCTTCAACACCCGCAGCACCCCCTTCGGAAGGACTTTTTGAGGTGTTGGGATCAATAGATTCAGGCGCGATTCTATCCATAATTCTGATTTTTTTGCTGGCATACTTCCTGGCCAGGGTTCTCACCCTCCTGCTCTCAAAGACCTCGGAAATGGCAGGCCTGCACAGGATCAAACTGAAAATACTTATTCCCCTTGTGAAAGTGGGAATTTACGGGATTGCGGCTTATTATATTTTTATTGGGATACTCGAGCTTTCAAAACAGGATTTCCTGATCCTGGGCGGACTTTTCGGGGCTGCCCTCGGACTGGGGCTTAAAGACTTCTTTCTGGATATTGCAGGCGGGCTTGTGATTACTTTTGAAAACCCCTACCAGATAGGGGACAAGATAAGGATGGGAGAATATTACGGAGAAGTTAGCGACATAGGTTTTCGGGCAACCACACTGGTCACTCCCGATGATGATACCGTTACAGCCCCTAACAGCCTGATATTCACAGAAAGTGTGGCAAGTGCGAATAACGGAGCCTCGGAAATGATGGTTGTAATTGACCTCTACATTTCAGGAGATTCGGAAGTCGGCCCTACCATGAGAATCCTGCGAGAAGCGGTTGTAAGCTCAAAATACGTCTACATTTCCGAGAAATGTCCGGTTACCCTCCTGCACAGAGAATTCCCCTTCTATACCCGTTTAAGAGCCAAAGCCTATGTTAATGACCTCAGGCTCGAATTCGAATTTGAATCCGATGTACTCACCAGGGCCCGGGCGGAATTTCGAAGAAAAAACATCAAAACACCGGAAATCCACTTAATGGAATCATTATCTCAAGAGAAAGGTTCTCCATCTTACATAGAAAAATGGAGAAAACCTGAGCTTTAAAACTTAACCATCCACTAACCGTCTCAATTTGTTCATACTACCTATATTCCCGCCCACTCATAACGAGGCAGGCGGGTTCACCCCCAGATCATTGTACAGCTGTTTTTGTTTTTCCAGCATCTCACCCACTCTAAGCGATTTGCCTGGTTGTTCGAAGCACTCAATGACATCGAGTTTGTCCAATAGGCCTGGTAGTGTGTAGTCCTTAAGAAGACCATTCACCTGCATCTGTTTTTTAATGTAGGATAGGTATATCAGTGCTACAAACTGTACAAACAGCTTTTCTTCAAGACTCTGCTCCGACGAGACCAGAGCACGGCGCATGTTCAGGCGTTCCTTGAGGTTGCCGAAGGCCTTTTCTACGACATCTTTGTTGCGGTAGAGTTCAAGAGCGGTAACCGCATCCATTGTCTCATTGGTTATCAGAGCAAAGAAACCATAATAGCGCCTGGTATTTCTGACGTTCTCTTCCCTGACCGTTACCTGTGTTCCCCGTCTGGGCGTTGTCTTGATGGTGAAATACTTCTGGTAGAGCTTTTCATGTTCGGGAACACGTTTACCAGATTCCAGTTCCTGTTTCAGTGCAAACAATCGGCGGTCAAAGGCTTTCTCATCCTCAGCCGCTTTGTCGATGTTGTAGTAATAGTGAATGTAAAGGCGACGTGATTCCTGGACCGTTTCTCCCCTGTACGGATGCTCCTGTGTATAATTCCAGATAGTTCGAACCGTTCGGCAATAGAGCTCATAATCCTCGGTGTAATGCTCAAAGCTTCTAAACGTATCGTAGATGGCATCCAGCTCTTTTCGAACAAAGGCCAGAGACACCCTGACAGACGAAAGGAACTTCACATGCTCCCTGTACAGGGAGTTGATGTTGTATTCACTATAAAATCCACGGTCCATGACCAGCTTTACCTTTGAAAAACCAGGGATATCCAGTTCTTCGAGCAGATGACGGACTGTTTTAGCATCAGGGATATTACCCGCAAGCTTTCTGTAGTAGAAAGGGAGGTTTGACTCTTGCCCGAATACCAGAGCCACATTCAACTGAGGCAGCTTGTCATCCTTTTTGTTGAAGCCAAACTGTACCTGTCGAAGGGTTTCTGAGTAACTGGAAAGGGTGGTTGTATCATAGGCCCAGAACTCTTTTTCCATCCTTCTTTTTCCCTGAAGGGTGAAAAAACGTTGTTTTGCTTTTTCGTTTATACTGGCAAACAGCTCGCTGCTACGTTGTGAGGTGATGTTTTTGTCATAAGGATGCTTATGGAGGGCTCCCCACTTCTCAAAGCGGTATAGTGGGGTGCTGTCTTCAAGGATCAGGTAGTAGGCGAGGGATAGGATTTGCTTGTACGTGTCAGGGAAACACTGTTTCAGGTCATGAGTGAGCCCCAATTGCTCCCCGATCGCATCCAACAGGTAGGTAGCCCCGTAAAAGGATCGATTGGGCATCTCAGATGCCACAGGTCCAGGCTTGGCAGGTTCCTTTGCATCCTGTTTCTTTCGATTTCTTCCATCAGTAGGGATAATTTCTCCAGTTTCTTTATCCACCCGCCCAATTAAGGTGCGCCTGGCACGTGATTGTTTCTTTTCTTTGTCCCAGTATGATACGGATTCATAGGCATAAGTGATGCCTGATCGTTTATCTGTTTGATAGACAGTTGCCACCATGAAAGGTCCCTCATCGTTATGAATTACATAACACATAACGATGATAAACTTAACGGTCCGATAAAAGGGAACCTTTTTAAATTTCAAGGAATTAACGCTCTGATAAGCGATAATATTTTCAAATTTCAAGGGATATAAAATCAAGTATTACAGGCTCGTTATGAGTTAACGGGAATCTAGGAGGTAAGGAAGCAAAGCCCCACTAACAGATGCTAAGGACCCGCAGCGAAATAAACTATGCTACATATCATTCAATTATAACTTTGATTGGTGCTCTTGATATTGAAAACCAATATCTCCAATCTGAAATATGCATAGGTTATTCTGTGACGAGTCCTAAGAACAGGTTGCGGCCTTCGAATCAGATTAGAAACCTGAAAAAACAATATCATAAGCCAGAATCAACGCAAAAAATAAAAAACTCCACAACTCAGGAAAAAAATCAAGAAAAATAAAGTGGTGCCTTTTCGGAAGAGCGAAATTAGAAACATCTCTTCCGATAGAAACACACGAAAATCAGCTTTTTACCGACTGGTTTCAAGCCAAACAGTGTGGTTCAACAATCCCGGGTTTCAAGAAAGCTTTGGCACCACAAACACGCAGACTCCGTACAGGAGTAGCAAGAGCACAACCTGAATAAAAACCACATCCGGGTAGTAAGACTTGGACTGGCTTCCGTTCACCTGAGAATCTCCTTCAACCTGAGTTTTCATTCTTTTCTTATCTTTATTAGCTACAACCTGACTTTTCATTCCTTCTACCATGCGATTACCCCCTTCATAGGACGTCATATTCCCTTACGTCATATTCTCCATATTTTTAGTAATCTATTTTTTTAGTAATCCATTTTT
>DUKH01000112.1:558-4693 GCA_013329415.1 Methanosarcinaceae archaeon | reverse complement strand
TTTTTTAGTAATCCATTTTTTACTTCTTCTTTGGCCTGATGATCCTTTTTAGCATGAATTTCCATTCATTCTTATACTCATCCAGCTTTAGTTTTCAGAATTCTATCTGGTTATTGCCTTTCATTTTGAGGCAGAAATTCCATATTTTAAAGCTGGGCAAGATAGATCATATCGGAACTATTGTTGGCACAATATACATGTAGACAATATACAGGATCACCACGAACATCACATGCATAAAAACCAGATCCACGACCCAGCTTTTTACCCTTAACTTCGCCAAAATACCCCCCCCATTGAATTTCCCTAAAATTTATCCGGCCCGCTTTCCGACAACAGGCTTCCAGATCCCAAAAACAGTTTTTAGCGTGTCTTAAAGACGATGAACACACAACGAACGTACAGGACCATCAGAAGCACAATTTGCGTAAAAATTACTGCGTAAGAATTGCATCCAGATAGTAAGATTTGGACCCCCTCTTTTCCAAATAGTTCCCCCTGAACCAATCAGTTTGAATTAATGTCAATGTGTATTTATTATTTTGATTTAAATTTAAATACATTTATTTATTAAGTTTTTAAATAATAAATCAAATTCTTCCCAAATAATTTCCCCCACATTAACCGTTAAGATCTTGTTGAGATTGAAAACTTCCAGACCAATACGGGATCATTAGAACACAAATTTTCCAAAAACCACAACTCAACATCAGGATGCAGTTCCGGATCATTTAAAATAAATATCCCCACGGTGGTACCGGTTCTTTTCAAATAAATACTCCCATTTATTTAGTTAAAGCACATCTTATATTAATTTAACTATAAAAAAATTTATTTAAAATGTGGAGTATAAATTTATTTTAGTGGTAAAAATTTTGAAGACAAAAACAGCCTCATACGCATTGGACAAGCCCATGGAAGAAAGATAAAATTAGATGTTGTTTAAAATTTCGACTTCAGGCAAGATATTTCAGGCAGGATAAAAAGGCTTAAAATGGGAACAACAAAAACTCAAACAAATGGAAAAAAATTACACTTCACCTAAAGTTTTATATACATTTGTCTTAATTTTAGAATATGTATAGAGGTTTCCAAAAAGGAAACGTGTTCTGCTGAAAAACGGACCACAATTAAACGGGGGGGAAGATGATGAGCAATACGATTGAAAACCTGTATGGGGCGCCAGTCCTCTGCCTGCTAGCTATCGGGATACTGCTGAGCACTGTTCTGTTCAGTTTCATGTTCAAATATGCCGAAGAAGGAAATTTGTTAATGGTGATTTTAATCCCTCTGGTAGTCTCGCTTATTGCACTGGGGATTGCCGGGGGCCTGAGCTCCACGACCAATGAATGATATTATATGCAAGGGAAAAACCCGAAAATCACTCTTCGGAACAATATTAAAGAGCTTAAAATTAAGAGGCGTCCAAAGTTGCCTTGTTTGCAGGCAACTTTAGACTTTAATTTTCATAAACACATCCAATTTACACCAACAGATTAAAGCTGCGAATTGCAGACCTGTACGTCCTGACCCTAGAACGACTAAAAATTATTAACTGCTATTTAGCTAAACACATAAAATATTTTTTTTAATACATAGTCTTAAGTTCTTTTTTTCGAGGGAAAAACTGCCCGGCATCAGGTTCAGGGTGCCGACTGAAGTCATATTTCACACAAGGCAATTGTTATCACTGTTAAGTAAAAAGGCCAAAAAACTTGATTGACCACCGGTGGGTCCGGCTGAAAAACAACTCTGACTGAGTTATCTAGAGCCGACTGCAAAAATTAAAAAGAGAAAAATTAAAAAATTCGGGATCAGAATTTATTGGCTTTTGTGATGTTATACCCTGTAATCTCCATTTTTCCGGTGTCAGAGTCTATGTAGACAAGGTTGGAGATGCTCGAATAGTAAGTAAAGAGTTCCCGTCCCCATTTCAGGGCACTGGGATCATAACTTATCAGGGTAGTCCCGTCGAACCTTCCGTTCTTATCAAAAAGCCACAGGCCCATGAACCTGTCCGTGACTACCAGGGTAAGGGGGCCGATGTGCCCGCTACGCATGGAGACGTTCATATTTTCATGGGAAAGAAAGTTGTTAAACTTATCCGGGTAATCTTCCAGATATTTGTTGAAAATCTGCTCTGTAAACACACAGGCAACTTTCGAATTATTGCGGAGAAGCTTGGAAAATATGCTGACCGTGTGAGGCTGGAAAGTCGAACTGGCCATCATTACGTACTTGGAATTCAGAACATTGTCCACAAAGGTTGGATGGAACTCAAACAGACAGTCCCTGTTTGCTTCCAGCAGTTCACAGTGCACAAGGTTACCTATACGTTTTCTCATATGATAGGGGATTTCGCTGAGGTCCCGGGTTTCCCAGTACTCATGATTCTCCGCATAGATATTTATGATATTGAGGAATTCCTCTATTTTTTCAACTATCAAAGCCCCCATGTCAGACAGCTTGTATAGATCTTCATTTGGATCGTAAGTAAGCAAGTCCCATTTGAGGAGTTTCTTTATCTGAGGCATCAAAGCACTTGCATTGAAGTCGAGTGCGTCTTTGATTTCGTCTATGTTCTTGGGGCCTTCTCTCAGCAACAAGACCAGTACATTTTTTCTTTTTTCGGATAGGAATATTGTTTTAATAAGGCAGGAGGGGTCCACTCTCAATCACCAGGGAACATATGAATATTCTTCAAAGGAGATTCTTTTTGAAAGAATAACAGTACTACACCTAAGCACTGTCCCAGATATCAACACGGGAAAATAGGTTTATTATTTTATTGATAGTATAATCAGTTTTAATATATGAAGTAATTTTGCTATTAATAATTTATTATTTTAACCTGTATCAAAAGGTTAATTAAAGTATGTCAAAAGCGCTCAATATTTATTTTCCAAAAGTAGCCAGATAATTAGACAATAAAAACAGAAAGATTAAATATAGAGAAAAATCCCCTCCTCAAAAAATAGGAACACTTCTAAATCAAAAACAGAAGCAAGAAACCTCTATACTATTGACCCTTGAAAAAAAGATAAATCAAAAAGAAAATGATAAATTATAAAAATGGAGATCTTTCCGATCTGGAGGGGTCAGGGAACGGGAAAATAGGAAGAGAACATGAAAAAGAGAACATAAGGCTTCAAGACATGCAATTCAGCTGCAGGTATCAAGAAAAAAAGACTGCAGAGAAAGGCAAAGTTTGTCTTGAAGCCATTGAAGAGAGTTATGGACCTCTCTAACCTGGAGGTTAGGAATGGAGAGGTTTCTGCCGTCATCTCGGAAAGTCCCGACCGGAGGCTTTCCTTAACCGATCGGGAAATGGCGAACCCTTTTCAGTTAATGGAACAGCCCCGTAACCCGGGCTTTCCGATCAGACAAAGCATCCCTTGCAGCGGCATAAAATGGCAAATATGCAGCTGCAAAGGGGATATTGCAGGTCTTTTACTCACTTTTGGGGGATATTTGATAACAGTGCCTTCTTCAGGAGAGGGATATGGACAGGCACCGTCATCAGCGTGATTAAGCAGCCCGGAAACCGGTTGCGAACGTCGGGCACACTGCATGGAGATGCAGCCCCGACGCCGTAACCCACGGAGGACACATTTACAGCGGAAACGCTGAAAAAACCCTTCTGAAAGAGTAGTCCAGAGCAGGCTCGTATCCGAGAATACTTTCAGGGGCCGAAAAAGCCTCCACCGTATTATATATCAGGTTTCCTGAGCATTTCATTCGGTATCATCTCCCTTTCTGAGGAAAGGAAGTGTAAACTGGGACTTCGCCGGTTTTCCCGGGAACATACAGCACACACATTGCACACATACATTCAGACACGTTTTGGGGGAACTCCACGTTTTTTTCGATCTTTTGCACGTTTCGGGAAAGAACTGCTCCCGAAAAAGCAGCGAAGAACCTTCATCGTAAATTTTTTGGGGTTTTTTAAGGGTTTGGGGTTATCAGGGAATGGAGGTTTCAACCATTTCCATACGATTCAGCTATTGATTCACGTTTAACTCCGGATTTTTCACAGTTGTGGTGTGAACCGGGAATTATAGAGGTTTTGTTGGGAGATTGGTTTATAGAGGGGTATTAAGGGTTGAAATTTAAATAGGGGTTTTATTGGAGATTT
>DUKH01000112.1:0-221 GCA_013329415.1 Methanosarcinaceae archaeon | reverse complement strand
ATTTATTGGAGATTTATTGGAGGTTTTTGGAGATTTTATTGGAGGTTTATGCAAATTTGGGGAGATATTCAGGGAAAAATTCAACCCTTTAAACCGTTTTTAGCAACCGTTTTTTGAATCTTGAACCGTTTTCCGAATCAATTTTGAACCGTTTTTCGCAACCGTTTTCCGAATCAATTTTGAACCGTTTTTCGAATCTTGAACCGTTTTTTGAATCCTGA
>DUKH01000040.1:17516-19040 GCA_013329415.1 Methanosarcinaceae archaeon | reverse complement strand
AAAAAAGGCAGGAAAAGGAAAAGAAAAAAGGCAGGAAAAGGAAAAGAAACGGGAAAAACAAAGAAAACAGAAAACAAGGAAAAGCTAAGAGCAGAAAATACTGGGGACAGAGCAGCGAAAATCTGCCATAAGATTTATCTGTGAGTATTGTATTTAGATAAGTCTGCAAGCGCTTTCATCGTGCCTCGTTGGCTCAGCCCGGTAGAGCGAGTGACTTGTAATCACTAGGTCGCGAGTTCGAATCTCGCACGGGGCTTGTATTTGCTTTTTGTTTGAAGCCTTCCGGCTTCTTTCATTCTTATTTTATTCGTATCAGACATGCTCATTTTAATTTCAGTTATTCTTCCTGTCAACCTCTATAGTTTTTAATTTTTTTCAATCCTTGTTTTTCTGCGGCTTTATTTCCGGGAGCTTTTTCCGTTCAGGCCTGGATTCCCTATCAATCGCATCAAACAACATGATCAGAGCCCTGCGAAGTCTTCGGGACTCAGTTTCCCAGACATTTTTTTCAACCTGACGACTGCCTCCCGCCTTCACGGCCGCTATCCAGGAATATTTTCCGGCTACTCTGTTATTGCCCATAGGGCAGCCAAACGCTTTACCGGTTTTCTGGGTGCTGTATTTTTCGTTGAGAAGAAATTCGTAAATTTCCAGGACACGCCTGAGCAGTTCTTCCTCGTCGGCCTCGTCCGAAGAACCGAACACGGCAAGGTTCCAGAGACGGAATTGGACTTCCCAGCGTTCTGGGCTCAGTTTTTCCGAGTTTGCAGTTTCCAGTACCTTCCTGAATTCAAGAAAAATATCCGTTTCCCCAAAACCTGCCGGCAGGATTTTCCCGAGAGCAATCATAACGTGAATGCATTCGTGAAAGAGGATTCTGGCGATAAGGTACTCAAGCCGCGCCTGAATATTCCAGAATTTGCTAACCAGTTCTTCTTCCCAGAGTTCGTAAGGATTCACCAGGATAAGGGATTTGTACACGATCCTTTTTTCGGCTTTGAGCACTTTGCGCTTCGGATAGATAGTTACCCCCTGTATCTTTCCGAAAAACTCAACCCTGACTGCCAGGTCCCAGCAACATATCCAACCGGTGGATTTTACGCATTTTACCCGGTAGTACTTTCCGTCAAAACGGACATCCTGCAGCAACCGGTACATATCTTTACTGCGTTTATTTATGAGAGATTTTACCCCTGACTCCCGGAAAATACTGAGGTCAAGGTAGGGAACTCCCGGAGGAAAAAAACAGGAAGCAGAGGAACTTGCCGGAACGGTGCCGTAAGAATCCAGAATATTCAAGCCGGGATTGTCTCTTGGGCAATTACTTTTCTGCCCAACTTTCCGAGCATTCGGCTTCATCCAACATACCCCCAATGAGATATATCGACCGTAATATATAAAATTAGTTGACCTGCCGAAAAAAGAATTTACAAAAACTCCCCGACATAATTCATTTACTTGAGCTCAGTTAATTATCCAGTATTAGTCTTTCACCAAACCATTTTAGAATCCAAGATCAGTTTA
>DUKH01000040.1:0-17166 GCA_013329415.1 Methanosarcinaceae archaeon | reverse complement strand
AGAATCCAAGATCAGTTTAGAACCCAATATCGGTTCTTTACATTACGATAGTATCTTCACCCAATATCACTTCCCGGAATTTCACCTATCTGTCCGCCGCAGACCGGACAATTATTCCTTTTTGCAAGCTTGATCTCGGTTAAAGAACAGAAGAGACCGTCCCACATCAAAAGACGCCCTTCGAGGAGCTTGCCCTGTCCGGTTATATACTTGATAGCTTCGTTTGCCTGAATCGAACCTATTATTCCCGGAGTTGTCCCTACCGCGGGGAACACCTCTTTTTTGGAAACTCCGGGAAAAATGCAGTAAAGGCAGGGGGTTTTTCCAGGGATTATTGTTGTCACTTGCCCCGTGTACCCGGAAATAGCCCCGTGGATGAGAGGAATCTTTCTTTTTACCGCAAGCTTGTTCAGGATATGCCTTGCTTCAAAGTTATCAAGGGCATCTATGATAAGGTCGCATCCGGGAACCGTGGAATCTACGTTTTCTCCGGTTAGCTTTTCTCTTATGACCTCAATTTCGACTCCGGGGTTCATAGCCAGAAGCATTTCCTTTGCGGATTCTACTTTCTCCCTGCCAATATCCTTTTCATGGTGAAGGAACTGCCTGTTCAGGTTGCTCGCTTCCACACAGTCAAAATCCGCAATTATTATTTTACCTATCCCTGCAATTGCCAGATATGTGGAAACCGGAGATCCGAGCCCTCCCACCCCGGCAACGAATACCTTTGAATTTTTCAGCTTTTCCTGCCCCTTTTCTCCGAAAAGAAGAATTTGCCGGCTGTATTTATCACGTTCGAAGTCATCCATATAAAGCCACCTTTAGGATTGATTTTTTACCTGCTTTTTACGAGCTATGAAATTCATCCCGGTTCAGGACCTATTTCATATAATCATTGATAGCTTTCCTCATAGATTCTTCGGCAGAAAAGGAAGTATGGAAGGGAGCATTGAGATTGGAACGTTTAGAGGAAGCAATTGGAACGTTGAGAGGAAGCAATTGGAACGTTGAGAGGAAGCAATTGGAACGTTGAGAGGAAGCAATTGGAACGTTGGAAGGGAATATTGAAAGAGAAGTATTGAGAGATCAATAAAAATAGAGAGGAAGTTAAAAAATATCACATAGGGACTGCAAAAGAACCGAAACTGTCGAAGATATGAAAAATCTAAACATTTTTTTGGAAAAATTAATTAAGGTCAGGCTCATAAAAAAGGTAGAATCCAACTTCAAGCCCTTTCCAGATTCATGCCCAAGCATCAAACCGGTTTCATACTAAAGTATCAAACCAATTTTATACTCAAGCATCAAAACCAATTTAAGTCTCAAGCCGTACCGGTAACATGACTATCACATGAAAACCGATGTTAGCTTCACATTCAAGCATCAGATCAGTTTCAATATCAGATGTCCAGGTTGGTTCCTTTCGTGCTTATGCAACCTGCGGATGTTTCAACGTCGGCTTAATTTCAATATCAACTTCGAGTTCGATATTAAATCCAATCTTAATATCAAAATCAGTTTTGGCAGGGGACTTCAAAAACCCCCAACTTCAACACCTTTCCCTAGATCCAAAAACAGCATATTTAAAACAAAGTATTATGAAGGTTTCTGATTTGAAAAACACCATCCTTGACATTAAACAGGAATTCTCTACATACTTCAAGGAACGGGATTCCGAAATAAACGGCTCCCTTCTGGCTCTGCTTTCGGGGGAACACGTCTTACTCCTGGGGCCGCCGGGAACTGCAAAGACCCTGCTTGCCAACAAGATCTGCGAGACGATTGTAGGAGGAAATTTCTTCCATTACCTCCTGACCCGCTTTTCCACTCCGGAAGAAATATTTGGACCTCTTTCCCTGAAGGCACTCGAAAGGGACGAATTTAGCCGGAAAATCGATGGCTACCTCCCCACAGCCCATATTGCCCTCCTGGACGAAATCTTCAAGGCGAATAGCTCCATTTTGAACAGCCTGCTCACCATCCTTAATGAACGCAAGTACCACAACGGAAAAGTGGTCCTTGACGTGCCACTCTTTTCAGTATTCGGGGCGTCCAATGAACTGCCCGAGGAGGACGAAAGCCTGGAGGCTCTTTATGACCGTTTCCTCTTCAGGTACAGTGTTGACTACATCCAGCATGATGAAAACCTGGAAGACCTGATTTTCGAAAACCTGGAAGACTTCTCCCCTTTGACAAAACTGGCAGTAGGGGACATAAGGGAAATCCGGAAAAAATCCCGGCACCTGCCCGTTGACCCCGAGATCAGGACCATTATCAAAGGGCTCAGGCGGGAGCTGAAAAACTCCAGCATCTTCATCTCGGACAGGCGCTGGAAGAAGATCGTAAACGTGCTAAGAGTCGCCTCTGCCGCAAACGGGCACCAGAGTGTCAGCAGGATGACGGTAGTCCTGCTCCAGCACATGCTCTGGGACCTGCCCGAACAAAAAGAAACGATAAGGAAGCTGATCCTGGACAGGGTGGTCTCGGGAGGCACGGACACCGGAAAACTGAAGCAGGACGTGCTCGACCTGAAAAACGCCATTTACGGCTGCCTGAAACAGGAACTTCCGGACCTCGTGTCCTGCACCAAGTGTTACGAAGACGAGAAAAAAACAGCCAGCAGCGCAAGGCATTCAAGGTTTTCCGGGATAAAAAGCCAGAAGAGCCTCACATTTTCCAGCACCCTTGACTTCCTGAATCATTATCTCGAATTCCCGAACCATACATACAGTGTAGGGCTTGATTACAACAACCTTAACGGGTCCCTGAACTTCGACTCGGTAGTGGAGGTCCTGCGCAGGAAATATGCTTTTGAGTTCAAACTCAGCCTGGACTACGGGGAAAAGAAACTGTATGAGAAAGAGTACGAGAACCTGGAAGAAAGACTTGATTATTTCAGGCGGCAGGTACAGGCCGAGGAACGGACCCTGGAAGAAACCCTGAAAGAGAACATCTGGGTCTCGGCCCAGGACAGCAGGGAAATCCTGATGAAATACCGCTCCAAGAATACGGACATCTATGAAATCGCAAACCACCTGAAAGAAATCAGGGCAGTCCTGGAAAAGCCGAAGGTCTTTGACATCGAACTGGAAACTGTGGGAGAAGCAGCCTGAACCTGGCCTGTCGGGGAAGTTCGGGAAGAAGTGAAAAGATATGCAGGAACCAGGAAACAAAGGAAGAATTTACACAAAGCTTTCCGGCCCGAAATCATTTTTCAAATCGGAACCCTTTTTCAAATCGGAATCCTCCTTCAAATCGGAATCCTCCTTCAAATTTGACCGGGACTTCAACCCCGCAAAAGTCCTGAACACCGAACTGAGAGGATTCCTTTCAACACCGAGACAGGTTCCCCGCCCCCTCAGAGAGGATATTGCAGAGGTCCTTGTTTACGAGATTTTTTCAGGGAAAGAGTACGAAATAAAGGACGAAAAACGCTTTAAGGAAAAGTTCGGGGTTTTTTACCCTATCCTCCTGAGCATGAGAAACTTTAGGGTATGGGAAGAGCTCAAAACCCTTGCAGGCAGCAACCGCATGGCCGGGCTCCTTGTCCTGAAAACCCTCCTTGACGAAATATTCACCCTTATAGGGGACTATGAGGAAATCGAGGAAGAAATTACAAAAAGTCTGCACAAAAACCTGGAAAAAGCCCTCAAAACCCTCAAAGCCCTGATTGAAGAAACCTGCTCCGCCTGGGACGAACGGACAAGTCGACAAACCCCTGAAAACAGGGAAAGCCCGGGGAGCGAAAAGCTGGAATCCATGACCCGAAAGTTCATGGAAAATGAAAAAACGGGGCAGGCACTGGATACCGTTGTTGAAGAAAGGATAGCTGTCCCGCTTGAGGAGTTCATTTCAATCCTTGAAGACCACCTGGAAATTCTGGAGATGCTTTCCATGCTCTTTCCCGGCAGGATGTGGAGTGACTCCCTGCAGGCCCTCCACAGGGAATATTTCGGAAACCTCGAAAAATATGCATCTCTCCTTAGAAAGAGTTCCGACCTCAGGAAAATCCTGGAGCAGGTGGGAAGGATCGAGCTCGAATACGGATCAAAAAAACTTTTCCTCTCCCCCCACAGCAAAAGTGAGGTCCACGAGGTCACCTTTTCAAGCGAAATCCAGACCATGCTCCCGATCGAAGCCGTAAAGCTCAAAAATCCCCTCCTGAAGCGCAAATTCTATGCAGATATGTTCGAGGGAAAACTCCTGACCTACCAGCTCAGGGGGAAAAACTGGAACTCCGACGCTGCAGGGAAAAAGAGGAAGGGACCTGTCGTTGCCCTGGTAGACACTTCGGCCTCCATGCGCGGAAGTCCCGAGATCCTCGCCAAATCCGTCATCCTTGCAGTGACCAGGAGGATGCTCAAAGAAGGTAGGGATGTAAAAGTCATCCTCTTTGCTTCGAAGTGGCAGAGCTTCGAAATCGAAATGACAAACAAAAAGAGAATGGGGGCAGAGTTTCTGGACTTCCTTCACCAGACCTTCGGTGGAGGCACGGACTTCAATACCGCACTCAGGTCCGGCCTGAAAGTTATGAAAGAGGAAAACACCTTCAGGGGCGCAGACCTCCTCTTCCTGACCGACGGCTACTCCGAGCTCTCGGAACAGCCCCTGATCAGGGAGTGGAACGAAATAAAAAAAGAACGGAATGCCCGCATCTTTTCCCTCATTATCGGAAATGACAACGCTGGCGGGCTCGAACAGGTCTCGGACCACACTTACATCATCCGGAATACGGAAAACTGGGGGGTGTGGGAAAGCCCGGCAAGGTTTGTGAAAGCTATCGGGGCACCTGTTTACAGGTGAAAACGCTAGTATCAGTGCGATTTCCAAAAATGAAATTATGATAGATGAATGGGGAGTTATTATCAATGAAGCCGGGTCAAGCCCTGCGCTTTAATAACTTGCTTATGCCTTTTACAAGTTTCTCGACCTCTTCCCTGCTCAGGATAGAGTTACTCAGGCTCTGCAGCAGGAGCAGGAAGGCAGGATTTTTACCAAGGGTCGGCTTTTTGAGGACTATAACCTGCAGCAGGAACATCAAGATCATTTTGCGTTCCTCGGGGCTGGAATATCTCAACCTGCAGTAAATCTTCTCGGAAACTTCCTTTACGGAATCCTTGTTCTCATATGCCAGTCTGGAAGCTTTTGAAGTTGCACTCTTCGAAACTTCTTTTATCCGGGAACCTTCCCTTGAGGCTATCCGGGACAAATTTTCAAAAACGTTTTTTGAGATTGCCCTGATCCGTTCCTTTTTGTCTCCGCGCGGCCCTGTCCCTGCACCCTTCGGGCACTCGCTTCCTGCACCTTTGCGTTCCATTATTCGGAGAAGTTCTTCAAAGATATCGGAGAGTTCTTCGCTTGAGCAGTTTTTAAGGTATTCAACCAGGTTTTCCACAGACTCGCCATCAGCAGACTTACTATCGGCAGATTCACCACCAGCAGATTCGCGTTTACCTTTTCCGGTTCCCAGGAGCAGCTCATCAGGAAGCTCTTTTTTCACCTCAACAAAATCGGCGTCAATGACCTGAATATTCCCTATAAAAGCATCGCTTGAGGAGGTATTTCTTTTTTTATATTTTCTTTTGACTCTGTACCCGACATGCGAAAGCCTGTCGAGTATATCCCCTTTGTTTTTGAGCAAGAGATCCACACTCATTATATTGTTTTAAGCATATACAGAACGGTTTGATTTCAGCTATTCTGGTCGCGAGGCAATTCCAGTGATAATTCCATTATGTCTATCCTACTATCAAGTGTTATTTTAGAACTATGACTCGAAATTTAAAATTTCTTTCGATCCATATTCAAATCAATGAGACCGAAAAAACCTTCAAAGCACTGAAACGACGATTTATTTTAAGCCACCTTTTTTTCAGCGGACTACTTTATCCTGCCTGCTTCACGCAGGTCCAAATTACACAATACGAAGGAACCCGGATAGTCCAGAAACGGTATCATTAATACTGATATTCTAACCCAATATTATTATACTCGGCATTATATATTTGTTATACTATCATTTTCCATAACATCATTAACGGGGGTTTCTGAGTGGAGGAAGTGAAGAGAGGACTTGAAAACGTAGTTGTCCTTGAAACGGGTGTCAGTTCCATAGACGGGACTGAAGGTGTTTTGAGGTACAGGGGATTCGATATCAACGATCTGGTTTACCTGCCCTATGATGCCGTATCCTATCTGCTCATCAGGGGCAAATTGCCGGACGATAATGAACTTGCCGTTTATTCTGCCATGCTGAATGAAAAGAGGGAGCTAGGGGAATACGTCCAGAACGTCGTCCGGGCCTGCAACTTCAATATCGAAGCCATGGATGCCCTGCGCACGACTATTTCCTACATGTCCCACTGCGACCCGGACCTCAACGACAATTCCGAGGAAGCGAACCTGCGAAAAGCCACAAACCTGGTAGCAAAATTCCCCACGATTGTTGCGGCTTTCAGCAGGATATTAAAGGGGGAAGACCCGGTTTCTCCGGACCCGACACTTTCCCATGGGGCAAATTTCCTCTATATGCTGCGCGGGAGCAAGCCAACAGAGGTCGAAGCCGAAGCCATGGAAAAGGATTTCATCCTCAGTGCGGAGCACGAACTCAACGCATCCAGTTTTGCTTCAAGAATCACGGCATCCACCCTCTCGGACCTGTACTCGGCCATAATCACCGGGATCTGCACCCTGAAAGGCCCCCTGCACGGAGGGGCAAGGATGGAGGTCATGAACATGCTTGACGAAATCCCGGCTCCTGAAGCTGCAAAAGCATACGTTCTGGAGAAGATTGCAAACAAAGAGAAAATTATGGGCTTCGGGCACAGAGTCTACATGACCCAGGACCCGCGAACCATAATATTTAAAGTACTGGCAAAGCAGCTTGCGGAATCGAAAGGCGACACTCAGTGGTACAGGACCGCAGAAAACATAGAAAACACACTCTTTATGGAGTTTATGGAAAAGAGAGGGAAACCGCTCTATCCGAACGTGGATTTCTATTCAGGAGTTGTGTACAAATACCTTGAGATCCCTCCCCGGCTTGCAACCGCGGTCTTTGCTGCAGGCAGGATCTCTGGCTGGATTGCCCACTGCATGGAACAGTATTCCGACAACAGGGTTATTCGTCCGCGGGCAAAATATGTTAAACCTGCAAAAACCCTCAAAGCCTGAACTCGCCAGGCTGCACTTAGCAAGAAAATAAACACAAAAGTTAACATTTTTTAAGTTCATTTTACTTTAAGTTCACACTTTTGCTGGAGGAAAAGAAATGAGAGAAGGTCCGGATCCTTTTGGTGTACGAGATAGTATAGAAACTGCTTCCGGAGAAGCGACGATTTACCGCCTGAACAAATTAGAAGAACAGGGGTTCGAAGAGATTTCCCTGCTCCCCTATTCTATCAGGATTTTGCTGGAATCCCTGCTACGGCATGCGGACACTGACAGGCACGTCATAACATTAGAGGACGTGGAAGCCCTGGCCCGCTGGGACCCAGAAAACATCCCTAGAAGAGATATCCCTTTCATCCCTTCCAGGGTTGTCTTGCAGGATTTCACGGGTGTCCCTGCCGTGGTGGACCTTGCAGCACTCCGCTCGGCCACGCAGCGCCTGGGAGGCGACCCGGGGGAAATAAACCCGGTTATCCCTGCAGATCTTGTCATTGACCACTCCGTGCAGGTGGACTACTACGGGACGGCATACGCCCTGAAAGAAAACGAGGAAAAGGAGTT
The DNA here is from genome assembly GCA_013329415.1 of Methanosarcinaceae archaeon. Classification (GTDB taxonomy): domain Archaea; phylum Halobacteriota; class Methanosarcinia; order Methanosarcinales; family Methanosarcinaceae; genus MTP4; species MTP4 sp9310u. The sequence goes on along the minus strand of DUKH01000040.1, from coordinate 9,435 downwards.
TGAGCGCAACGGAGAACGGTATGCGGTCCTGCGCTGGGCTCAGGAAGCCTTTGATAACTTCAGGGTGGTCCCCCCGGGAAGAGGTATCATCCATCAGGTGAACCTCGAGTACCTCGCTCCCCTGGTGCACCTAAAAGAAAAGGAGGGGGAACTTTTCGCATTTCCGGACACCCTGGTGGGGACCGATTCCCACACCACCATGATCAACGGGATAGGTGTACTGGGATGGGGAGTAGGAGGCATCGAAGCCGAAGCCGTGATGCTCGGACAGCCCTATTACATGCCAGTCCCGGAAGTGGTGGGCTTCAAGCTCTACGGAAAACTGAAACCAGGGGTCACGGCAACTGACCTTGTCCTGACCGTAACCAAAATGCTAAGGGAACACGGGGTTGTTGGCAAATTCGTGGAATTTTACGGGCCCGGCCTGAGTTCACTCAGTCTTCCGGATAGGGCAACGCTTTCCAACATGGCCCCCGAATACGGGGCAACCCTGGGGATCTTCCCCCCGGATGCCGAAACCCTGGACTACCTCCGGAGGACCGGCAGAAACGAAGAACAGCTAGACCTTGTACAAAAATACCTTGAAGCCCAGGACCTTCTCTACTCAATCCACAAACCCGAACCCGTCTTCAGCAGCACCCTGGAACTGGACATGAGCACGGTAAAACCCTGCCTTGCAGGCCCGAAAAGACCGCAAGACAGGATCTTCCTCGGCGAGATGCCCGAGAATTTCCACGAGACCATGCGGAAAGCTTTTGCCCGGAAGAAAGAAGCCGGAATTGAACTTACCCGGGACTCTGCGTACCAGCGCTGGATGGAGGAAGGCGGGGACCGGCTAGAGGGAGAGAAAGTGAGGCACGACAGGGCAGATTATGAGAGGTATGCAAAGAAAGAACTCAAAGTCACTCACGGCTCCGTGGTTATTGCAGCCATTACTTCCTGCACTAACACCTCAAACCCCTCGGTCCTCATAGGAGCCGGACTGCTCGCAAAAAAAGCCGTTGAGAGGGGCCTGAACGTAAAACCCTATGTAAAAACAAGCCTTTCCCCCGGATCCAGGGTAGCCACGGAATACCTCGGGGCAGCCGGGCTCCTACCTTACCTGGAAGCCCTCGGTTTCCACCAGGTGGGCTACGGCTGCACGACCTGCATAGGAAACAGCGGCCCTCTACCCGAATACATTGCGAAGGAAGTTGAAGAAAAGGACCTGACCGTAGCGGCAGTCCTCAGCGGGAACAGGAACTTTGAGGGCAGGATCAACCCCCTTGTCCGCGCCAACTACCTGGCCTCCCCACCCCTGGTGCTTGCCTATGCAATAGCTGGAACTGTGAACATCGACCTGGAAACCGAACCCCTGGCGTATGACCCAAACGGACAGCCTGTCTACCTCAAGGACATCTGGCCCGGAGAAGAGGAGATAAGAGAGGTCATAAAGCATACGATTAAACCGGCAATGTTCGAAAAAGAGTATTCTGGAGTCATGGAGGGCACCAAACTCTGGAAAGAACTGGAAGTCCCCGAAGGCACCCTTTACGTCTGGAACGAGAAATCCACCTACATCCAGGAACCGCCTTATTTTGTGGACTTCCCCCTGACCCCACAGGTACCCGGGGACATCAGGGACGCAAGGGTCCTGGGCCTTTTCGGGGACAGTATCACCACGGACCACATTTCCCCTGCAGGTGCAATTCCGGAAGAGGGGCCTGCGGGCAAGTACCTGCTTTCCTGGGGAGTCGACCCTGCGGACTTCAATTCCTACGGCTCCCGCAGGGGCAACCACGAGGTGATGATGCGCGGGACTTTCGGAAACGTCCGGCTCAGGAACAGGCTGGTGGACCGGGTGGGGGGCTGGACCGTCTACCACCTGCACGAAGGGACTATCCCGCCGGAACTGCCCGAGGAGATGACGATATACGATGCCTCAATGCTGTACGCGGAGAACAGGGTCCCCTTGATTGTGATCGCTGGCAGGGAATACGGGACAGGCAGTTCGCGGGACTGGGCTGCCAAAGGCACTTTCCTCCTGGGGGTAAAAGCCGTGCTTGCGGAGTCTTACGAGCGCATCCACCGGAGCAACCTGGTTGGCATGGGAGTCCTTCCCCTCCAGTTCAAAGAAGGCGATAATGCAGACAGTTTCGGGCTCACGGGCAGGGAAACATACGATATCCTGGGCATCGGAAACATGGAGCCCGGAGGGGAACTTACCGTAAGAGCCAGGGATAAAAGAGGAGGAGAAACCGACTTTAAGGTAATTGTGAGGCTGGATTCGATCGTGGAGCTGGAATATTACAGGAACGGAGGGATTTTGCATAAGTTCCTGAGGGATATGGTGGTCGAAAAGTAAACGCAGAAGTGGAAATCTTCGGATTATCCACTTTTATCAATTTATAAATCAATATTTGTGAATTTAAAGGCATGAAGTAAAAATCCATACATATTAACCCCAATATATGGCCTGGTTGAGATAATATAAACATCTTTTGTATTAATATATAGTAATTTATAATTTATAGTAATCTCGAGTAACTTAGAGTAATTTATAGTAATTTTATTGAGTTAACATTTTTCTTTAAAAACGTAGACCTGAAAACCGAAAAACTCATGAAAAAATCTCAGAGTAGATCCCTTTCATTTAGGAAACAAAAGCCCGGACAACTAAAAGAAAGAGGGCCTACAGACAGATTTTATTTTTATAGTTGAGTGCAGTATTCAACAAATTTAATATACTTATTCGTCAATAATAGAAGTGCATTATTATCCTAATTTTTGGGCCTTGATGAGAGAGGTCCTTTCCCCATACGCTTTTTGCGTATAAGCAGAGGATTCCCCAGTTGTAAAATTTTTTGGAATACTCTAGGCAAACTGTGAGGTATAAAATGAGTAAGAGCATATGTTTCATAGACGGGTTGGAGGGCATTCTGAAATACAGGGAAATAGACATTAACGAATTAGTTGATCTACCCTACGATGCCGTTTCCTATCTGCTTATCCAGGGTGAACTCCCCAATGAAGAGGAGCTTGCCGATTTTTCAGCCCGCCTGAGGGGGGAGCGGGAAATAGAAAAGGGGGTAATTGATCTAATTCGCATGTGCAACCTCAATATCGATTCGATGGAAGCACTGCGGACCATAGTTTCTTATATGTCGCAATTTGATCCGGACCTGGAAGACGAGTCCCTGGAAGGAAATACGAAAAAAGCCATACGTTTAATATCCGGGATCCCGACCATAGTTGCAGCATATCACAGGATATCAAACGGGAAAGATCCGGTTTCTCCGGACCCTGCACTTTCACACGGAGCAAATTTCCTTTACATGCTTAGGGGAAGTCTGCCTACGGAGCTGGAAGCCGAAGTTATGGAAAAGGACTTTATCCTCAGTGCGGAGCACGAGCTGAACGCTTCCACATTTTCTTCAAGAATTACGGCATCCACCTGCTCGGACCTTTACTCTGCAATTGTTTCCGGGCTCTGCACTCTCAAAGGCCCGCTGCACGGAGGGGCCAGGCTGAAGGTCATGGACATGCTTGAGGAAGTCTCCAGACCTGAAAACGCAGAGGAATTCATCCTTAAGAAGATTGAAAAGAAAGAAAAAATAATGGGCTTCGGGCATAGGGTCTACAAAACCTATGACCCCAGGGCCATACTTTTTAAAGAACTTGCAAAGCAACTGGCAGAAACAAATGGGGACATGAGATGGTACGAAACCGCAGAAGAGCTTGAAAAGACGGTTCTTCGCGAACTCGTAGAAAAGAAAAAGAAACCCATCTACCCGAACGTTGACTTCTATTCGGGAGTTATATACAAGTATCTGGAAATCCCCCCGCACCTTGCAACCTCGATTTTTGCCATCGGCAGGGTTTCAGGCTGGATCGCTCACTGCTTTGACCAGTATTCCAAGAAGAGAATTATCAGGCCCCGCGCCTTTATGCTGGACGAGCTTTGAAGCAAATCACAAACAAAAATCACAGATAAATTCCGTACAGCAGGGAGAAAAAATCCCTGCTTATGATTATTTACACCTTGTTTCGGATCTGACTGTGACCCTTGTTTCGGATCTCGTATAAATGATAATTGCAGCATACTTTTATTGCTGCATTTTCATAAAAAGAAACGTAGGCTGGGAGGGTAGTTATTCGGACTTACAGCATTGTCTGGCTTTCTTAGACTACCACCCTCACTCCTACGGCTCTCCGGCAATTTAACATGTTACAGCTCTGTGCTCACAGAGTCTGGCGATTTTCCACGAGCTTACGATCTGTAGAGAGCAGAGGGATATTTGGTCCCCAGCCTATAAAATCGTATTGTGGGGGATCAAAGAAATGCATTTGAACGTCGGTATTGATGTTGCTAAGAGTGTACATGAAGCATGTATTCTGGATGATGAAGGCAAACAGGTTGGAAAACACTTCCGAATTAAGAATTCCAAAAGCAGTATTGAGAAGTTCATAGAACGTGTGGAATTAGTATCTAATAGATTAAATTCAATTCCTCGGATTGGAATGGAAGCTACGGGAATATACTGGTGTGCCATATATTCTGAACTTTCAAAACACTATGAAATCCATGCCTACAATCCTTCTCAGGTAAGGGGGTTTGCAGCAGTCAACGTTAGGGGGTCAAAAACCGATAAAATCGATGCAAAAACAATTGCTGCGATACTTCGATTTGGGGAGGCGCCAAAAACCTGTTATGGCGATAAAACAAGAATGGAATTGAAAGAATACTGCAGATTCTATTTCAAGTTGAAATCAAATGTGGTTAATCTAAAGAAGCGGTTAATACGCAACATACATCTTATCTTTCCCGGATATGACCAGGTTTTTTCCAGCATATTCACTAAAACATCTATAGCCATTCTAAATGAAGCACCAAGACCCTCAGATATGCTTGAAATGGGAGAGGAAAAGCTCTATGAGTTGATGAAAAAAACGAGCAGAAATCATTACAGTCCTGAGAAAACAAGAGAACTTTTAGAAATGGCGAAGGATTCAATTTCTCTTGACTTCATTGAGGAGGCTTTATTATTTGAGGTTGAGTCCTTGCTTAACCTGATTGAATACATGGAAGGCCAGGTAAAAGAAGTGGAAACCAAGATTTTGGCTGCATGGGAAACGGTGAAGGATAAGCATTACCTTCAGACGATTCCTGGAATTAGTGATTTAATGGCAGCTATAATCTGGGCGGAACTTGGAGACGTGGAAAACTTTCAGCATCCAGACCAGATCGTCGCTTTCGCAGGATATGACCCAAAAGTAAAAAAGTCTGGGAACAAGGAAGTTATTTCAGGACCTAACAAAAGGGGATCAAGATTGCTAAGATGGGTTTTGGGAAGAGCTGTTGTGCAAGCAAGGCTGCATAATCCGGTGATAAAGCCGTATTTCATGAAGAAAATAAGTGAGGGGAAACACTACAATACTGCACTTTGTGCGGCAGCTAAAAAGATGATAAGGATTATCTGGTCTGTAGAAAAGAACAAAAAACCTTTCAAGATTCCGAGATAAAGTAACCTGATAGGGGAGATGAGGAAAATAATTGAATAACGGTAGCTGCGACTATGGATTTTTGTCGATAGATGTAAAAAGGAAGAACGATTTGTGGGATTTAGAGGAGACAAAACAACCTTATTAGACGTCTTCACGGAAATTTACCGCGCTTACAGCGCGGCTTTTTCATAATGAGTTATCTTGATTAAAAAATAGAATATAAAAAATCATTTATAACATGTCTAATATAAAAATGCCTTTTTCTGCTTTTCAGTAAACCTAACTTTTCCCGATCTACCTACCCCGGTTCCATACGTAGCTGCAAGGCATCCGTCTACCCGGCTCCTTTTCAAGTTCCACCACCATCAGATCCAGCTCGTGTCCTATACGTACCTGTAAGGTATCTATCTACCCGGCTCCATACTATTCTATATGTCCCAAAAAATGAGTGCTCCCTCACTCTTCGGTTGATGTTATTTTCGTTAGTCCGGGAACTGGTTAGTCCGGGAAACCTTTAATTTGGCCGATCTCACATGACCCGGTAAACCATTTTTTCCCGCGAAGAGATTCGAAAGCCTCCGCCAGCTTGCCTGGCGGCCCTCACAAAAGAGAATGAATCTAAAAAGTAAAAAAGAAATAAAAATCAATGTTCTTTTAGTTGTGTTTAAAATTCCCGGTCCTGTCCTTTCTTCTTTTTTATCTTTTTAAACTATTATTTTGTAAAGGCCGGGCTCCTTCGTCGCCCGTGGGAAAGAACGACGCGATACAGCTATTTATGGTTGTACGGGGACATATTTCAGGACATTTTCCGGTTGTATGGAGTCCTAGCCGGGAATTTAGAGCCAGCCATTGCTTTTATTCGACTTAGTAACATCAACTGAATAACGCGGGACTATCAAAAAATGTAAAAGCCGGATAATCTTTTTATCATCTAACAGCTTTTTGATAGCCAGATACCCATGATTTTTAGAGATTTCATCAACCAGTTGAAAACGAGCGGAAAACTGGTAGAAATTCAACATCCCGTTTCTCCCGAATTTGAAGCTTCGAGAATTGCAAAGCAAACAAAAGCCCCCATTCTTTTCCACGACATTTCAGGCTCGAAAGTCATTATGAACCTCCTGGGATCAAGAGAAGAACTGGCTTCCATGCTGGGGGTTCCTAAAGAAGAGATCATCCGGAAACTTTCGGAAGTCTCCCCCAAAGGAGAGGTAAAGCTCGTATCCGACTCCCCTACCCTTGAAGTTGTGGAAGAGGAAGTGGACCTGACAAAACTTCCCATTCTAACCCATTTTGAAAAAGACGGTGCCCCTTACATCACAGCAGGAATAGTTGTTTCCGAATATGAAGGCAGCATGAACGCTTCGATCCACCGGCTCATGCTGGCAGGAAAAGATAAACTCGCCGCCCGCCTTGTCCCGCCAAGGCATACCTATCTCCTGCATAAGAAAGCCGCGGAAAAAGGGGAACCCCTGCCTGTTGCAATCGTGCTTGGCTGTGACCCTACGATCATCTACGCCACGTCTACAAGGGTGCCCGTTGGAAAGGAGTTTGAGTATGCCTCAGCTCTTAAAGGGGCCCCGGTAGAACTCTTTGAATGCGAAAACGGAGTAAAGGTCCCTCACTCCGAAATCGTGCTCGAAGGCTATATCGACCCTGTGGAAAGGGTGGACGAAGGCCCCTTCGTGGACATCACCGGGACTTACGACCATGTAAGAAAGGAGCCGGTAATCCGCATCACCCGGGTAATCCACAGGAAAGACCCCGTCTACCACGGGATCCTCCCCGCAGGGCCGGAACACCTCCTTATGATGGGCGTGCCCTACGAACCCCGGATATACAGGGCAGTAGGGGAAGTAACCACTGTCAAAAACGTGGTGCTGACCGAAGGAGGGTGCTGCTACCTCCATGCTGTGGTGCAGATCGAAAAGCAGACCGAAGGCGACGGGAAAAATGCCATTATGGCTGCCTTTGCCGCGCACACCAGCCTCAAGCACGTCGTCGTGGTAGACGAGGACATCAACATCTTTGACCTGAACGATGTGGAATTCGCGGTAGCCACGCGGGTCAAAGGGGACATTGACATCCTGACCATCCCCCACGTCCGCGGCAGTTCCCTGGACCCACGGGGAGCCCCTGACGGGACGACAACCAAAGTAGGGATCGATGCCACGAAGGTCCTGGTTGAAAAAGAGAATTTCGAAAGGGCAGTAATCCCCGGAGAATAATCTTCAATCCAACCTTTAAAAAAAGACTCAGATTACAGATCACAGATAAGTGAATTTCCATGCACCTTACAAAAGAAGAAGAACGGACCCTTAACGGAGAAGCCGGGGAAACCCTCCGAAAAGCCCTGGAAATCCTGACAGCCCTGGGAGACATCTACGGCGCGGACAGGCTGATTCCCATCAAGAGCGCCCAGATAGCCGGAGTTTCCTACAAGACAATAGGGGACGCCGGTCTGGAATGGATTTCGGACCTGGAAGGAAAAGTGAAAGTTCCCTCGATCCTGAACCCTGCCGGAATGGACCTTGAGAGGTGGGACAGACTTGACATCTCCCCCGACTTTGCGGAAAAGCAAAAGGCAATCGTTAAGGCTTACGAAAAACTCGGGGTCAGCTGTGAGTGCACCTGCACCCCCTATACCCTCGAAGGCTTCTCGGTAAGCTACGGCGACCACCTGGCCTGGAGCGAATCTTCGGCTGTTTCATATGCAAACTCCGTACTCGGGGCGCGGACTAACCGGGAAGGGGGACCCTCAGCCCTTTCGGCGGCCCTCCTCGGAAAGACTGCAAACTACGGGTTCCACCTGGACGAGAACAGGGTTCCGACAGTCTCGATTACAGTGGAATGCTCCCTGAATAGGTCCGATTACGGGGCACTGGGCTATGTGGCCGGAAAACTTGTGGGGAGCAGGGTTCCCCTCCTGCACCTGCAAGATACCCCGAAAACGGACGAGCTAAAAGCCCTCGGGGCGGCAATGGCAGCTTCCGGGGCAGTTGCCCTTTACCATGTGGAAGGAGTTACCCCCGATGCCTGCAGGCAGGACTTCGAGACCCCGGAGGAAAAAATCGTAATCGAAAGAAGCCAGCTTGAAGAGGTTTACGAGACCCGCTGCGGGGCAGGGAAAGAACCCGAACTTATCACAATCGGTTGCCCTCATTGCTCGGCGGCAGAACTCGAAGAAGCGGCTGAACTTTTGAAAGGAAAAACCGTTTCGAAAGAGCTCTGGGTCTTTACTTCCAGGGAACTTGCAACACGCTTCCCCGAATACATGGAAACCATTGAAAAGAGCGGGGCAAAAGAGGTCTGCGACACCTGCATGGTGGTCTCCCCCGCAACCAACAGGTATTCCTGCGTCATGGTAAACTCAGGAAAAGCCTTTGCTTACGTGCCGGGGATGTGCGGGGCTGAAGCGGTTTACGGGAGCATGGAAGCCTGCATAGAAGAAGCTCTTGGAGGAAAGGAGAGAAAAGAGAAAAGAGAAGAAGAGAAAAGGGAAAAGAAGGGACAGGAAAAAGAGAAAAAGGAAGGTGGTTCCCATTAAACTGAAAGGCCGGACGATTGCCCGGGGCTCTGCGGAAGGAGAAGTGATGCTTTCCAGGGACCCAATATCTTTCCTGGGCAGTGTGGACCCTCAGACAGGGGTTGTTGTTGAGGAAGGGCATGCCCTTGCAGGAAAATCCATAAAGGGAAAAGTCCTAGTCTTCCCCCACGGGAAAGGTTCTACTGTGGGTTCTTACGTTATGTACCAGCTGAAGAAAAACGGGGCTGCCCCTGTTGCGATCATCAACCTCGAAACCGAACCCATTGTAGCCGTGGGCGCAATAATTTCGGAAATCCCTCTCGTGGACATGCTGGAAAAGAACCCCTACGAAGTCTTAAAAGATGGGGACCTGGTCCGCGTGGATGGGAGCAACGGGTATGTGGAAACCCTTGAATAAAAATGCC
>DUKH01000007.1:15481-15769 GCA_013329415.1 Methanosarcinaceae archaeon | reverse complement strand
CCTATTCTTATTACTTAATATACTATCAACCGAATACAAATGGACCATCAAAAGCAAAACTTGGCATTAAAGAGATGGTAAAAAATAACTCAAAATCTGCATCAATTTAGACTTTCATTCAGGAACATGAGAGAGCAGAGGAAGATTTACTTACTACATTATAAACCCCGCATTCAAGCCATAATAACTCCTCATTAATACCGCAAAAACCGCACAAATTCCGCATTAAAGCCGCATAAGCCGCACTAAAGCTGCAAAAATGGATGCCGAACAAGTAACCGAACAAGT
>DUKH01000007.1:11990-15133 GCA_013329415.1 Methanosarcinaceae archaeon | reverse complement strand
CGAACAAGTAACCGAACAAGTACGAAGATTGCTCTTCTTTCATAACGTGGTATTCACAGCGTATTAGAGAATTATCCCTCAGATACGAGTGATTCTGCTCATAAGCTTTGACATCCTACTTGAAAATATGCTAATCCAGATTAGCATAAAAACCAATAATATGCTAATCAGGATTAGCATAAATATCAAAAATATGCTAATCCTAACTAGCATAAAAGTCAATAATATGCTAATCAGGATTATCATATAATGGAGAAATATGATATACCAGTTAGGCATATAATTCAGGTACACGAAAAACCTTGCTGGACAGAGGGATAAAATGTTAAACCTTGCAAAGTACAACTTCCACTGGAGAGAAGGCTTCTTTTATGGTTATGATAAGCGCCGAGACCTCTATTATGAATTGCTTAAATACGTTGATGTCCGGCCTGCCGTGGGCGTGATAGGACTTCGCAGGACAGGGAAGACGGTGCTTTTGAAACAGCTCATAGATTACCTGATCGAAAAGGGAGTTGAGAGAGAAAAAATTCTCTATTTTTCCTTTGATGAAACCGTTTTCTCTCTGGAAGAGGTAATCAGTGAATTTCAGGCGCGGATAGGGGTCGAATTGGGAAAAGCCGGCAAAGTGTACATCTTTCTTGATGAAGTACAGAAACTTGAAGGCTGGCAGGACCAGTTGAAGTATTATTATGACAGCTATCCGGAAATCAAGTTCTTTGTTTCGGGTTCTTCGTCCCTTTTCCTGAGAAAAAAAGCTGAAGAATCCCTTGCAGGCAGGATATTCCTCTTCCAGATGCCGGTGCTTAGTTTCAGGGAATTTCTCCGCCTGAAAGGGGATGAAGAAATGGCTGAGAAACCCGAGCTCTTTAAAGAGGCACTGAAAGAGCAGGTGCTTCTCTATGTCCGAAGGCAGTTTCCTGAACTTGTGACTGCAGACGAGGGTTTCATCCACCTCTATGTGGAATCCATCGTAAATAAGGCGGTCTATGAAGACCTTCCCAAAATCTTCCCTATCGAATACGAAGACCTGCTAAAGCGGATACTTTACATTGTAGCTGCAAACCCCGGGATGATAACGGATTACGAGGGTCTTGCAAATGATCTTGGTATAAATCGGATGACCCTTACAAAGTACATCTCCTACCTTGAGAGGGGCTTTCTCCTGCAAAAATGCTATAATTTTTCCAGAAACCTTCTAACAAGCGAAAAGAAGACCAAGAGGCTTTATCTCACAAGCCCGAGCCTTGTCGTGGATCTCTGGGAAACCCCTGATTTCGGAAGGGTTGTCGAAAATCTCGTAATCAGCAGTTCACAGGCCAGGTTCTTCTGGAGGAACGGGCGGGATGAAGTAGACTGTGTGCTCGTCAAAAAGGGCAAGGTCCTCCCCATCGAGTGCAAATATAAAAACAATATCAGGGAAAGGGACCTCAGGGGGCTGCTCAAATTCCTGAATAAATTTGAAATTCCCGGGGCTTATGTCATCAGTGAAGACCTTGAAACCGAGAGGGTAATTGACGGGAAAGAAATTATAATCATACCTCTCTGGAAATGGCTGCTTGAAAAATAAATGAGCTGGCGTCAATTCTTGACGCCTCTTCATGATTTTACTTCTTGAAGTCGCTTCTTGGGCTCACTTTTTGACTTTTCTTCATCTCATCCACTGGCCTAAAAGTTAAAAAAGAAAGGGGGCGAAATGGCTAGCCCCTTTACAAAACGGTTTCCTGCCTTGTTTTCGGATTGTAGGTCTTATACACATCCGATTTTTTGTCCTGCAGGTAGACGTAGTCGTATTTGATGTCGTGGGTCCGTTCCCTGTACTCTTCTATGGCTTCTTTTCGGCACTTTTCGCAGGCGTAGATCGGGATGGAGACACAGAAGACTTTTGCCCCGCTGTAGCCGTGCTGGGCCTGGGAGTCGATGGTCATGTAGCCGAGGCAGTCGGGACACATCCTTACGCTTTCTTCCTGGGCCTCCTGGATCATGTCGGTGTCGTAGAAGATACTCTTTTTGCGGCGGTAGAAATCCCCCAGGTCGGATACGACTTCTTCGACCAGGAAGTCCCGGTTCTTCCAGTTCTCGAGCTGGACCCTGATGATTTCGTCAAGCACCTGCCTGTCCCGCTTTGCCTGGACGAACATGCCCGGGGTGTAATCAGGTTCAAGGACGTGGGAGTAGTCGAGGCCTGCCATGGCAAGGATGATGCCCGTATTTACGTAGGGAAGAGCAGTCTCGATTGCGTAGCCGCCTTCCAGGACCGCGATATCCGGGGCGAGCTTCTCGTTCAGGAGGGCATAGCCCTGGGCGGAAAAGCGCATGTTTGCCAGGGGGTCGGTGTAGTGGTTGTCCTGGCCTGCGGAGTTGAGGATGAGTTCGGGCTTGAAGTCATCCAGGATCGGGAGCACAAGGTTGTCCAGGATGTAGTGGATTCCCTCGTCAGGCGTGGCAGGGGGAAGCGGGATATTGATGGTCCGGGCAAGGGCCTTTGGGCCTCCCAGTTCGTTCATGAAACCCGTGCCCGGAAAAAGGGTCCTTCCGTCCTGGTGAAAGGAGATGAAAAGGACGTCAGGGTCATGGTAGAAAATCTCCTGGGTCCCGTCCCCGTGGTGAACGTCGGTATCAACGATTGCGATTTTCCGTATCCCGTACTTTTTCCGGAGGTACTCGACCAGGATGGCTTCGTTATTGATGTTGCAAAAACCCCGGTTCCCGTGAGCAACCCGCATTGCGTGGTGCCCTGGCGGCCTTGCCAGGGAAAAGGCGTTTTTCACCTCACCTTTCATGAGGGCGTCGGCAAGGACCAGGCTGCACCCTGCTGAAATCTGGTGCGGGACAGTTGCCTGGGCTTCGATATCCGGCACGCAGAAGTGGACCCGCGCAATGTCCCTGAAACCGGCAAGGCGGGGCTTGTATTCGGCAATCTCGGGAAGGTCCATCAGGCCTTCTTCAAAAATCTGGTCCCGCGTGTAGAGGAGGCGCTCTTCCCTTTCCGGGTGCGTCGGGGAAATTGCCCAGTCAAAGGCCGGGAAGAAGATAAGGCCGGTTTTTCCCTCTTTCGGTTGGAAGCGGCGGGCGGTTCTGATATGGGATTCGGGCTTTTCCATGCTAATTCCTTCTTTTCCCTGTCCTTTTTCATTTATTAC
>DUKH01000007.1:5681-11620 GCA_013329415.1 Methanosarcinaceae archaeon | reverse complement strand
TCTTCTTCTTCTTTTTCTTCTTCTTCTTCTTCTTTTTCTTTTCTTGCTTCCACATCTTTCGCTTCTGCTTTATTTTTCTTCTCCTGCTCCGGGCTGCCTGTCAGGACATCCCTTATTTTTCCAAGCCCGAGTTTCATACCTGTCCCTCCCGTTTCCATTCGGGGATCAGGCCTGCAGGGATCTGCATGCTCACGTCAAAGAGCCTGCCCACGGTTGCCCAGCCCCGGATCATGTTGAAGACCTCACTCCTTGTGGTTTCGGCTTCCCCGGCGTACTCGGAAATCCCGAAGTGCTCAGCCCTTTTCCTGAGGAGCTCGGCGGCAAGGGCTTCGGCATCCTCGCTGCGCATCTTGTTTATGTTCTTGATTTCGGTAGTGTGGAGCTTGACGACGTCCCCGTCCTCGGCTACCGAGTACTCCTTCCGCTCGGTGTCAACGTGGAGGTTCAGGGTAAGGGTGGGCCTTGCAACGGCTGCCCCTATAGCGTTTCCTACTTCGGCATGGTCAGGGATTACGGGTTTTGCGTCCAGTTTTTCCGCAACCTTCGAGATCAGGCCCCTGGCTCCTCCTCCTATGCCAACGACATTTCTCAGGTCTTCTTTTTTCTCCTGGAGGACTTCCCAGATACGGTACGCAGGTTCCTGTTCCCATTCCAGGAACATCTCCTTAACCGCTGCAGCGATCATTTCCGTGGCTTTATCCACAATCAGCTCTGCAGTTTCCTCTTCGCTTTTCCCAAGCTCTGCAGCAATCCCCGCAATTGCTTCCTTTGCCAGGGCGAGGTCTCCTATGCTGCTGATGCCAAGCACCCGCAGGGCATCGGTAGGCGTTGGTTCCGGGCCACCCAGGCAAAAAGCGGGACCTTTCCGGTCGGGGCCAACGGTCACCTCCTTTTCCCCGGCGCTGGCATTTTCGGATGCAATTACCCTGACCACGCTGTCCCCTCCCACAGGGATCGAGCGGACGGCAAAAGCCCGTACATGGGTCAGGAAGCGGTCCAGTTTTGCGCCTTTTGAAGCCATCAGGGGTTCCCCGGAAAGGATCAGGGCAAGGTCGGTGGTGGTGCCTCCGATGTCCACGACAACCGAACTCTCCCCTCCGGGGGTCAGGGCGAGGGCTCCGATGGTGCTTGCAGCAGGCCCTGAGAAGATCGTTTCGACCGGGACTTCTTCGGACTTTTCCAGGGGGAGAGTTCCCCCGTCGGCCTTGAGGATGTAGACCGGGGCTTCGATCTTCCGTTCCGAGAGAGCTTTTCGGATCTCCTCGACAAAGTCCCGGTAACGGTCCTTTGCGGCTGTGGCGAGCATGGTTGTTGCAACCCGTCTCGGGAAGTTCAGTCTTCCTGCAGTCCTGTGCCCCAGTTCGATTTTAAGCCCGGGGACCGCTTCTTCCAGGATTCCCTTAACTCTCTTTTCGTGAGCCGGGTTTCGCTGTCCGAACTTGGCAATAACCGCAGCCCTGGAAAAGCCCTGTTCCTTAATGAGGGCAGCCGTTTCCCTGACCTCTTTTTCGTCAAGGGGCTGGATTTCCCTGCCCCGGTAGTCCACCGCCCCTTTCAGGATGAAACTGTCCGGGAAATTATAACCTGCGGGGTTCATGCCCGGGCCCGGGACGAGCAGCAGGGCCACAGGGTCGGTTTTGCCTTCGGCAATGAGGTTTGTGATTACTGTAGTGCTGAAGACCACCCTTTCAAGCTGCCCGGGAGAAACTCCCTCACTGACAGCGTCAAGGGCGGAGATTAACGATTCAAGAAGGTTCCGGGGCTCTGTCGGGACTTTAGCGGTACTGCGCACTTTTCCGTTTTCAATGAGCACAGCATCGGTTGTCGTGCCCCCTACATCAATTCCGATTAACATTCACGTTTCGCCTATCCTTGCCTTTTTTTCAACTGTTATTTAATTTATCAGTTTCATTTCATCTGTTTTTTAGCCAGTCTGAAAGAATTGCTCACTATAGAAATAATTTGTGTGATAAAGGGAAAGCGAAAAAGCAGCAGGAAAAAAGCAGGAAACAGGGAAGGGAAAAATATTCAGCCGTTCATTAATGTCTCGTTTGCGGCTCTTCCTGCAACTATTGAAGGTCCGGGAAACTGATCTTGAAGACCGTACCGGCATCACTTTCAACCTCGATTTTCCCGTCGATCTGGTCTACAAGGGCGTTTACAAGCTGCAGGCCAAGGGTTTTCGGGCACTTGAAGTCAAGGTCTTCGGGGAGGCCCGTGCCGTTATCCGCAAAAACAAGTGCGTAATACGAGGCAAGGGACGGGGTATTTTCAAGAGGGTTATTGCTGTCGTAAATCATGGCGTTTTCCAGGGCCGTGTTTCCGGGGAATTCGGATTTCCTGGCAGGCTCTTTCTGGAGGGAGAGATGGATTTCCCCTTCATTCTTATCGGAAAATGCATATTTCAGGGAGTTGGAGATGAGTTCGTTGGTGATGATCCCGAGGGGAATTGCAGTATCGATTCCCAGGAATATGTCGTCAACATTCAGGTGGAGCCGGATCCCTTTGTCTCCCACCCTGTATGAGCGGAAAAGGTCCGAGGTCAGCTTCTGGAGGTAGGCTTTGAAGTCAATGCTTTCGAAATCTTCGGACTTATGCAGTTCTTCGTGGATAAGGGACATTGAGATAACCCGGTTTTCACTTTCCCGGAAAGCCGAGACAACTTCTTCATCCATGAATTTATCCGACTGCAGGCTGAGCAGGGAAGATACCACCTGCAGGTTATTTTTTATCCGGTGGTGGATTTCCCGTTTGCGGATTTCCTCGGCTTTTGCCACGGCTTCTTCCGCAATTTTGCGTTCCGTAACATCATAGATAGCTCCCTGCACAAGCACTGGTTTTCCCGATTCGTCGGAAATGTTCAGGACAATTTCGAGGACCCAGCAGATGTTTCCGTCCTTTTTTCTTATCCTGTATTCCCTTTCAGTGGCAGCCCCCGGGATCTTCCTCAACTTTTCTGCATCTTCAAGAATAGCTGGCAGGTCTTCGGGATAGATTATCTGGTCCCATCTCAACCTGCCCGAACAGAAGTCCTCTTCTCTGTACCCGGTTATTTCCTCAAGGGACCCGTGCATGAAAAGAGCGTTGAAGTTCATGTCCCCCTGAAACCCGATTCCCCTGAAATTTTGCAAAAATTTGCGGTACCGTTCTTCGCTTTCTTTCAGTTTCTCAGAGGCAAGTTTGATTTCAGTAATGTCTTTTATCACTCCCAGCGCCCGGCAGATACAGCCTTCTTCGTCCCTCAGGAAAACCCCTTTGTTTTCCCCGTAAAAATAGCTCCCGTCCTTACGGCAGAACCTATATTCCGTATGGAACTTTTCCCCGCTGTTCCAGCATTTCCTGAAGGTTTTCCGGACTCTTTCCCGGTCCCCGGGGTGGACATGGTTCAACCAGTCATAAAAATCAAGGGCCTGGATTTCTTTATAGGCGTAACCCGTAAGTTCCCGTATTGCTCCGGCCCACTCAACATGCCCGTTTTTCAGGTCGAACTCGTATAACAGCTGGCCTGTCTGTTCCGCAATAATCCGGTGCCTTTCCTCACTCTTCTGTAAGTTTTCTTCGGTCCGTTTGCGCCCTGTGATGTCCAGCATCACTCCTACAAGGCCCTCTACGCTTCCTGAAGAGTCCCTGTATACGGTTTTATTGAACATAAAGTCCCGCTTCACCCCGTCAGAGCACATCACTTTTGATTCATAAAACTGGTGCCCCCCTTTTCGCATCAGCTGCCCGTCCATCAGTTTATAAACCGAGCCCAGGTCCCCGGGGATGGATTCCAAAAGCTCTTCTATGGATTGGCCGAGCACCTTTTCCCTGGGGAGGCCGATGATACTCCTGGCAAAAAGCCAGTTGCAGTCCCTGTAGACCCCTTTCTTGTCCTTGAAAAAGACCGGGGCCGGAATGGTATCAAGCAGGGTTTCCAGGAAATTAACCTTGTCCCGGAGGGTTTCTTCCATCTTCTTACGTTCAAAGGTTTCCGCTACCAGTCCCGCAACTGACCCTAAAAAGTATGCTTCTTCCTTTGTGAATTCTCTTTTTACCCTGCTGTGGACTGCTATCAACCCGAAAGGCTTTTTTTCACTTCCGATAAGGGCGCTCATCCCGCTAGCAATTTGGTTATATTCACAAAATTTCGCTTCGCGGAACTTTTCTTTGCCGTTCTTTTCTTTGCCGTTCTTTTCTTTGCCGTTCAGGTTTTGCGTTGCGATTTGTGTTACGCCTTCTGTTACGACTTCCGTCGTGACTTCCGTTGTGACTTCCGTTGCGACAGGTTTGCTTGAGAGAAGGGTATATCCCGCCCGGATAGCTGTTTCTTTTTCCATTAAGGTTCCAGGGTGTTGTGCATTCCAGCCGATTCCTGCTTCAAAGCGGAAATTTCCGGCAGGCAAAAGTTTCAAAATTTTGCAGTATTCAACCTCGAGGGTGGACGCAACAAGGGCTACGGTTTCATTCATCAGGGCCCCGAGCTCCGGGGCTTTAAGAGCTATTTCCCCGAGTTTTGAGAGAGCTTCGTGCTGTTTATCCCGCATGCTCAGTTTTTCTTCGGTTTCCCTAAAAGAAGTGATATCCGACCCGTAGATGACGGCGTAATCGCCCGCTTCCGGAGAGGTGAGCGTGATTGAATATACTTTTTTTCCTGCTCTTAATTCCATTTTTTCCGCTTTCTTCAGGAATAACACTCTTCGGACAATTTTCCCGATTTTGGGAGGAAGTTTCTCTCCGGTACGGATATTCCAGAATTCGAGTAAAGCTTCACTTGCCTGGTTTGCATAGAGAACCGTTTCGTCGTTTCCGGTCCTGAGAATAAGGTTAGGGCTGTTTGAAAGAAATTCTTCCATCCAGTTCTCTTCTTTTTCCACATTTTTTTATCCGCAAAGTCTATACCAGACCCTCCCCTGTTTCGCATTTATTCATATCCGGTTTAATTATATATCATTTGTTTACGGTGAAAGCTTCTCATCCCCAGACCTGTAAAACTCTCATCTAAAAATTACACCCCTATGTATGCGAAAATATGAATATATAACTATAGTATCATCTTAAAAATTATTATATCGTGAGTTATATATAAAAAACCAGTCTCATGGGGAATATAGTCTGAGAACTCCGGCGAGTGGCCGCCCGGAAAAAATCCCCGGGGCTTTCCTGTGAATTTCAGGAAAGGGTTCCGCATAAAGCTGTAAATGTTTTAAGGAAAAGGTGTCTGTCATGGAAGATTTTAACCAGCTCAAAAGGAAACTCGACGACATGGAAAATTCCGAACTTGCCGAGTACGTCATGAAAGAATACCCTGAAAACCAGGAACTCTGGTACGGGTCCAAAAAGCTTATAGTCCGGAGAGTCCTGAATTTCGAAAGAAACCTGATGAATGAAAAGGAAGCCACTGGCCAGTAAGCTTTTCTCAGTAAGCTTTCCTTCTTTTTTGTTTTTTAGCTTCCCGTTTTTCGGTCTCTTCTTTAATTTCTTGCTTTAACAGCGTTTCCAATCGGTCACAGCGTTTCTAATACTACTTCTAACGCAGCTTCAACTATAGTCAAGGACCCAAATTCCTTCCCCAATCTCAAGTTAAAGTTTAACCACGGAAAGCACAGAAAACACGGAATAAAGGAAATAGGGGCACAATACTTCCGTGCTTTCCGTGTCTTCCGTGTCTTCTGTGGTTCTAATATAAGTGTAAATATTTGCGTCCGGGACTATATTACCTGAACAATGCTTCAAACATCGTTTCAAATTATCTTCAGAGCATCTTTTCAAACTTTTCCCTCGAAGCCCCGCAGCGCGGGCATTTCCAGGACTTGGGAAGTTCCTTAAAAAGTGTTTCGGGGGATATGGATTGTGCGGAATCCCCACAGGTCGGGTTGTAGATATATCCACAATTTAGGCATCTGTACATCTGGATCACCTGCTAAGTTTCGATAAACCTGATTTGTTTCAATAAGCCT
>DUKH01000007.1:2464-5336 GCA_013329415.1 Methanosarcinaceae archaeon | reverse complement strand
ATAAACCTGATTTGTTTCGATAAACCTGACTTGTTTCGATAAACCTGACTTGTTTCGATAAACCTGAATTCTTTGCCTGAGAATTTTTAAGCTTGAGGGTTTTTAACCTGAGACTCCATCTCCGGATGGGCTATCCGTTTCCAATCCTCAGACCCATCCCCTGAGCTGCATGGCTTCAACGACCCTGCCCACGGCAAGGGTGTAGGCTGCCCGGCGCATTCCTATATTGTTTTTCTTCGAGAAATCAAGCACCGAATGATAGGCTTTTTTCATTTTCCGGGCAAGTTTTTCCTGGACTTCGTCCTCGTCCCACTGCATGCTGTACTGGTTCTGGACCATTTCGAAGTAGGACACAATGACCCCGCCGCCGTTGCAGAGGATGTCCGGGATTACGTGCACTTCGTTTACCAGGAGGATGGGGTCGGCATCTTTTGTTGTCGGGCCGTTGGAAAGTTCGGCCAGGATTTTTGCTTTTACCCGGCCTGCGTTTTCTTCGGTTATAACGTTCTCGAGGGCTGCCGGGATCAGGATGTCCACGTCCAGCTCCAGGAGTTCTTCATTCGTAATGTTCATAGCTCCCGGGTAGCCGAGCACCGAGCCTCTGAAGAGCTTGTGTCCGGAAACGTCTTCCGGGTCCAGCCCTTTTTCAGAGTAGACCCCGCCTTTGCTGTCGCTGACCGCAACGACCCTGCAGCCGAAGAGTTTTTTGGCAAGGTAGGCTGCGTGGTACCCGGCGTTTCCGAAGCCCTGGACTGCAACTGTGGAGTCTTTCAGCTCAAGTCCCAGCTCTCCGGCAGCTTCCTTTATCGCATACCAGCCTCCCCGGGCAGTGGCATCGTACCTGCCCGCGGAACCTCCCAGGCTGGTGGGTTTGCCGGTAATGATCCCGAAGACGTTTTTCCCCACAAGCGTCGAGTACTCGTCCATCATCCAGGCCATGACCTGGGGGTTCGTATAAACATCAGGAGCAGGCACATCCCTGTCCGGCCCGATTATCTGGAAGATCCCCCGGATGTACGCCCGGCTAAGGCGTTCAAGTTCCCGGTGGGACAGCTCTTTGGGGTTGCAGATGATTCCTCCCTTTGCTCCTCCCAGGGGCAGTTCATGCAGCGCGCACTTCCAGGTCATGAGGGCTGCAAGAGCCCTGATTGTCTCGATGGTCTCTTCCGGGTGGAAGCGGATTCCGCCTTTCGTAGGCCCCAGGGCTTCGTTGTACTGGACCCGGAAGCCCTTGAAAACTTTTATCGAACCGTCGTCCATAGGGATCGGCAGGGAAACATAGAGTTCCCGCCGGGGTATTTTCAGGAATTCTTCGATGTCAGGCGTGAGCTTGAGACCTGCAGCACAGGTGCATACCTGGTCCTTAACGTCATTAAGAAAATCAGGATCCGAATTCATAATTACCCCCACAGAAGAATGGGATTCCGGGCGTTAAATAGGTATTGGAACCACGGTCAAACCCCCGGTTCAATATTCTTTCCTGATTCTTTAGAATATGCAAAAATTTAGAATCAGCACTCTCTTTTTATAAGTTTATGGCAAATAGTAGACCGGGGATTAATTATCTGTCTTGAAGGGGATTAATTACCAGTCCCGCAAGGGATTAATTATCAGTTCCGGGAAACAACCTGATAAGGATTTCCGGCGGCTGAACTGGAATTTACGGTGGATGAACCGGAATTTACGGGGGAGTAGCCATTATAGAATCCGATTTACTGTCCGAGGCCTGTGTCCTTAAACATGACTGGCGCCTCTTTGACATTGAAAAGCAGCTGAATATCCTGCGTTACATAAACCCGGTGAATGCGGGCAGGGAAAAGGCAAAGTTCCTGAGGGCATACGCCGCCGGCAAATCCTACGACCCTGTCTTCGAATACGAGGAGCCGGGCCCGGAAGTCGGGGAGTTTTGCAGGAAAATGGAGCGGATAAGGGGTAAACTGGAAAACTGCAGGGCTTCTTTCTTTGCTCCCGTTTACATCGAAAAAATTGACCGGCTCCGGAAACTGGCTGAACTCCTGAAGCACAGGGATTCTCCCGCTTTCGGGCCTGAACTTGCAGTTCATTTCGGACTCCCCTCAGGAAAAGTCCTCCGGGAGGCCGAAAGAAATCTCAGGATGTTTCAGGCTGCGGACGAGCCTGAAAACCTGGACTCGGCTGCAGTACGCAGGATTTTTGAAAACGAACTCAAGGCTTACGGCCTGGAATGGGAAGTCAGGCCCTTCCTTGAAGGCGGGGCGAAGCTGGCTGTCAACTCCACACGGGGGGAAGTATACGTTGACCTTTCCGCCCGGTTTTCCGAAAATAGTATCAAACGCTACCTTTACCATGAAATCCGCACCCACGTTTTCAGGGCTGAAAACGGGAAAAGGCAGCCCCTTACTATTTTCCTCTCCGGTTTTCCGGGCTACAGTGAAACCGAAGAAGGGCTTGCCGTCTACAACGAATACGCAAACGGTCTCCTGGACCCTGAAACCCTCAAGAAATACAGCGCAAGGGTAATAGCAGCTTCAATGGTCCCTCATGCCTCCTTTTCCGAAATTTTCGAAGAAATGCTCCGGCACTTCCCCCCGGAAAAAGCCTACACGATTACCCAGCGGGTCAAAAGAGGACTGATAGACACATCCCTCCCCGGAGGCTACACAAAAGACTACATCTACCTGAGCGGCTTCCTGAAAGTCCGCGACTTCCTGCAAACCCGCCCCTCAAAAACCGCTGCCCTGAAAGTCCTCGACTGCGGAAAAATCGGCCTCGAAAACTTTGAAATGACCCGGGACCTGCTCGAACGGGGTGTCCTGAAAATGCCGTGCTACCCTCCCGAAATGAAGCTTCCGGCTCAGAATGCAATGATGTAAATACAGTGATGAAAATGCAG
>DUKH01000007.1:0-2088 GCA_013329415.1 Methanosarcinaceae archaeon | reverse complement strand
GTGATGAAGATGCAGTGATGAATATACAGTGATGAATGTGTAGCGATAAATATGCAGCGATGAAAATGCAGTGATGTCATAAGTGCGAAAAATATATTCTTAGACCGACTCTCCTTTTCTCCATATTTTCCAGAGACCGGTGTTCTCACCGGGCGCCGAAGGCGGCCGGCTTTTCCCACCCGAATTGCGCTTCGGGATCACAGAAAATCGGAGATTTTCTGGGAGTTGCGATGTAATCGCAACAGCACGCGGTCCTTTTCGGTCGCTTCGCTCCCTCAAGAGGACTTAATAATCGGTTGAGGACGGCATTCAGGCCGCTTTGGCTTTAAGAGATCAATCAAAAAAAACACGTTTTGCCTTTTTTACATTGGAATCCTTTTTTCAGTTATCTGGATGCACTTTTTGGTTATCACAATATACTTCTCAGTTATCTGGATGCACTTTTTGGTTATCACAATATACTTCAAAACCTATTTTTTAGAATATTTCGCAAATTTAGTCGCAAGGTTGCTTCTCCGGGTGAAAAATCTGCTTCTTTTCAATTATTTTCAAGGAAAGGCCGCTCGCCTGCGTCGAGCGTGGGTGGGCACGGGTTTGCTATCTAAACGGTTACTCGGATTTTTAAGACAGATCTTTAAAATGGCTGGAGGTCGCAGGTCATTTTTTCAAAAACAAGTCCTTACAAAGGTCCCGAAGGCTTTCATAAGGCGCAGGGAATTGCCGGAGAGCACGAGCTTTTTCAGTACGACCGAGGGGTGGTCCATGTCCCCGTATTCCGTGATCGTCTCAAGGATTGAGGGGG
This sequence comes from Methanosarcinaceae archaeon, assembly GCA_013329415.1. Taxonomy (GTDB): domain Archaea; phylum Halobacteriota; class Methanosarcinia; order Methanosarcinales; family Methanosarcinaceae; genus MTP4; species MTP4 sp9310u. The sequence goes on along the minus strand of DUKH01000007.1, from coordinate 1,286 downwards.
TGTTCAGGGAAGCTATCAGTTCGTTCAGCTGCCTGTCTTCCAGTTTTCCTATGTGGTCATGGACTTTCATTCCGATGTCAAGTTCCTTTCCAAGGGCTTTTCGCCTGAGCCGGTCGTATTCGGAAAGCCTTCCTGAGCCGGTGTTTCCTTCAAGGGCGGCTTCGGCGGCGATTCTTCCTGCAATTTTGGCGGCAAGGGCTCCGGGATAGACTCCTCCCCCGGAGGTGGGTTTTGCCTGCCCGGCAGCGTCTCCCACCACAAGTACCCCGTCAGTGCATGTTTTTTCCGGGGGACCGATGGGAATGCCTCCCACCACGAAATCCAGCATTCCCCCGCCGTACCTGGCTTTTACGTGGGGGTTGGAATCGAGGAATTTCTGGAGGCAGGAAACGGGTGTTTCCCCCTGCCCCAGCAGTTTGGGTTCCACGGCAAGCCCGATTCTCGAAATCCTTTCGTTCAGGGGCACGGTCCAGGCAAAAAAGCCGGGAGCCTGCGAGCCCGGGAAAAGTTCGACAAAATCAGAGTCCTCGGAGGCGTAGGGGGCTTCGACCTGGACCCCGGGGAGTACACGCTCTGGCATCCCCAGCCCCGCATACCTGGCAATCCGGCTTTTCACGCCGTCCGCTCCTATCACCACCCCCGCGTTTATGGTTTCGGGTTTGCCATTCCTGAGGACCTTTAGTTTTACAAAAGGATCTTTTTTCCTGCCTTCTTTCGTGCTTTCTTTCCTGCCAGTTTCGGTTTCGGCTTTCAGGCCTGCTTTTTCAAGCCCTGTTTTTTCAAGCCCTACGGCCTTTGTCCTGAGGGAAAGTTCAACTCCTGCTTCGACTGCCAGGGTAGCCAGGGTGCGGTCGAAGCTTTTCCTGGAGACAACATAAGCTTTGGCTTGTTTTGCATCAATTGGGAGGGACTGCCCGTCGGGAGCATGGACAAAAGCCCCTCTCACGGAATTGAACACGAACTCGTCCGAAGGCCTTAGGTCGCATTCCGCAACCGCTCTTGTGCTCAGGAGCCCGGTGCAGCCTACAGGCGAGCCTATGGAGGAGTGCTCTTCCACGAGGAGGACCTTTGCCCCATGCTTTGCGGCATACCGGGCGGCAGTAGAACCTACCGGGCCGGCGCCCACGACTACTACATCATAATTCATTTTTTGGCCTTCGAGTAATAAATTTATTATTTCTCTGCAAATATATATACAGGTAGCAGGTAATACTTGAATCTGAAGTTTGACAATTATCGTCAAGTACCCAAATTCCTAACCAACCTCAAGTGAAAGTTTAACCACA
>DUKH01000005.1:4256-17358 GCA_013329415.1 Methanosarcinaceae archaeon | reverse complement strand
AAGATGAAAATATGGTAAAAGAAATAATTAAAAAGGAAAACTGCGAACGGACCAGATTGAAAAAAATTGGTGTAGGGGTAGTTTAGGATATTAGGAGGGTCTGATGTCTTCCAGTAGACGGCCCGTTCGTAAATGTACAAACGACTTCCGTGTATAAATACCTTTCGTATTTATACGAACAATATTCGGAGAGGGGGAACAATAAGCTGGGGAGAAAGTATTGGCAAAAGTCCGGGTAATATTCAGATAATTTATATATAATTTGAAAAACTTTCGATTCCTCCGTCATGTCTGGAGAAAGTGGAGGAGTTCCTCTAAAGATTCCTTCACCCAGAGCCCTAAACTCCTAACAGGAACCTTAAACAGAAACATTAACCTCACATCTCAACAGAAACACTAACCCGAAGCCTCGAACCCCCAGGCATTTCATTCCGCAAGGTCCCGCTCCAAATTCCTGGCCCTGCGGATGATCGAGGCCCTTGCTTCATAATCCACAGAAATTTTTTCCCCGTATTCCACGTTGTGCACGATGCCTTCCTCATAGAGCCAGGAGAGGGCAGACATCCCTTCGGGCGAATTGGGGAGGGTAAGGGAACAGGTCTTCCAGGGGGGGGGAGGTGCCTGAAGATCTCAGCTTTAAGCTCCGGGATGCCCGTGCCATTTTTTGCGGAAACCAGAATGGGATTGGGGGCAAGGTATTTGATCTGCTCCAGGCGGGTTTCCAGTTCTTCAGGGTCCAGCCGATCGGCCTTATTCAGCACGGTGATTACAGGGACGCCGTTGATCCTGTCCCAGAGGGTATCGTGGCAGGTGGCAAGCTTTTGGTGGACGATTTCGGGTTTTTCGCTTACGTCCGCAACAAGGAGGATGATATCCGAGAGGAAGATCCCGTCCAGGGTTGACTTGAAAGCGTCCACCATCCAGTGGGGAAGTTCTTCGATAAAGCCCACGGTATCGGTAAGAAGCGCCTTTCGCCCGCCCAGGTCCAGCGCCCGGGTCATGGGGACCAGGGTCGTAAAGAGCATGTTCATGGCTTCGGACTCTTCGTCCACCAGGGTGTTGAAAAGGGTGCTTTTCCCGGCATTCGTGTATCCGGCAAGGGAGATCAAAGAGAGGCCCTGCCTGCGCCGGTAGACCCGCAGGGACTCGTCGTCCTTTTCCGCGGTTTCCAGCTCGCTTTCTATCCGGGTAATCCTCTTCTTCAGGTCCTGTTCATAGGAATCTTCATAGCCCCCGAGCCCCATGAACCCGGGTTTCTCTTCCTTTTTCAGGATAGATACTACAGCTCTTGCCCTCGGGAGTTCGTATTTAAGCTTTGCAAGTTCCACCTGGAGTTTGGAACGGTGCGTGGTGGCCCTTTTTGCAAAGATTTCAAGGATAAGCTGGAACTTGTCAATTACCCGGCAACGGCAGAGTTCCGAGATGTTATAGATCTGGGTTGTGGAGAGCTTGTTGTAAAAAATGACCTTTTCCACCCCCGTGATTTCCACAAGTTCGGCAAGTTCCTCAACCTTTCCCCGTCCCAGCTGGTATTTCCTGTCAGGGAACCTGGTCTGGGTAACTTCTCCCACGGAACGGTAGCCTGCAGCCTTTGCAAGTTCTCTGAGTTCCTCGAAAAGGTTTGCGTTGCGTCCCCCTTCCGAGCGCGGGGCGTCTCTTTTTACGAGAATTACCTTAGTCCCGTTTCCGGGCTGTTTTTCTGGATTCATCGCTTTTATTGTCCGGCCTCAATGTTAAGTTCAGTTAAAAGTAAATTGCGGGTACTCAGGGAGATGTGGTGGGCAAGCTCGATAGCCCGCCTTTCCCCAATTGACTCCTGGTACTTGAACGCCAGGGTAAACATGCTATCAGGCACCCACTGGGGTTCGTTGTACATGTCCCCTTTTTCCGTCACAATCGTGCCCTTAAACTCAATCTGGGCCACCGTATCCTCGATCAGCTGCACGATATCCACCAGGCGAGGGGCTTCCTGAAGCCAGCGAGGCTGGATTTTGACCTGTTTGATCTTTTCGATGTGGGACGCGGAAATTTTAAGGGCAGCCGCAGCACAGACCATGTAGTAGCCGTCCTTTATCCTGTGCCTGCCCGAGATGTCAACTGCAATAATATCCCACATAGTATCTTACCTTCTTTATTTCCTTCTTTATTTCCTTCTTTTAGCCTGCCTCTCAGCCTGTGCTTAGCCCGAATCTTCCCGTTTTACCTGCGATTTAACCTGCGATTTTACCCACTTCTTTTCCACAGGTCTTACATTTTGACTCTGCCGATATCGAGATATTCGACCTTTTCCTCTTTTTCCACTGCAAAAAGCATCCTTTTCCGGACACTGTTTGCAAGGCGCACGGCTCCGGACATTACAGGCAGCCTGAACTCAAAATCTGCGGGTATGGCATCTACCAGGTACTCAGAATGGGGAATCTTTTCCACGGACTCAACCTTCCGGTAGACCCTGAAATGGGTCCCGAACTTAAAGCCGGTCTTGGCAACATTCCCCGAGTCCCTGAGATCTTTATACACGTTGTATTTTTCCAGGAAAGATGTTTCAATCCCCGAGGCATTCTCCACGAATTCCTCAAATGTAAGTCCCTCCCCATTCCTGTCTTTGACCGCAATGGCCCCTTTAGAGAAAAGGTAGAGGGATTCCACGAGGGAAAGCTGAAGCCGCTCAGTATCCAGCATTTTCCCGAAAAAACCCCTGTTATAGAGGGCTTCGGAAACGGACGGGTCCCAGACAACCACCCTGTCTTCAAGAAAGGTCGCTTCGGAAAAGACTTCCGGGTACGGTTCTGCCATATCCCCCTCAGGGGCATCACTTTTTACTTCATAGAAGGTGATGTCGCTTTCCCCGTCCACGATAGCAAGGATCAGCTGTTTGTGCACGTTTTCTGCCGATGCCACAGCCTCCTGCAGGGCCTTTAGCGGAAGAGGCTGCCTTTCGGACTGGACCTGGACAAAAAGATTTGCAGCACTTTTCCCGGGGTGGCTGCCCCTGGGGTAGACCCTGAAGTCCGTGGACGAGGGCTGGACATAGTACCCCCTTTCCTTCAGGTCCTTGTAAACAATATACTTCAACTCAAAATTAGGCTGCCTGAGTGAAGCCTGTTCGAAAAACGCCCTGAAATCCAGGTTTTTTCCTTCCAGCTCGATCTCGAGCTTCCCGCGGTACAGGAGAAACGCAGCTTCTACAAGCCGGAGTTCAAGCCCGTCACCTTTGGGCCGCCCGAAATAGCCGGTTTTATAAAGTTCGTTGACAGCTTCCTTTCCGGCCCGGACTCTGTCTCCATTCAGTTTTGCTTTCAATAACTTCACCTGAAAATAAAATATAAAAATGAATAAAATCAGCTTTCAGTGATTAATTCCAGCTTTTAGTATGATTCTAATTATATAATGCTTCACTTATTTTTCCTCTGCCCGGTATTTCCTTACCGCTTCCACAAAGGAGCCTGCCAGTTCCCTGTAGGCAGCCCCGTGCAGGTGGGCGTAGGAGCCAAGGGTATTTTCAACCGTAAGCCCGTCGAGGTCGTCCTTAATGCCGGTGCCCCGGGACAGTTTTATGGCAAACTTTGCGTCCCCCGGGATTTCCCTGATCTCGGAGTGATGGAACTCATGTCCCTTGAAGGTGTTGCCTTTTTTCCCTATTACACAGTCACAGGCAAGGGTCCCGATGTTATAGCTGACAACCCGGGTCTGCCCCATGATTGTATGCCCCGGGAGCGCCCCGACCATTTCATATGTGGACTCCGGCATGCTGGCATCATGGTAGGTGCCTTTTCCGGGAACCCCGGTGCTTATTTTATCGGTCAGGTACATGAGCCCCCCGCACTCGGCGTAGATCGGCATGCCTGAAGCAGAAGCTTCTTTGATTTCCCGGCGCATGGACTCATTGGCTTCCAGTTCGGCGGCGAAGAGTTCGGGATAGCCGCCTCCGATATAGAGCCCGTCCACATCGGGAAGCCGGGAATCTTTCACAGGGCTGAAGTAAACTATCTCCGCCCCGTCCAGTTCAAGGAGGTCGATATTGTCGTGGTAGTAAAAGTTAAAAGCCTCATCCAGGGCTACCCCGATCCTGGGTTTATCGGACGCTGGAATCAATCCGGGAATTGAACCGGATATCGATTCTGGAATTGAACCGGGAACTGTAAGGGAACCTGCCCCTGACTCAACTCCGGTAAAGATACTGTTTTCCGGGGATTCCAGAGGTTTTGCGCTTCCTGCGATGGCAAGGAACCGGTCTATATCCACCCCTTCTTTGATGATCTTTTCAATTCCTGCGAGCCGTTCATCGAAGTCCCCGAGCCTCCTTCTGCCTTCAAGGGCGGGCATGAGCCCCAAATGACGCATGGAAATCTGCATGGACGGGTCTCTCGGAATTATCCCGATAACCGGGACCCCGGTGTAATATTCGATTGCCTGCTTTGCCTTTTCCGCGTGTCTGAGGCTCCCTATATTGTTCAGTATGACTCCGGCAATTTCCACATCTGGGTCAAAATTTTTGTACCCGTTTACAAGGGCCGCACTCGAACGGGTTATGCTCCGGGCGTTGATTACGAAGACCACGGGACATTTGAGGATTTTTGCGATCTGGGCAGTACTCCCTATGTCGGTCAAGCTCTCGAAACCCTCGTAGAGCCCCCGGACTCCTTCGATAATCGCTATGTCCGCACCTTCCCCTACTTCGCAGGCATGGGTATAAACGTCCAGGATCCCGTTTTCGTCCATCAGGTAACCGTCCAGGTTCCGGCAGAACCTGCCCGTGATTTCGGTATGGTAGCTGGAGTCGATGTAGTCCAGGGCGACTTTGAAGGGCTGGACCTTATAACCTCTGGAGGCAAGGACAGCCATCAGCCCCATGGAAATGGTTGTTTTCCCGGAGGAGGAACGGTCTGCGGAAATAAGGACCCTGGGAATTTTTCCGGCATCCTTTCCGGACCGCTGCTCATCCATTCCGGGCTGCTGTTCTTTCGAATACATAGTTTTTCAACGCCTCTGAGGTTTTTTAGTCCCCTTAGCTTCCGTATTGGGAACTCTTTTTTACTTTGTCATTTCCCTTAACCTCTCATCGGTAAGGGAATCTGCCATGACCTTCTTTTCGTTTTCCATGATCGCTTTTCCGAGCCTGCGGTAGACGTCAGCGATGTCGGAATCGGGGGCTTTTTCCATAACGGAGTAGCCGTCCCGCTCACAGTCCTGGACTATCTGGCTCTTGGGGATGAAAGCCATCAGCTGACTCCCGATTTCCTCTGAGAATTTGGTAACTATTTCCTCTTCCCGGCTGGCGTTTCTTGAGTTGCAGATTACGCCGCTGAGAGGCATGTTTATCTTGGTAAGCCCCTTGCAGATGTTGTTTGCGGCGTAGAGGGGCATGTATTCCCCGGAGGTCAGGACATAGGCCTCGTTTACGTACCCTTTCCGGATAGGGGCTACAAACCCTCCGCAGACAATGTCCCCGGGCACGTCATAGATGATCAGGTCCTGCTCTTTTATAAGCTCCGCAGAAACGCTTTTTAATTTCTGGACTGCCACGATGATACCCCGGCCCGCGCAGCCAATCCCGGGCTCTGGCCCTCCAGCTTCTATGCATTTGACACCGGCGTAACCTTCGAAAACCATATCTTCTTCCGTGACTTCAATGCCTTCCCTGAGGAGGTCAAGAATGGTAGGGATCCTTTTTCCCCCCAGGAGGGTGATTGACGAGTCGCTCTTCGGATCGCAGCCGATGATCATGACCTTCTTTCCTGTTTCCGCACAGGCTGCTGCCACGTTGGACGCGGTGCTTGATTTACCTATACCGCCTTTCCCGTAAATTGCAATGATCTTTTGTTTTTTCACAGGATCTTCCTCCTTTTTTAAACGATTTTCCTTTTTATCCCGAATTCGCCTTTTTCAGCCTTGAAATTCCTTTTCAGGTTTCTTTCCAGGTTTTTTTCAGGCTTCCTCTCAGGTTTTTTTCAGGCTTCCTTTCGGGCTTCCTTTGCAATTTCCCTTAAAGTGGCTCCAAACTCGGATTCCACGATGCTGCTAACCCCGAGGGTCTTCGGATGGAGGTCGATTTCCACCAGGACGTACTCATGCCCCATCTCTTTCAGGGGCAGGACCTGCCTGGGCCCGTTCGTAACTGAGATAAGTTCCATGCCCTCAATATTTTCCATGGGGATTGCATGCGGGACGCCCGTAATTACCGCAAAGTCGTAATCGCTGTACTTCTCTTTGATCAGCTCGCTGACCTTTTCCCCGGCTATCGGGTATTCATCCATGCCCCCGATGATCTCCTGTATCTCAATGCCGTGGGCTTTCAGGTCCCTCATAATGTATTCGGCGTGCTGCCTGACTCTCGGGAGTCCAAGGTTCTCGTCCAGGTTTGCCATGTTCACGATGGAATCCTTCTTTCCGAGGGAGGCTGCGACTTCGTTTACTGCAAGAGTGATATCGGCAAACATGTAGCCGGTTTCCTTCTTTGCGTTCATTATCGTGATTCCGCGCTTGCCTTCCTTCAGGAGTTCGAGGACCCTCTTTGCGACAGTGTACTTGATATCTCCCCTGGAAGGAGCAAGGTATTCCCTGCTTGCAGCCCCGAATTTCTTTTCGACTTCCGTTGCTTTTGCAAGCAGGTACTCCTGACGCTCGAATTCCTTATGGTCGATGATCCCGGAATCAAGCGCTGATTCCAGGGCAAAGATCACGCCTTTTGTATTGTTGTGGTAGCCTGCGTGCACCTCGACCTCGATGACCGGGACGTCAGGGTTTGCCTCGAGCACGGCTTCGTGCATCTCTTCCCCTATGATCATGCTGGCACAGGTCCCGACAACACCGATAATTTTCGGGGAGAAAAGTTCGACGGACTTGTTGATAAGCTGCACCAGCCTGTCATGTCCTCCGAAGACAAAACCGTTCTCATCAAGGGCGGTGGTCACCACATGAATCCCGTCTTCCTCGAGAAGCCTTGCATGCTTGAAGGAGCATCCTGGAGGCCCGTGCAGGATGGCAACATCGACGTTCAGGTCCCTGAGGGTGTAAAGGGCCGCAACTATAGAACTCGGGCGGGGGTGAATGATTGAAATATCTTTTCCGGTCATGACAAATCCTCTGTTTGTTAATTTTTCGGGATGTTGATAGGCATTTTCCTCCGGTTCCATGTGGGTGGAAACGGCATTGGAGGAAAAAGCAAGAGCCGTTAAAAGCCCGATTAAATGGTCAATGGGTTTGAATAAGCAACTGAAGTGTGTTTTGAATAAGCAACGGAATTCAGGTATGGATAATCAATGGAGTTTGAGTTCGAGTTTGAATTATCCACGAAATTGTGTTATCAATAGAAACGAATACAGATTGTAAGACCTTCTATAAAACAATATCATAAAAATACGGGAAATAAGAGGGTAACCTAACAGAAACCCCCGGAAAATCAGATGAAAAAAATGAAAAATCATTTTTATTTCATCCTTTTTATTTTACCGGAAACACTTAACAGAAGAAATAATGATGTCCGTTTTCCCCGCAAGTTTCGAAGCTTCGGAAAGTCCCTCCGGAAGGCTTGCCGCATATGTCACGTTTCCTGCCCTTATGTCCCGCATCCGCTCGCCCACAAGGACGATGAGCTCGAACTTTTTCCCGTATTTTTCTACAAAGCCCTGCACGGCTTCGGGGGGCAACCCTTCACAGACCTGGGCGGCTTCTTCCCCCAGGACAATGTACATTTTATGCTTCCTTTCATCCTTTTTCTTCAGGAGGGCATATTCGAGAGCCTTTTCAGCCGAGCGGATATCCATGCCCGAGTTGGAGTTGTCGATCAGGGCTATTCCTTCCAGTTCTTTTTCCTGCATCCTGCCTGCAAGCCCCCCGAACTCTTCGAGGGTTTTAACCACGGTCCTGTTTTCTACCCCGAGTTCCAGGGCTGCGGCTGAAGCTGCTACGAAGGCTGTCCTGTAGGCCAAACTATTGTATCCGGGCTGCAGGCGGGCGGTGAAGAGTTCCTGGCCCCTGCAGAGGCAGTGAATTATGCCCTCCTCGGTTTTCAGGACAAAGTCAGCGCTTTCCCCCGATTCGGGGTAGAAAGGGTCCCTGAAATTGATTTTTTTGACTGTTTCTGGAATTTTTTCTCCTGTATTTTCCAGAGCTTTTTCCACAGCTGCGTTGAGGACGAGGGCCGTTTCGGGTTTTGCCGTGCGGACGAGCTGGAGCTTTGCCTCACCCGCAAGGGAGCTATTGTTTGCAATCCCGTAGTCAGGGATAAGGGTTGTCAGGATCCCGAGGTCAGCGTTTCCCGTGCCCCCTATTGAGATTTCAAATATGAAATATTCAGGCCTGAGTCCGGCCTCGAAGGTCCTGTCAACGGCAGTCAGGATACTTCCGGGAGTAATACTCAGACCTTTGCGGATTTCGGAGGGCACACCCCCTTTCCAGGCTTCAAGTCCCCGGGAAGTATGGAGGACTACCTGGGACTTGCGGGAGAGCATGTCCGCAAGCAGGGAAGCTGTACTGGTCTTTGCCTTTACGCCTGTGATTTCAATCGTCCGGGTCCCGGCCAGTCGCGGGTCCTTTGCAAGAACCAGGCCGACAATCCGGTGGTGAGAAAGGACAGGTTTTTTGGTCTTCCGGGCTTCGGCAAGCATGGGGTAAGCCGGGTCCAGGTGCACCGGTGCAGCCAGCAGGTCGAAGGCCCCGACCGGCAGGGGCTCTCTGGAAGTCCTTATCCCGTACTTATCTTCCAGTTCCGAGAGGGTGACGGGGTCAACCGTATTGTACACGTCGACGGCAGAGACTTCTGCCCCGAGTTCTGCCAGTTTGATAGAAATAGGAATTCCGCCGTGCGTCAGGTCTAGCACGACGATTTTTTTCCGGTCAAGGTCCATGAAAAATTAGACGAAAGTTCAGGCAGTTATATTTTGCGCTTCCAGGACCCTCTTGAAAATGAGGTCTGCGATCAGTTCATCGGCCCCGAGGGGTTTTGCGTAGCAGACAGGCACGCCCTTGCCATCGATATCGAGTGTCCCGCAGCCTGACTCGTCCAGGTCAAGTTCCCCGGGGATGTCTTCGGTGAGGTGGACTCCCGACGCAATAAAGACAGGAACGGCGGCGATCCTGGTGACCCCTGTGCCTGAGAATTCTTTTACAGCTTCTTTGATTTTCGGGTCGCTGTGCTCCACGAACCCGACCCTGATAACATCCTCAGGGTGCTTTTTTGCAATAATATCCGCAATTTCCAGGATTACTTCTTTGTTGTACTTAAGCCTGCTTCCGTGTCCTATTACCAGTATTCCGAGTTTTTCATCCATCGCTCATTCCTCATTTTTAGGGCTCTTAAAGGCCCTCCCGGCTGTAGCATAAATAAAATTTAAGTAAACTTTAATTGATTAATATAAAAATCCAACCTATATGAGTATTTTCATTAAACTGCCGTCTTGTAACACTGATGTCAGTCTGGAAATTCTAATTATCGGGGGGCACAAGCTAACTTGATTTGAATCTCATCCGAGTTAACGGAGTAAACAAAAAAGAAGAGGAAAGAGGGAAGAGGGGAGAGGGAAGAGGGAACAAGAAAGCTACAAAAGCTAACTGAAGAAAACGATAGATCGGGACGGGAAAGATAAAAGACTCCGGGCCAAAAAACCCGAAGCCCGGAAAAAATTGCGGAAAAAAATTCCGCGGCCTGGAATGCTTAGATTGCTTCTTCTACTCTCTTGTAGACGAGGTCTGCGATCAGCTCGTCGGCGCCCAGGGGCCTGGCATAGCAGATAGGTACTTCGGTTCCGTCAACCATGAGGGTCCCACAGCCGTTTTCGTCCAGGTTCAGAATGTTAGGGATGTCTTTTGTGATGTGCACACCCGAGGCTAAAAAGACCGGCACGGCTGCGACCTTCGTGACCCCTGTGCCTGAGAAGGCTGCAATAGCTTCGTTCAGGGTAGGCTCGCTGTTCTCCATGAAACCGGCCCTTACGACCACGTCAGCGTGCTTCTGTGCAATGTAATCAGCGATCTGTGTAACAACTTCCTTGTTGTAAGGCAGCTTGCTCCCGTGCCCGATGGCCAGGATTCCGAGTTTTTCTGTCATTTTCATAACCTCTTCATTTTTGTAATTAACACGATAATTTCGATTTGTAATCTCTTGAAAGTTTTAGATACTTGGAATTGATGGAATATAACTTTTTTGAAAGCCTAAAGTTTCAAATAATATTTTGAATGAAGTGCCTGTCCCTTAACCTCAAAACTCAACGAGCCCGCCGGGATAGTATGCGACCCTCGCTCCTTCCAGGTACATACCTCCCGGGTGCAGGTACCCGTTCGACCCGCTCCAGTCAAGGTTCAGCCAGTACTGACTCTCCCCCTTTTCAAGGTCCCGTTCCGAATACCAGATGCTTTCCGCATAGGAATAGCGCCCGTACACATAATACAAAATTTCATACGCCGTATCCTGATCGTCTCCTATATAAATTTCGGGATAAGCGTGACCGTAAGTCTCTGTTCTCACCGTAATGATCCGCGTATTGAAACCCATGTTCTCCATCAGCGCGGACATGGCGATAGAATAGTCATCACAGTCCCCCTCATACCCGTCCCTTATCGTCTGTGCCGCCCCGAAGAAAAACTCGGAATTCTTGTCATACCTGTACTTCCACTGCCCGTTCACATAATCAAAAACGGCACAGACATCTTCGATATCGTACCCCGAGTCTTTCCCGGTTATCCTGTAGATCTCCCGGGATATTTCCTCATCCTCGGGGTCAACTGCCCTCTTAAAATTCAAAGAAAGTATCCGGTAGTCTTTGGGATAAACCGCACTTGATATTTCCTCGGCGTACGTCGGGACTCCGGGTACTTCCACCGAAGGAGAAGAAGGAGAAGAAGTAGAGGGCTGGGATAAAGAGGAAGAAGATGGAAAAATCTCACTTTCCGGTGTCCCTTCTTCTATCTCACTTCCCCCGGCTTCGCCGGAATCCGCCTTATCCTCAAAGAAATGGTTCGCCTGATCGGCTACGAAACGCTCGACTTCCCCGACAACAATATTCTCCACTTCGGAAATCGCTCCTTCCGCCTCAGCGGTTGAAAAGGCAGGGAAATCTATGCAGCCGGAAGTGAGGAAAATAAAGAGAAGGATTATTGAGAAGAGTTTTAAGGATTTTGGTAGGAGCATGGGGTCATCTTCTAAAGACTCTGATACAAAACTTAGGATTAGAAAATATTTGATTTTTGCCCTTGAAACCGAAAAAGCAAAGTTCAAAAAGCTTGAAAAAAGCTGTAAAAAGTAACACTTATAAAAAACAATGTTTGTAAAAATAGCCGCCTTTATAAAAAGTATCATTTATAAAAGCAGTATTTATCTATCTATGTCTTTAAAAAACAATATCTTTAGAAAAGACTTATAAAAAAGCAATACCTGTTTAAAAATTGTCGAACCGCCTGAGAGAAAGCGGCTCGACACTGAAAAGGCCAGATTAAATCCGGCCAGGTACAGGATCTTGTCCTTCAAGGTTTGCGCTTTTGCGCCTTATACTTGTATATCGTATACTGGTACGGCTATATCGTCATAACGGTACTGGAATATCCTTAGCAACTGCCGGTTTATCAGCCACAGAGAACATCGCCTTCAAGTTGCCTGCCGGGTCCCTGAGTTCTATTTTTGAGTCAGAGTAGTAGCCGATCTCGATGTCTTCGGTGTAATCCCTGATGGTCGGAAGGGATGCTGCATTCATAACCCCGCCAATGCCAAGAGCCCAGAAATGGTGGTCCTTGTAAGTTGGGTTGTAGTTGACAGCGGTGTCGCCGGTCAGGTAGGCCTTGTAGACAATCCTTACCTTCATTACGCCTCTGCTTGCCGCGAGCACGGCTTCGACTGACTCCCCGGGTTCAAGTTCGACCTGGACTCCCGAAGACGACCCGACTGTAATGCTCATGCTCTCTGAGCCGCCCTGCCCCCATGAATGGCTGTAGGACATGGACGTTTCGCCCCCTCCGCCTGCTCCCAGGAAACTGACATTATAAGTTAATTTCTGCCCTACTTCAATCGTGTCCGTCTGGGACCAGTTACTCTCCGTGGTGTTGGTGACCTGGTCCGAAATGCTGGCATCGAAAGTGGCTTTTTTGCTGCTGCTGTTGGTAAAAGTCCTGTCGCCACAATCACAGGTTCGGAGGTAATCTCCCTTATCGTAGCGCTCTGGACAACAAGCACAGTCTGGACTTCAGGCCAGCCGTATGTTTTATAGAGGTCATCCCATGGGGTAGGGCTGTGTAAATATGCGTCATTCGGCCTCTTTCCGAAATACTTGTCAACGGCATCCTTAAGACCTTCGTCCTGAATGCCAAATGTCGTTCTTTCTTTATCGGTGATGATGTGCTGTTCACTTCCCGAGGCACTGACGCTTGAAGTAGCAGCGTCTGACCCCGCCTTAATACTAATATCAATACCCATAATACTTCTTATGCTATTCAAAGTATATGGATTTTTTTAGGGTGTTGCTCTCTTTACAACAGGAAGGATGCTAAAAAGAGGGTCGGTGCTGGTTTTAGGGGAGTTTGGGGTGGATTTGGAAGACATTCAAACCCCATAAACGGCAGTAACACAATTCAATCCCTGTTTCAGGATCTTAATCTGGAAATTGACTGTACTTCACTTCATTGGGAAACAATTCAACTAAAATTAGCTCTGAGCACATAAACGGGATTTAAGGCTCTTATCAATTAACCTATAATAAAGAAGTATTGAAATGTGTCGCACTTATGATAAATGCTGGTTTAACGTAAAAATTTTGAAATCATATATCCCAAATAACCCTGAACTTTACAAATTTCTCTTATTTTTTTGGTCCCAGGTTATCAATATTTCACACTCCTACAAAACAATGAAAAACGCAAACATCCGACCTCATAAACTCACAAAGGGACGCAGAAATAAATAAAATGCCACAAAATTTATCATTAAAACCTCCTGAGTACCAAACCCGTAACAATGTTTAATAAATAAGAAAAAATACTTGTGAATACATTCTTTTACCTGGGAGAGAGAATAGCGCAAGCAAACCGGATATGCCGGTGAAATGGGACTATGGGGGGAGATTAAGGAGCCTAACGTGGTATGGGGGTACTGCATAGGGCAATTCCAACCTCCCTTCAT
>DUKH01000005.1:0-3901 GCA_013329415.1 Methanosarcinaceae archaeon | reverse complement strand
TCATTTGCCACACTTCATTTGCATTACGTAACATTCTCCTCATTTTTCCATAGCCATAGCCCTCATGTCCTGAGGGAGTTTTTCAATTGCGTACCTGAGTGCTGTCCTGGGCATCTCTTTCTTGTTTTTCATCACATATTCGAAGACTTCCTCCCGGTGGGCTTTGCTTGCTTCTTTGAGCATCCAGCCGTAGCCCTTCCGGACAAGGTCGTCCTCGTCCTGCAGCAGGCTATCGGAAATCTCAAAAACGTCTTCTAAGAACTTGCCTTTCCGGGCGGGCAGAACCAGGGTCACGGCTGCAGCTCGCCTGAGCCACCTGTTCCCGGACGTTGTCCAGGTTTTTAGCCTCTCTATGTACTCAGGAAACTGTTCTATAAAAGAGGCTACGGTGTGGTTGCAGAGGGTATCGCATTTCGCCCAGTTGTTGACGTACTTTTCAATCCAGCTCTCAAAAACCTGGAAATCTCCCTCATCATAGTCTTTTCTTATCAGGTATGCCCACTGGAATGCGATAAAAGCCTCTTCGCAGTAGTCCGACTTAAGAAGCTCTTCACACAGAGAAAAGATCTCTCTTTTGTCTTTCGGTTTGATTTCTTCATAATATTTCTTTGCAAGCTTTCCCACAACGGAACTCTTAACCCCATAGCATTTCACCTCTTCCTTAAAAAAACGCTGATAATTGTTTTTCGTTTTCTCGTCCACGTTTTGCACTAAATCCTCTTTAATACTGGAGATTATATCATCGGTCATGTTTTAGTAATTCTTTAAGATGTTAAATATACTTTATTCAACGGGCTCAACTTACTTCTTTTAAAAAAATACAACAAAATTTATAATTGATCCAGAGCAAAATAATTCATAATACAAAAATTGAATTTGTAAAATATGACCGAGTTGAATCCGGCAAAAGGAAAAACAGGGAATAAACGATGAGGAAAGATTAAGAGGATAAATCGAGAGGAGATATAAAAAATGGGATGGAAAGACGTTGTTTTCGGGGTTGCGACCTGTGGCCTGTATAATATAGGAAAGGCAGCCTACCAGGGAGGGAACGCTGCAGAAGATATGGGAAAGGCCGCTGAACAGGCGGGGACGGCTATTGCGGTTATCGGTTCGACCATCGAGGCGCTTGGCGAGCAGCTTTCCTCGCTTCTGGAAGAGACCGAGGAACTGATCACGATCAAGAGGATGAGCCCGCGGGACGAGGATGAGCTCTGGGATGAGGAAAAAGAAAGGCTTGAAGAACTCAGGGAAGAGAAGGAAAAGCTCGAAGCCAAACTCAAAGAACTCGGGGTGGACAACCCGGAAAAGGTCGACTTCAACTTCTGGGACATGCTAACAGACTGGTCGAACATGTTTGAGACCTTCCAGCTGCTGGCAAGACTTACGGCAGTCAACAGTGAAATTGCAGGAATCCTCTACCAGGAACCCGGGGTGCTGACCGAGGGCATCTACTGCGCAAAAGAAGTGCTTGAACGCTTCAATACCCTGGAACAGCCCAAGATAGAGGACATCCTGGATTCTCTGGACGACAACCTCGAGGTCAGCGAAGAAGTCATGCTGGAGGTAAAAAAGCTCTTTGTCACGAGAAAGAAAGTGCCAATCCCGGAAATCGAGCTTTCTTCGGACGTGAAAGATAAGCTGGGACAGCTTGAGCTTGACAAAAAGTACTACGAGGGACTGCTCGGCAGGAAAGAGAAACTGGCCCTCCAGTTTGCCGGGGCAATGGAAAAAAATTCCCGAAAAGAAATTCGAGATAAGTGGCAGCGGGATAAAAATTGTTGGGGCAGGTCTTCAAATTCCGGGAGTTGAGGGAATCCCAGAAATCGAAGGAATCCCTGAAATCGAAGGAATCCCAGAAATCGAAGGAATACCTGAAATCGAAGGAATCCCGGGGACAGTGAAAGAAGCTGAAAAACTCCCTAACATCACCGGCAGTTCAAAGGCTTCGGAACTTTCCGGGAAAAGTCCTGATGACATCGTAAATGCTGCAAAACTCCTGAAAGAAACCGCATCTATGAAACTTGCGAGCAGCGGGGCAGGAAAAGAAATCTCAAAGGAACTCACACAAGAAATCGAAAAAGAAATTACACAAGAGATCCCCGAAAAAGCAATTGAAATTCCTGCTTCTGAAGGGGAACCGACACTTAGAAATACAGTTGTAGAACCAGTTCCCGAAATGGTTATCGAGTCCGCTTTTGCAGAAATAAAACCGGAAATTCTGGAAGGTCTGAAATTCTCACTTGCCGGAATGGAAAATGCTTCGATGGGGGTCAGGCAGCCTCAGGCTGCAAGGATCTCGGCAAGTATGAATACGAAATTTGACGGGTTCCAGAAAAATTACGAGTTCCTTAAAGCCCAGACCACTTTTTATGAGAGGCAGCTCCTAAAACTCGACCGCAGGTTCGAGCTCCTGAACTACAGGTGGGAAGATGAGCCCGGGATAATCCCGCAGACCCTCGATGAAGTACACGACGTGCTTGAACACCTGCACAGTGAAGAACAGCCAAGGGTCGATGCGGTACTTGACACCCTGAACGCGAACCTTGAAGGGTCAAAGGAAACCATCACAACCCTTAAAGAAAATCTGGAGGAGTCAAAAGAGGTCCTCTCGACACTCAAAGAAAACCTTGAGGAATCGAAAGAAGCTATCTCGAAGGTGAAAGCTTCCCTGGATTCCCTGCAGGGCAGCTTTTCCTTTTTCGAGAAAAACTCAGGCATGATCAAGACAGGCGCGCTCGTGCTGGGAGGGCTTGTGGTGCTGAACCTCTTCTTCGGGCTGATAGTGCTGTTCAGGGCAGCTCTGGGGATTTGAAAAAGTCCCCCACTTTTTACCCATTTTTTACTACGAAGCACGAACATGCAATTCTGGAAAACATTTTTTCCGGACCCGGACGTCCGGAACCGGGCGAGTGAGAGGGTAGCGCAGAAGTGCGGGTACGAAAGTGAAGGAATCCTGAAAAAGCCCACAAAATCGGAGAAGAGTTTCACGACTGTTTCCTGTGCGAGAAAACAACAACGTGAATCCCTCCTGAGAAATCTTTTTTCAGTCCCTCTCAGACCCAACCCATGGCCTGGATGAAGCTGTTCCCATACCAGACGACCATGATATTGTTTATGGTTGCCATGACCCCTAAAAATTCAATAACATGCTTGGTGAAGATCCATTTGGCGGGAAATAGCTTGATTACGGGAAAGATAAAGAAAAGCCCAAGAATCAAGATTATTTTCAGGACCAGGAGGGAAAAAATCCCATAGTGTTCCAGAATTAGCGCAGGAAGCGGGTTGAATTCTTCCCCGTAGGGCAGGGCATACCAGGTGGAAGCCCAATCCCCTATTATGTAGAAAATGATGATAAACCTGACCTCGTGTACGAAAGAATGGAATGAAACTCTCGAATAGTTGAATTTCAAAAGACCCCTCCCGGATAAATTTCTCTCTTTAATTCTAATGTGATTTTATTTTATCTGATTATATACTTGCAGGAAACAAAAATATTGAAGAATAATTTTCCTTATCTCAAAGATTTCCAGCAATTTGCAAGTTTTCCCGGGAAATCTCAGGCTCTATTAGAAAATACAAAACAGAATGATCTGATAAACTGGTCTGACAAAATGTTCTGATAAAATGATCTGACAAAAAGATTCTACAGGAGAGAGTGTATTGCTTTGTGCCTAAAAAGTGAGGATGGGTATCAAGTTCTTAGAGCCAATGCCTGGATGATTCAAGTAGTCGAAGGAATTGCTTTCCTCTACTCCGAAGGAGGCAGGGAGGGGTAGTTCACTGCCCCAGGTTAAAGGTATTTACTTTTTGATCATAAGTTACGGAAAAATCCAACTGATACAAAAAGATCGCTAAAAAGAATACCGGTCCTTTCTATTTAGGGATAAGTCAAATATAA
>DUKH01000129.1 GCA_013329415.1 Methanosarcinaceae archaeon | reverse complement strand
ACTTTTCGGATAAGCTCTAAGTACGCATTTAAGCACAAACTGAATGAACCTTGTTCAGTTTATGAAGTGTTGATTTTTATTGCGAGAACTTTAACATACAAAACAGGGCCGCGGGGGCGAGTCGTGGATCAAATATGAGAAAACAAGCACATTCCCCCCGTGTTTAGAAAAAAGTAGAGAGATTCTTATGCTTACGTTTTTCGGTAAGTGACTCACGGGACCCAAAACAGCGAGGATAAGAAATTGTGAAACGTGGAGAAGCAGGAACCGCGTACCATGGAGACAACGAAATTTTTGCCTTTACATCCTCAAGTAGGAGAAGGTGTGAAATGATAGAAAGCCTGAGAAAGTCTGGCATTGATATTATTGGAGATGTGTCCTGGGGAACCCATTTCTGCCAATTTTTCCAGACAAAAGAAGATTTGATGGACATACTGGTCCCATATTTCAAGGTCGGGCTGGAAAATAACGAATTTTGTGTGTGGATCGTATCACAACCCTCGGAAGTGGAAGAAGCAAAAGAAGCCCTGAGAAGGGCTGTTCCTTATTTTGATGTTTATCTGGAGCGAGGGCAAATAGAATTCATTCCCTACACACACTGGTATTTAAAAGAGGGTAATTTCGATTCGGAGAGAGTCTTAAATGGCTGGGTTGAAAAACTCAACCAGGCCCTGACTAATGGCTGTGACGGTCTGAGGTTGGGAAATTCTTTCCGGCTGGAAAAAGAGGATTGGAATGATTTTGCTGATTATGAGGAACAGGTAGACGATGTAATTGGCAATTACCAGATGATTGCTCTCTGCACCTATCCTCTCGACAGGTGCAACGCAGCCGAGATAATCGATGTGGTCATCAACCATCAATTTGCCTTGATCAAAAGGGATGGAAAGTGGGAACAGATAGAAAATTCAGGACGGAAAAATATAACCGAGTTCAAGCGGGCTGAGGAGATGTTAAAGGAGAGCGAGGGCAGATTGAAAGCTCTTTTTAATCTGCTGCCTGTTGGAGTTTCCATCACCGATAAAGGAAGAAATATCCTGGATGCAAACCTTGCCCTGGAAAACATCCTGGACCTCTCCAGATCAGATTTGCTCAATAGAAAGTATTCAACCAGAAAATATCTCAGGTCAAACGGAACAGAGATGCCGGCTGAAGAGTTCCCCAGCGTAAGGGCTTTGAAAGAGGAAGGGTTGGTTCAAAGTTCAGAGATGGGAATAATTAAGGAGGACGGCAGTACCATCTGGACGGATGTGAGTGCAACTGCTCTACCTTTTTCCGATGGGCAAGTAGTTATTATCACAAGGGATATAACCGAGAGTAAAAAAGCTGAAGAGAAAATTCAGAATCTGGCGAATATTGTGGAATATTCAAACGATGCCATTATAACCAAATCCCTTGATGGCATCATTACCAGCTGGAATAAAGGTGCAGAGCAAATTTATGGTTATTCAGCTAAAGAAGTTCTGGGAAAGCCCATATCCATTCTGGAGCCATCCATATTAGTTGAAGAAACAGAAGAATTGGCTGAACTGATTAAACAGGGAGATAAAATCCACAATTATGAGACTTTACGGTTAAGAAAGGATGGTAGGATAATAAATGTCTCACTCACTCTTTCTCCGGTTTTTGATGCATCAGGAAAGCTGACAGATCTCTCGGTTATTGCTAGAGATATAACCAAAAGTAAAATAGCAGAAGAAAAACTTCGGAAAAGCGAGGAAAGATACAGGATTGCCACAGAGCAGACAGGACAGGTGGTATATGAGTATGATTTAAGAACAGATAAGAGCAGCTGGGCAGGCGCCATAGAAGAAGTTACAGGGTATAGTTTTGAAGAATTCCAGAAGCTTGGCAAGGACGTCTGGATTAAAAATATCCATCTCACTGATATGAATCGTGGGGGCGAAAAATTTCAGAGTGTAAGAACGACCGAAGGCAGATTTAAGGAAGAATTAAGGTTGAGAAAAAAAGATGGAACCTGTATTTATATAGAAAACAGTGGAGTCTGGCTTACGGATTATGAGGGTCAGCCTTACGGGGCTATAGGAGTACTGAAAGATATTTCAGAGAAAAAACTTGCCAGTAAAAAACTTCAAGAAAGTGAAGAAAGATATCGCACAGCAGCCGAACAGACCGGGCAGGTTATATTCGATTTCAATCTCGAAACATGTAAAGTCAGGTTGGCAGGAGCCATAAGGGAAGTAACAGGGTACAATCCGGAAGAGTTAGAGAATCTGGATAAATCGGCCTGGATAGAACACGTGCATCCTGAAGACAGGATAGAACTGCTTGAAAACTTGGAGAAGTCCTTTGAGGAAAAGATAAAATTTCAAGTAGAATTCAGGTTCCGAAAAAAAGATGGGAACTACATCTATGCCGAAAACTTTGGAGTCTGGCTAAAAGATGACAAAGGGAAGGTATACAGAGCCATCGGAGTAATTAAAAATATTACGGAATGGAAACTTGCACTAAAAAATGTTGAAGAGAGTGAGAGGAGATACCGCTCTTTCATACAGAATTTCCACGGGATCGCTTTCCAGCTGGATAAAAATTTTGTTCCTGTATTTATGCATGGGGCTGTTGAAGAAATCACCGGGTATAGCAAAGAGGATTTTATGTCCCGGATAAAGTGGAAAGACATAATCCATCCGGAGGACCGGCCTCTCTTATTCAAAAAAAGGGAAAAGATTCGAAGTTCTCAATCCAATGATTACGAAAAATTTGAAATCCGTATAATACACAGGAATGGAAAAATCAGATGGGTTGAAGAAATCTACCAGAAAATTCAGGGAATGGATGGAAAGCCGGAATTCTACCAGGGTACTATTTATGATGTGACCGAAAAAAAAGAGACAGAAAAGTTCCTTGCGAATATCGAAACTGCCCGTAAAAAAGAAATTCACCATCGAATCAAGAATAACCTGCAGGTAATCTCCTCCCTGCTGGATCTACAGGCTGAAAAATTCAACAACAGAGAATGTATTAAGGATTCAGAGGTTCGTGAAGCCTTCAGGGAAAGTCAGGACAGAGTAATATCCATGGCTCTTATCCATGAGGAATTGTACAAGGGTGGAGAGCTCGATACACTGAACTTTTCGTCGTATGTTGAGGAACTCGCTAAGAATCTTTTCCAGACATACAGGCTTGGAAATGCCAGTACCAGCTTAAATATGAACCTGGAAGAAAACATTTTCCTTGACATGGATACTGCAGTCCCATTAGGTATAATCATCAACGAACTTGTTTCAAACTCTCTCAAACATGCATTTGCCGACAGAGATAATAGTAAAATTCAAATCAAACTTTGTAGAGAAGAATCCCCGGAAAGTAAAGATAATAGAGCAGGGAACAATAATGAAGGCTTAAAGGGCAGCAGTTATATTCTGACAGTATCAGATAATGGTGTAGGTGTGCCTGAAAGTTTTGATCTGGAAAATCCTGACGGTCTTGGCATACAACTGGTAACTATCCTTGTAGACCAGTTAGACGGTGAACTTGGACTGAAACGAGACGATGAGACAGAATTCACTATAAGGTTTACAGTAGTGCAAAAGAAGCAAGGATGATAAGCATTTCAAGGGTCTTTCCCGGATGAACTTCTTAAGCTCCAGGTGTTTTGCCATTCTCTTTGCGGCGACTTTTTTCCCCAGCTATTCCTCTCCGACTATTTATCCACGACTTCGATTACCTCTACATAGCACATAATTTCTCTCTGCTTCAGCGTCCGCTTTGAAAACTTCCTGTAGGTCCATTCCACCAAAAAGCAGCCTGCAATAACGCCTGTGAGTAAAACAAGGGTCCCGGGGGAGTGCCCCAGTTCATAATATACAAGGACAGCAAAAAAGCCCGCACTGCTGAGCAAAGAAGCCCATATTATCCCGGGATTTGCACCGGTTTCCCCGTGGAGGCGCAGGTGGGCCTTATTTACGGCTATGTATATTAAAAGCAGGGAAGCGCTTGCCAGCATGCCTATACGTTCCAGGTTCAGGAAATTCGCGCAGAGGATCACAAGGCCCGATGTTATAAACAGGCCTTCGGTACTTCTTTTCCATACCTTCCTTTCGAAGAACTCGGGCAGTTCCCCTTCCTTTGCTATAATATAACATGCGTTTGCTCCTCCGTAAAGCGAAGCATTGATCGCCGACGCTGTTGAAAACAAAGCCGCCAATGCCATGATCTTGAAGCCCGCAGCCCCCAGGAAAGGTTTTGCGGCTGCTGCGAGGACATAGTCCTTGCTCTGTTCGATCTCGGGAATAGAGAGGTTTCCAACTACGGCCAGGCTCACAAGCACGTAGATAATTATGACCAGGACCACGCTCAGGTACAGAGCCCGGGGAAGGGTCTTTTCGGGATTGTCCATGTCCTCGGCAGCATTGGCAATCAAACCGAAGCCCTGGTAAGCAAGAAAAACCATGCCTGCCCCGTAGAGGACCTTTGAAGGAGCCGGAAAATTCGAAAGGGCAAGGTTTTCGGGGGTGATGTAGAACAGCCCCACCAGTCCGAAGAGGATGAGTATTCCAACCTTTATGGAAACAATAAAAAGCTCGGATTTGCCCACAGCCTTTGCCCCTATGAAGTTCACTCCCGTAAAAAGCAGGACGATTCCAGTTGCAAAAACAGCATCCCAGCCCTGGCCCGAACCTGCAGGCAAAAAGGTCACAGCATAAGAAGAAAACCCCTTAGCATAGAGGGCAAGCCCGAATATGTAGCCGACCCAGAGCAAAACATTCAACCCCCCGCTAAGGACCCCGTTCCCGAACCCCCTTACCAGGAACTCAACGGACCCTCCTGCCGAAGGGTACTTCGCCCCCAGTTTTGCATAGGAATACGTGCTTAAAAGCGCAACCAGCCCCGCAATGACAAACGAAACGTACACGGCATTTCCCGAAATCGCGGCAGCCATGCCGAAAATCGAGAAAATTCCAGCTCCCACCATTGCTCCCACCCCGATCGAAGCGGAAGCCCACAACCCCATAGATTTACTTTCCTGCCCCATCCGAAAAAACCCTGCCGTAGTTCCCTTAAAAATTAAACAAAGGGAAGCCCCTATTCCTCCCGGTTTAATTTTGTCCTTTAAGGGAAATAGCTTTTTGCCAGCGTTCCGGATTGGCTTTAATGAACAGCAACAGATTTAGTCAGAAAAAACAACAGTAATCCAATCATTTAACGGCCCTGAAAACCATTTTAGACATTTTTTTCAGGCAGCCGAACTCTCACCGGCTGATAAGCAGACCGCCTTTGGGTCCGAAGAATTGGAATTTTTTGATTTAGCCTTTTTTACAAGGTTTTGTTAAGCCCCCACCTTCCACTTCTTCATCTGTTCTTCCCGCCACTGCTCGATCGCTCTCCAGATGGGCAGAGGATCAATGCCGTGAACTTTGATGTACTCCTCTCGCGTGTACTCATGCATACTTCCGTCCACAAAATGCAACGTAGCCTGGTCCGCCTGCAGCCTCGCACCTGCCGGTATTGCCGAAGGATTTACGCAGACCTCTGCACAGTAGCGCCACCCGTCTCCGCCTGCTGGCTCTATCCTGAACGGTTTTCCGCAGTTCGGACAGACTCCGATCACAGTCTCATCTTCTTGCTTATCCATAATTTTCCCCCCGTATGGCTGAAAAAACGTCAGCTTAAAAGGATATTGTGCAGGATGATATATAACAGTGTTTTTATAAATTTGTTTTAATGCATTGTTGAATCTTTTTTAGCAAATCCTGCAAAAGCTTCCAATAGGAATGATGCTGACAAAAAATTCACGCTAAACCAAACACTCTCGTGAAAAATCTCATACTGTTAGGAGCCATTGACAAATATCAGCGGAAAGTGCCAGAGCGACCAGAGTATGCTGAAAATAAGCGATGTTTTAAAGTTCTCGAAGATAACTCAGTTCTGAAAAAAAATGACAACTTCTTTATACATTGACATTTTATAAACTATAATAGGGTTGGTGGCATAACTTTGAGAAGTTGTAGACCTTATAACCTGGTGATCATTCTTATTTTATTAGCTGCCCAGTTCTACCCGGCAGCCGCCTCAAGCAGTCAGGAATCACTTCAAGAACCCTCTTACATTTCAACAGGTAATGCTGCTGCTCTGGCAATGGTGTCTCAACTTAGTGTTCAGAACCAGATCAACACCGACCTTGACGTGGTCGGACTTATAAGCGTTTCCACGAACAAAACAGATACTGATGGGGACGGACTGCCCGATTCCGTTGAGGCTGTTCTCGGAACTGACTTTAATAACACAGATTCTGATTTTGACATGCTGGACGACTATAATGAATCGGTTTTCTATGGGTCAGACCCGCTAGAACCTGATTCGAACCATGACGGGCTGTCGGATTACTTTGAAGTGACAGACGTCGACTCCCTTGATGCTGATGGGGACGGTTTTTCAAATGTATGGGACCTTGACAACGATGACGATGGAGTGACGGACTCAATAGACCTGTCCCCGTACTCCCATTCCGGTCTTAATGACAGCTTCCTTTTTGATATAAGAACAAATGGAAACCCGACATATCTCACATTCCAGGTAAAGCCCCGGAACCCTGATAATTTGAAGTTAGCATTACAGGATTGGGACTGGCCATACGATGACAAAGGCCAGATGAAGGACCTGGATGACTCAACTGATGATCTCAAGTTCATTCCCATGCTTGAATTAAAATCAAACGTTATCCCTGCCCAGTCTGACCTGCTGGAATATGGTATTGCGGTTTCCTCTGACAGTCTGTACATTCCCCTGACAGTCGTAGAGGACTATGGCTACAATGTTGCTTTTGGGGGGAGGATGTTCTTCCCGGCATCAGATCCTTTAGATATTTCGATTAACGCGAGCCTTATCTGGCTGGTGCAGGGAAAGACCGATAATGAGACCGCCGGGGGGATAGAATCTGAAACCGTCATTCTTGCCAAATACAACGAAGGATGCATGCTCACGGGCTTTGAGGTTGAGGAAAATTATGGTACTGACGTTGGTATGTTCTACGGGGACAGTGTGAACCAGACACTGCTTGCAGGCTTTTTAATGGCTTTTTCATATCTCAGGGACGACCAGACAACGTTATACGATATGCCTGATGCGCTTTTAGATGCGAATCTGACCGTAAATTCCGAGATCGAATCGGTCTCGCACCGGGATGTGGCAGTGTTTAACACTACATCCGGAATGAAAGAGCAGGCACTCAGGTCGTTACCTGAAAATAATATATTGCCACTGATTGCTGCTTATCAATTCAACTTTACCAGTAAGGATATCGATGACCTTGTTTCCGGGGGCGTGTGCGTCAACGGAAACGCATTTGATTTCGACCTGACGGCCTCCCCGGCTCCTGCCATTACCATGAAAACAATCAAGATGAGCTGGTATGACACCAGCACAAACGAAAGTGTTGACATGGAATCCTTTTTGCCTGAAGTGGAAAATTGGGGACAGGGAAACGGCCTTGATGAAAACACGGTTAATTCCATGATGAGCATGGCGCTTGTATGGAATATAGGCGAATCCGTGGTGACCAGGCTAAACGGGGCATATACGAGTTTCCAGAATGCAATGGAAGTGAAATCTCAAATTAAAGAATATGGCTTCAGGTATCTTACGCCCACAATAAAGCTCGGCATTTTTGGGGTATATCTGTTCACCTCGATCAAGCTGGTCGGATTCGGAAAAGCCCTGTGGGGTGCTATCAAAGTAACGATCGGGGCAAGTGTAAAAGCAGCTTCACAGGCAGCCACTAAAGCAATCGAAGCCCTGAAAGTCGCAGGTAAGGTCGTTACTTTTGCAGCACTTGTACTTGAAGCCGCGTTTGCAATTGTCGGTTTCATAGCATTATTGGACAATGGTACATCCTTTCAGGCAACCTTCTATCTTACTGCAATGACCATCTATCTTGTAATCCTTACAGTTCTTTTACTGGCAGGACCCATAGGTGAGGTGATTGCTGCTATAATAATGATAGCTGATGCCATAGCCAGCATATTCGGATATGCTTTTTCGGATTTTATCGGTTGGCTTGTGAGCCTTTTCCACAAGACATACCAGGATACCACTGTTGAACTTGATATAATAAGCACCTCGGTAGACGTTCATGATGAAAAAGAGAACGGCCTGAATGTGGGAGACACTATCAGCTTCAGCAGCCTGATAAACGGGACCGTATCGAAAACATCACATGGTACCTGGAATGACGTTCTGGAAAGCTATGTAGTTCCACACTATGCAATTAAGGTGTGGTATCTGCCGTCAAATGCCTGGTCATCTCCTGTGGGCCGTTATACCAGGAAAATATCATATTTTGAATACCCCGACCATAAAAACACAACGTATGATACCGGAGCATGGATAAAACCCAATGTGGGTGCGGTCAACTTCCCGATACCCATCCGATTATTGGCAGATTATAAAATAATCTATACTGAGAAAAAATTAGAATGGTTTACATGGCATACTTATCGAAAGAGTTCCGAAGGCACCTCAGCAACGGACCTCGATACAATCTATTTCGACATACTTCCCGAAAGTATCAACGATTTTGCAAATTGGTATCCAATTTCCCCCCTTGACAAAGACGGGGACGGAATTTCCAACAGTGAAGACCCTTACCCCTGGAGCTGGGACCGCGATGGGGATGGGTTGAGCGACAAATTTGAACTGGACATTGGAACTGACCCTGGAAATCCTGACAGGGATGGGGACGGATTGAACGATAGAATGGAATTTATCCACGGTACGAACGTGACAGAATGGGATACGGACGGGGACAACCTATCGGACTACAAAGAAATAAACGGCTGGGCAATATCCTTCAACTACAGCAACCGGACGTTCAACATGTCCGTCCACTCCGATCCTCTGGTGCAGGATACCGATGGGGACGGCGTGGATGACCAGATGGAATACTGGAGTTCCCTCAATCCCGGATCAAAGGACACTGACGGTAATGGGGTTATTGATGTGCCAAACCCCAAATATATGACTTATGTTCATTTTGAAAAAAAATGGGGAAATTATGGTTCCGGAGATGGAGAATTTAATGAACCAATTGCAGTTGCAGTTGATTCGGATGGATTCGTATATGTCGCCGACGTTTATAACCATCGCATCCAGAAGTTCGATTCCAATGGGAGCTTTATCACTAAATGGGGACTTGCAGGATCGGGAAACGGGCAGTTTAGAACAATTGGGGACATGGCGCTTGATGCAAATAGCGGCTATGTTTATGTAAGCGATGATTCCTGGTTTGATCCGCCATCTGAACGCTACCGCATTCAAAAGTTTGAAACAAGCGGAGCCTTCGTAACATCCTGGTATTGTAACTATTCTGATGCTTTAGCCGTTGATTCGGATGGTTATGTTTATGTTCCCGCCGTTTTGGAAGTTAACGGTTCAGCTCTCAAATGTGTTCAAAAATTCGATCCCGGTGGAAACCTCATCACAACATCCTGGTTCGAAAGTGATGAGGTCATTCTTAATGGCATTACTGCACTGACTGTTGATTTAGATGGAAATGTCTATGTGACAGATGGGGCAGATCATGTCAACCACGGGATTTATAAGTTCGATTCCAATGGAACTTTCATTTTGAAATGGAGAAGTGGAGGTTACCCCGACAGGCTTTTTTATGGCCTGAAGGTATGACGGTGGACAAAAAGGGATTTGTATACATTGCCAACACAGCTGATAACCATATTCAGAAGTTCGACTCCACCGGCTGGTTCATCACCAGATGGGGCAGTGAAGGAACGGGGGATGGAGAGTTTAAATACCCCTCGGGAATAGCAGTTGATGCAAATGAATATGTCTATGTCAGTGAAGGATCTGGAAATATCGGAGTCCCCGGAAACCGTATCCAGAAATTCTCCCAGATAACAGAACTTCAAGTGCCCGGCACTTCCAATCTTACCGATACCGATGGCGACGGGCTGACAGACATAAACGAGACCAATGGCTGGAATGTGACCTTCACAAACCTAACCGGCACTTTCACAGTTCATGTCAGCAGCGAGCCCTTTGCAAATGATACGGATTTCGAGGGACTTGCAGACCTTGATGAATTCAATAGTTCGTCAAACCCCGGGGATCTGGATACCGACGACGACGGGCTCAGTGATTTTGTAGAGATGATGCTGGGGACTAATATCACCCACTATGATACGGACAGTGACGGGCTTGATGACGGGACCGAGCTGACTTTTGGCAGCGACCCAACAAAAGAGGATAGCGACGGGGATGGCCTTTCTGACCTTGATGAGTTCAATTACTTATCCAACCCGAGAAATAACGACACTGACGGCGACGGGCTGAACGATTCCGAGGAGCTGGATTTCAACTCGAGTCTGAGAAACCCGGATTCTGACGGGGATTTGATGTTTGACGGAGAGGAGAAAAATAATAGTGCAGATCCCTGGGACCCGGATTCTGACGGCGACGGGTTACAGGACGGCTATGAACTGTTCTATAATACCAGTGCAGTGAACAACGATACCGATAAAGACGGGGTGTTTGACGGAGAAGAAGTTGACAACAGGATGGACCCATTAAACAATGACACCGATGGGGATGGACTGGATGACTTCCAGGAACTCAGCAACGGCACAAATCCTCTGGACAGTGATACGTACGGGAACGGATTGAACGATTCCGAAGACCCCTACTCCTTTGCGCCTAATGTGGACAGGATCTGGGCGGCGTATGACCCTGATGATGACACAATGCAGCTTATTGAAAACCTTGAAAAATACACCAATGTCACTGTATTCAAGCCGGAGGAAATAGGGAATTATTCCGGCAGGCAATGTATTCTGCTTATCGGAAGCCCCGGGCAGGAAAATAACACTGCAGGTAACATAACCCGAAGCATCCTGAACGCCTCTTCACCGGATGCCCTTGCCAGAATGCAGGAATCCGACTATGAAAGGTTCTATGTTGAGCACGACATATGGAACACAACCCATACAGTTGTCATGCTTTCACACCCGTATCCATCGGACCATTACAGAGTGCTGGAAATGTTCAAGACCCTTTCCCAGGAAATAGAATATCCGGATCTTGTAAGCGATTTCAAAGCAGATGCCATAGCCGAGATGGGGTCATTCGTTATGGTCGAACTGAAAACCCCCGTGAAACCGACAATAGAACTGAAACCCTATGATGAAACAAACGTCCCTCATAACTTTACGTACAGTTTGTCCGGAAATGAAAAAGCTGTGAAATACCTTGACATAAATGTCAGTGAAAACGTCATGAACGAAAGCTCCAATAACATCAGGCGGGCTATTATAGTTATTTACTATACTGCCGAAGACCTTGACAGAAGCGGGGATGGGGATACGAATGACCCCGGGGATATCGATGAGAACTCCATAGGCATTTCCCGGTTCAATGAATCGTCAGGAGAATGGGAGAAACTGTCAACTGAAATGGACTGGGTAAACGATGTCGGAGTAAATACCACGAATGATGTCATTTACGGCAGGGAATACGAGGGATCTGTCTGGGCAAACGTATCTCATCTCAGCCTCTACGGGCTTTCAGGTAATGAAATAAAGCAGACTCCGGTCGATCCTGCACCCCATGACGGGCACCGCAGAATCCCGATAATCACGGAAGAAGAAAGCCAGGATGAGAACATTACAGTTGAAGATGTGGCACCCTTCGAAAGCCCGGAAAACCTTGCTAATGAAACTGCAGGGACAGAAGAAACAGGTACACTCCCTGAAACACAATCCATATTGTTCTACCTGGCAGCAGCCATGATAACCTTACTGACGGGGTCAGTAGTTCCGAATAACCCAA
>DUKH01000220.1 GCA_013329415.1 Methanosarcinaceae archaeon | reverse complement strand
CAGATGTGTGAGGGATTCCTTACATATCGTTTTTGATATATAAAGGTTTTCATTGAACAATATTTACCACATCAATTTCAGACAAAAAGGATCTTTTTGCCACCATCAATGAGTTTATTGCTCACCCGATTCAGTTGAATCAGGGAATACCAGAATATTCCTCTTGATATATAAAGGTTTTGATTGAGCAATTTTTGACACATAGATTTCAGACAAGATTGTCAGCACCCATGAGTTTATCGCTCACCCGATTCAGTTGAATCAGGGAATATCAGAATATAACATTTGATATATAAAGGTTTTGATCGAACAATTTCCAACGCATGGATTTCAGACAAAAAGTATCTTTTTGCCACCATCAATGAGTTATTGCTCACCCGATTCAGTTGAATCAGGGAATACCAGAATATAACATTTGATATATAAAGGTTTTGATCGAACAATTTTCGACATATAAAACTCAAACAAAATAAAGATATTTTGCCTGAATCTATCGATTACTGCTCGCCTGATCCTATGAGATCAGGGAATCCTCTAAACGCACGACCTATATAAGTAGTTGTTGCTGTAACGCCATGACATAGTAGATATTTAAATTAAGTAGACAGCCCTCAGCCCAACAGATGTACATATCTAGACACTGATGCCCCACCAGGACAAATGTCAAATCAGGACACGGAGAAACCTAATCCAGCCCTTGAATTGTATAAATGCATACCCCAACCATTAAGAAAAAATGTGAAAAAAGATACTGATTATAAAAACAAGATTCAACTGATTATATAGATTTTCAGGACAAATATTTTCAGGACAAATATTTTCAGGACAAATATTTTCAGGGCATTATACAGCATTTCAGGACATTCATTATACAACAGGCATTTTATCCATCTCAAGCTAATTCCGGGCTTTGAAACGTCCAACCTAATTCACTTTTTTAATCATAATAATTCTACCTCCCTTAGAAAAATGAAATTAATGCAGGAAACCTCCGAGCAGTCGTCAAATCCCGGAAAGCAATCCACCCCGGATTACAAGATTGCCAGTAAAAACAGTGTTAATTGCCTTGCTTTCTGTTAACATTCAGGTGCTTACGTAGGATTTATATATAGCATATCCTAATTTAATAAAGGGGAATTAAAAGTCCCTTTAAGAGTTTGGGAAGAGTATGGATTTTAACATCTAATTCAGGTCTTCAATAGATGCATCTTTCTAAAACGGGGAAATTAGAAATTCGCATCTGATATTGATCCTTATTAGATATGTTTGACTTTTAAGCCATGTTTTGGCATCCATAGCACCCACAATAGAATCAGGGATTCAATTCTCCTCAATTGTTAAAATGGAGGTTAGACATTTGATAGACATAGATCCCGGAGCTATTCTGGTACGTTACAACGTAAAATTAGAAAAGGAAATGACACCGGAAGAGGCAGCAGCAGAGCTCTATCCAAAGGACGAATTAGTCCATGCGATTGCAGAAGCCATCTTCGAGGGTGAAGAAGACGACGTGGTAGCAGGGTTGGAGAAAGCTGTTGCCGCGGGCAAGGACCCGATATCGCTTATCAACGGAGCCCTGATGCCCGGAATGGCAGTTGTCTCCAAGCTCTATGATGATGGCGTCATATTCCTTCCAAACGTCATGATGTCGGCTGATGCAATGCTGGAGGGTATCGAGTACTGCAAGACAAAGTCAGGAAGTGCACCGGAGGTCAAAGGCAAGATCGTTTGCCATGTCGCAGAAGGGGATGTCCATGACATTGGGAAGAACATCGTCGTCGCCCTCCTGAGAGCAAACGGATATGACGTTGTGGACCTCGGAAGGGATGTGCCTGTCGACGAAGTCATCGAGGCCGTGGACAAAGAAAGCCCCCTGATGCTTACCGGGACCGCGCTCATGACCACCACCATGTATACCTTCAAGGAAATTAATGACAAACTGCTGGAGAAAGGGTACAGGTTGCCCTTTGCATGCGGCGGTGGAGCTGTTAACCAGGACTTCGTAGCCCAGTATGAACTCGGGGTCTACGGTGAGGAAGCATCCGATGCCCCGAAGATGGCAGATTTCATCAAAGAGCATGGGGACAACATCGTGAAACTTAGGGAGAAATTCCACAAACACTGAGGAGGTGAAGAAGATGGCAGCAAACAGATGTACCAAAATGGCATATGCAAGTGCGGATGACATGATCTTCGGGAAGTCTCCCAAACCGATAAAGGCAGGCCTGGGACTGGAGATCGGTGCCGGTTACACAACCCCTGAAGTAAACTATGCTCCAAGACCGGAAGCGGGGGCGTCCAAGGAAAAGCTCATCAAGGAATACGAGAGGATCACAACCGACATCATGGCAAGGATGGTCCAGATCGGGGCACCTGCGGTTGTGCTTGAAACAGAACACGTCCAGCAGATGTCCAACAATCCCGACTGGGGAGCAGAAGTTGCCCATGCCCAGAAAGCCATCATGGAAGACTACCACGATGAATACGGCATCAAGTGCGCACTCAGGCACACCATCGGTGATATCCGTGAAAGCAGGGACTTCCTCCAGCTCAGGGGAGACAAGTACTCCGTATTCATGGAAGCTTTCGAGAAATGCGCAGAAAACGGTGCAGACCTGCTTTCCGTGGAGAGTATGGGTGGGAAGGAAGTCTTCGACTACGCCATCCTGAGAAACGACATGGCAGGTGTCCTCTACGGCATAGGTTGCCTTGGCGGCATGGACATGGAAATGATCTGGTCCGACATCGCAGCAGTTGCAAAGAAGACCGGCACCGTTGCAGCAGGTGACACGGACTGTGCACAGGCAAACACCGCCATGTTCATTGCAGGTGGGCTGCTCGACAAGAACCTCGCCCACACCCTGGCAATCATCGCAAGGGCAATTTCCGCATCAAGAAGCCTTGTTGCATATGAAGCAGGAGCTGTCGGCCCTGGCAAGGACTGCGGATATGAGAACACCATCGTAAAGTCCATTGCAGGTGTCCCGATTGCCCAGGAAGGCAAGACCTCGACCTGTGCCCACTCCGACGTCATGGGTAACCTGACCATGCAGTGCTGTGACCTCTGGTCCAACGAATCCGTTGAATACCACGGCGAATTCGGCGGTACTACCGTGCAGTGCTGGTCCGAGACCCTGGCCTATGACTGTGCCCTGATGAACGTTGCCCTCGACTCCGGCAACGAAAAGATCCTCAGGGACATGTTCGCGGCTTCCGACATGTACAGGGACCCGCAGGGCTATGTCCTTGCCTACCCGAACGCATACAGAGTCGGACAGGCAATCATAAAGGACGGAAAAGACATCTATCTCCGTGCCAAGAACGCAGCCATAGAATGCATCAATATCGTCGAAGAAGGTGCAAGAGGCAAACTCGCCCTCTCAAGGTTCGAGAGCAAGTCCCTTGCAGACGCAAAGGCAGCCTTTGAAGCCATGACCGATGACCAGGACAAGTTCATGAGCGACTGCCTGGACAAATATAAGAAGGAAGTAAAGGTCTTCCTGCCGGAGAACTACGGCCTTTGATGCCGAAAGTTCTTCTTTTTTTCTTTTTTCGTGTTCTATATCTTGCTCTTATTCATTCTTTCGGAAAGCCGGATGTCCAGGTTCCATTAGCTGTGCAAATGCCCGTAGTTACTTTATGGAGATACTTTTCAAGCACCTGAGCCCTCACCGGCTGTGTTTGGAAAGATTTGAGAA
The DNA here is from genome assembly GCA_013329415.1 of Methanosarcinaceae archaeon. Classification (GTDB taxonomy): domain Archaea; phylum Halobacteriota; class Methanosarcinia; order Methanosarcinales; family Methanosarcinaceae; genus MTP4; species MTP4 sp9310u. The sequence goes on along the minus strand of DUKH01000220.1, from coordinate 9,877 downwards.
AGGACGGCTTACTTCACGGCCGTACAGGAACCACGGGATACGGCTAACACGGTTGGAAAGATCAAAAAGGAAAGAAAAGAGGTCCGTTTTTCAGGAAACCGTTGTTAAAAAAACTCAGGAGTAGTACTCGTTTCTTGCCTCGACCATGGCCTTGATATTCTCAAGCGGAGTCATTGGGGCGATCCCGCAGCCTGGTGCGAGCACGTCGATACCATCATCGAGAGCCTGTTTGGATTCGGTCTTGATTTTATCGACCGGCCCCGGCAGAAGGGTGAAAGGACTCGAGATGTTTCCGACGAGCCTTGCCCGGGTCCCGATTATTTCTTTTGCTTTCTTTACACTGCCGATCTTTTCTTCCACGCTCAAGCCTTCAAAACCGCAGTCAGCCATATAGTCAAGGACAGGGTTCACGTTTCCGCAGATGTGCAGGATGGTTATGGAATTGACCGCTCCGGAGAATTTCTGCAGCCTGGGCATAAGAAAGTCCCTGAAAGAGTCAGGGCTCATCAGGTCAGGAGATGCCACGGGGTCAGCCACGGAAATAATATCCGCACCTGCTTTAACCATTTCATTTGCGTAGATTATTGCGGCTTCGGTTGCAAGGTCAAGGACCTGCTCGAAGAGATCAGGTTTCTTGATAGACCATTTCATAAAAGACTTCACGCTGGCAAGGTCGGATGCAATGGTGATAGGACCTTCCATCCCCCCGATAACCGGGACGTCGGGGCCGACCTTATCCCTGATAATCTTGATGGCTTCGAGCACTGCCGGAATCCTTTCTCTCTGCAGGAGGTCTTCGGGAATGGCGGCATCGTCCAGGCTCTTCGGATACGGGTGCCCTGTGACAGAGGGCTGCCTGTTCTTTGTACCCATATTGATCTCACAGCCCATGGCTTCCACAAGCACTGTCAGGCAGTAAGGGATTCTCACTGCTTCAAGCCCGCTGAGTTCATGGTTTGCAATCGCCAGCTTTGCCATCAGCTCGGCGTCGGAGTGGGATTCCGGCCAGGGCGCCCCCACCTCATCCATAAGTTCCACGATCCCGGTCTGGGTAACGGAACAAACAGGTACTTTGTCAACCTCTTTACCTTCAAGGGCGTTTAACAGCCTCTCTTTAAGTGTCAGGTCACTCATTCTTTATCCTCCCCATAATTTTGATTCCCTGGTTCAGGAATACGGGCTTTCTTTACACACGGGATTTCTCCACAGCCCACTTAACACAAATTTTACATTTAGAGTAATATTTATTTACGATCTGTAATTTACCATGCTCCTGCCTTGATATTCAGATCAGAATATTCTTCCTGCTCTGCCTCGAAATCCCCCGGAGGCAGGCCGGTTTTTAAGTTATCCGTGCGGCAATATCGCCAGCAGGAAACTGAAATTTTTCAGGTCAGGATTGGTTAGTATAATCTCTATTTTATGCTATATCATTGTTTGGTATATCGATATTAGGGACACCGTTGTGCGAGACATCATTATTCGGAATACCGATATATGGGACACTATTGTGCAGGGCACCGATGTTTGGGATGCGAGAATAGTAGAAAAAACAGGAACTGATACACAAAACTTTTAAAAGATCAGGGAGAAAAAGAGCCGGAACATGCTTCCGATATCAGAAAGAATCGAAGTCATTGAAGGCGACATAGTAAAACTGGATGTAGACGCCATCGTAAACGCAGCAAATCCCACCCTCCTCGGAGGCGGGGGCGTGGACGGGGCGATCCACAGAGCTGCAGGTCCGGAACTGCTTGAAAAGTGCAGGACCCTTAACGGCTGCCCTACAGGGGAAGCAAAGCTTACTAAAGGATACCGGCTTCCTTCAAAATGGGTCATCCATACTGTGGGCCCGGTCTGGCACGGAGGCGGGAGGGGCGAGGACGAACTACTGGTATCCTGCTACCGTAAAAGCCTGAAACTGGCAAAGGAAGCTTCCGTAAAGACCATCGCCTTCCCGGCCATAAGCACGGGAGCATACGGTTTTCCTGCTGACAGGGCTGCAAGGGTTGCGGTTTCCGAGATAAGGCATTTCCTCAGGGAAAACGAACTGCCCGAAAAAGTAATCCTGGTCTGCTTTAACAGGGAAGCCTGCCGGAACCTCCGAAGAGCTCTTGAAATGGAGCTTTGAAAAAATAATTTATATCCCTTATTATCTTTTTATATTTTATTTTATAAGGTATGGAGCTTGCAAAGATAAAGTTCCGGTCCTCCACAGGTGAGAAACTGAGAGAAAAACGGGAGAAGGAGAAAGGATATCTCGGAAACAACCCGGAGGATTATTTATATAGTATGTTAGAAGAATAGTCCCAAATAAAAGTAAATAGTGACAGGAATTGTGGGCAGAACAGTCAAACACGGAATAAATGGAATAGGGCATAGTCCTTCCGTGCTTTCCGTGTCTTCCGTGGTTATAATTAATGTAAGTGTAATTACGTTCGGGACTATATCCACAAAGTTACAGTTATAATTACAAAATTACAGCTATAATCATAAAATCACAATTACGAACTTGCAAAGAAACGATAAATTGCCGCAGTTATAAGCTGCAATAAAAAGTAAGTTGCAATAAAAAGTAAGCTGCAATAAAAAGTAAGCTGCAATAAAAAGTAAGCTGCAATAAAAAGTAAGCTGCAATAAAAAGTAAGTTGCAATAAAAAGTGCACAATACAGGACGGCGGAGAAGGAAACCCCCGCATCCCGAAAAGCGGGAAAGAAGAGATTTACTTAAGTCCTGGCTTTGTGCCTTGCTTTTGAGTCTGCAGGAAATAAAAAAGAAAAAAGGGATCGGAGGAATTATTATCAGTCAGGAGGAAGCCTTTCGAAAAGGCCTTGACCTTTTTAAACACAGAAGGTACGAAAAAGCTATCAACGTCTTCAACAAAATTTTGAACAAAGAGCCGCAGCACCCCGGGGCTCTTTTCAACAGGGGGCTCGCATTGCTGGAGTCCGGAAAACCCGGAGAAGCCCTGAACTCCTTTGACGAAGTCCTGCAGCTTGATCCCGGAAATCCCGATGCCTGGCAGCAGAAAGGGCTTGCTTTAGCCACCCTTAAAGAGTTTGAGGCTGCTCTGGAAGCCTACGAGCATGCCTTTGAAATCAAGCCGGAAAACCCGGAAGTTCTTTACCTTAAAGGACTTACCCTGGCAGAACTCAACCGGACCGAAAAAGCCCTGCTCTGTTTTGAGGAAGCCCTGCAAAGAGAACCCAAATATACCGATGCCTGGTACGCCAGGGGTACGGTATCCGGACAGGCCGGGCAGTATGAGGAGGCCCTGGAAAGTTTTGCCCGCGTGCTCTCAATCAACCCCAGGCACAGCGAGGCCCTGTACGCCAGGGGACTGATTTTTGCAAAACTTGAAGAATACGAAAAAGCGCTGGAAGCTTTCGATTCCCTTATCCGGGCAAACCCGAAGTATATGGATGCCAGGGAACAAAAATGCCTGGTCCTCGGGAAACTCGGGAGAAACGAAGAAGCCCTGGAATGCCTGGAATCCCTCCTGAAAAAAGCCCCGGACCACGAACCTGCCCTTTACAGCAAAGGAATCCTCCTGAGTGAACTTTCTCGCTACGAAGAAGCCGAAAAAAGTTTCTCGAAATTAGTGAAAATCAACCCCGACCACAAAGACGCCTGGTTCAGGCAGGGGACGCTCCTGCTCCAGCTCCTCCGGTTCAACGAAGCCATTGATGCCTTTGGGGAAGCCATCAGGCTTGACCCCGGCTATTTTGAGGCCTGGAACCACAAGTGCTTTGCCCTCATGAAACTGGAGGTCTACGACGAAGCTCTCGAAGCCTTTGACTCCCTCCTGGAAATCTACCCGGGACTGGAGGAAATCTGGTACAACCGGGCTCTTGCCCTGGTGAAACTGCAGCGTCCCGAACCCGCCGCCGAATCCTTTGCCGAAGTAACCCGGCTGAACCCCGGATATAAGGACGCCTGGTTCCAGCAGGGGCGGCTGTTCGCAAAGACCGGGAAATATAAAGAGGCCCTGGAAGCCTTTGACAGGGTGCTCGAACTCGACCCGGACCATACCGAGGCCCGGAAGTTCAGGGGCACGGTGCTCGTGGCGCTTGGCAACCTCGAGGAAGCCCAGGATTCCCTTTCGGAAAGCCTTGAAGAGGAACCTGAAAACTTCAACCTCTGGTTCCAGAAAGGCCTCCTCTGCCTTGACTCCGGGGAATTCGAAAAAGCCCTCGAAGCTTTTGAGAAAACCATTGAACTTAAACCGGAATCCGAAAGTTCCTGGCTGAACAAAGGTTTTGCCCTCTATTCCCTGAAACGCTATGAAGAAGCCCTGGAAGCCTTTGAAGAAGGGCTGCGGCAGAACCCTTATCTTGAGAAAGGCTGGAACAAGAAAGGAATTGTCCTCGGAAAGCTCGGGGAAGAGGAAAAAGCCCTCGAAGCTTTTGAAGAAGCCCTGAAACTCAGGCCCGATTATGAAGACGCCTGGAAAAACAAAGCTCTCATTTTGCTTTCGGCCGAAGAATATGAAAAAGCCGAAGCAGCCTTTGCCGAAGTCCTGAAAAGCAACCCTGAAGATACTGCTTCCCTTTACAACCGGGGAAAAGCCCTCCTCAAGCTCGAGAGAAAAGAAGCTGCTCTGGAATGCTTTGAAAAAGTCCTTGCCCTTGACCCCGATTACCCCGAACTTCAGTACAACCTGGCCCTTGCTCAAATGGAACTGGGCAAGCATGAAAAAGCCCTGGAAACCTTTGAAAAGCTCTCTGCAAAAAATTCCCTTGACCCCGAGCTCCAGTTTAAGAAAGGCATGCTCTCAATGGAACTCGGGAAGTTTGAAGAAGCCCTGGAAGCTTTCGAGCAGGTCCTTTCCCGGGAACCCGAGTCCATAGACGCCTGGTACAGGAAAGGGCTGGTGCTCCTGGAACTCGAACGTTTCGAAGAAGCTATAAAAGCCTTTGACAGGGTGATTATCAGGGATTCCGATTATGAGGATATCTGGACCTGCAAGGGGTTTGCCCAGATGAAACTGGGGAAATATGCCCCTGCCCTTGAAACCTTCGAAAGCGTGCTCCGGGAAAAAAATGACTCGGAAAAAACCTGGCACTACAAGGGCCTGACCCTCCGCAGGCTGCACAGGCCCAGGGAAGCCGCCTCTGCCTTTGAAGCCGCGCTCCTCCTGAACCCGGAGAATACGGAAGCCAGGGAGCACAGGGCATTTTGCCTCTTCGAAATCAAGCAGTATGAGGAAGCCCTGGAAGCCTTCGAGATATACCTTGAAAAGAACCCTGAAGACCTTCCGGCCCTCTACCACAGGGCGCTTTCCCTGCTCCGCCTGGGGAAGCATGAAAAAGCTTCCGCGGCTTTTGCCGAACTCCTCGAACTTGACCCTGAAAACGAGGAGGCAAGGTTCAACCTGGGAGTCTCCCACTTCCAGCTGGGCCAGTACGAAGAAGCCCTCTCTATTCTTGACAAAATAAAGGATGGGTCCCAGAAAGCCTCTTCTGCCCTCTACTGGAAAGGCCTTGTGTTTATCCGGCAGGAAGCTTACGATGCGGCCCTGGAAACTTTCTCCGAACTTATTGAACAGAACCCCTGGCTTGCGGAAGCCTGGTACTTCAGGGGGCTTGCCCTCAGCAACCTGGGACGGCCCGAGGAAGCCATAGGAGACTTCAACAGGGCCCTGGAAATAGACCCTGCCTGCCACGATACCCCTTACCAGCTAGGGCTCGCCTGCTTTGCCCTGGAACGCTATGCAGCTGCAGCCGAAGCTTTCGGGGCAGCTCTGGAAGCAGCTCCTGAAAATTTCGATGCCCTTCACAGGAAGAGCCTTGCCCTTCTCAAGCTTGGAAAATATGAGGAAGCAGCCGCAGGCTTCAGGGAAGTTCTGGCTGCCAACCCCCCCGGCAAGGATGTCCTTGTCTCGCTTGGTTCGGCCTGCCTCAAAATAGGAGAATATGAGGAGGCCCTGGAAGCTTTTGACCGTTACCTCCAGCAGTACCCCGAAAGCGAAAAAGCCTGGTTCGAGAAAGGGCTTGTCCTGAAAGAACTCGGAAAACCGGAGGAGGCTGCCGCTGCCTTTGATTCGGTCCTGGAGCTTGTCCCGGGATACCTGCCTGCCCTTGAGCAGAAAGGGTACATCCACTTCGAACTGGGAGAATACGGAGAAGCGGCCGAGACCTTTACCACAGCACTGAAATCGGACCCGAAAAACGAAGACATGGAATACGCCCGGGCTCTTGCCCTCTTCAGGCAGAGTAACTACAAAGCAGCTCTTCCGGCCTTTGAAAGGCTCCGGGAAACCGGCACCACACCCAGGCCCGAACTCCCGTATTACCTCGGACTTATTTCCTTCGAACTGAAAGAGTACGAAAAAGCCCTGGGAGCTTTTGATATGGTCCTCAAAACAAGGGGGGCTCCGGAACCCGGGGTCCTGCAAAAGAAAGCCCTTGCCCTCTTCGAACTTGGCAGGACAGGAGAAGCTGTCTCAACCGTCAATGCCCTGCTCGCCCTTGCCCCCGAGAGTTTCAGGAAAGCCGGACCCGGGGATGAGGCAGCTTACACGGAAATCCTGGAAAAGTTTGCCTTAGCCCTGGTAGAGCTCAGGCAGTATGAAAAAGCCCTGCTTGCCCTGGAAAAACTCATTGCCGCAAAACCTGACGCAACGGATGCAATTTACAGGAAGGACTTTGTGCTTATGGAGCTTGGGAGGACTGAAGAGGCCCTGGAAACTTATTCCTGCCTCCTTGCGGCTAACCCCGGACTTGCAAAGGCCTGGTACAGGAAAGGGCTCGCCCTCTTCTCCCTGGAACGTTACGGAGAAGCTGTGGAAGCTTTCGAGCAGGCAGTGTCCGAAAGTGCGGAAGGCAGCCAGGACGTAAGCGACCGGGACCTGGAAGATGCCTGGACCAGGATAGGGCTTACCCAGCTCAAGCTGGAACACTATGAAGCCGCCCTGGAGACCTTCGGAGGACTCCTTGCTAAAAACCCGAAAAATGCGGACATCTGGTACAGCAAGGGACTTGCCCTCAGGGGGCTTGACCGTGAAGAGAAAGCTGTGGAAGCTTTCATAAGAGCAACTGAACTCAAATCAGGGCTGGAAGCCGCCTGGCAGCAGAAAGGGCTTGCCCTGCTAGGGCTCAACAGGTATGAAGAAGCCCGCCAGGCTTTCAATTCCGCCCTGGTCCTGGACCAGGAAAACCCGGACGCCCTATACAGCAGGGCTGTTGCCAATTTCAAACTCCTGCACTTCAAGGAAGCTGCCAGGGACCTGGAACTTGTGCTCCTTTTTGCCCCGGACTTCTCCGAGTTCACGGAAGCCTGCTACAGGCTCGGGATTGCCAGGATCGAGATCGAGGAATACGAAAAAGCCCTGCAGGCTTTCAACATGGCCCTCCAGCACGACCCCGCCCACAAAGAAGCCCTCTACCACAGGGCACTGGTGCTTTTCAACCTTGAGAAGTATGAGGAAGCGGCCGAAACTCTTGAGACCCTCCTGGAGCTTTCCCCGGACGACCCGGAAGCCCTGAACTACCTGGGGCTCTGCTGGCTCGAGCTTGAAGAGTTCGAGGCTGCCCTGGAAACTTTTAAAAGGGTCACGGCCATCGACCCCCAGGACGAAGAAGCCCTCTATAACGCAGCAACAACCCTGATCAAGCTCAACAGGGCAAAAGAAGCCCTGGGATACTTTGACCGCATCCTGGACATCTCCCCCGACAACCCGGATGCCCTGAACTACAGGGGAATTGCTTTTTGCAGGCTCGAACGCTACAAGGAAGCCCTGAAGTCCTTTGACCAGGTGCTCGAAAAGGACCCCGAAAACATCAAGGCCCTCTACAACGTGGGCGTCGTCTGCTTCAAACTAAACATCTTCGAAACCGCATCCAGAGCCTTCAGGGAAGCTCTTTCGATCAACCCCTGGCACGAACAGTCCCTGAAATACCTTGGGATCTCCCTTGCAAAAATGGAAGACTATGAAGAAGCCCTGAGAGCCTTTGACAAACTGCTCAAAATAAACCCCCGCGACGTCCGGGCCATGAACTACCGGGGCGTAATCCTCGGGAAGATGGGAAAATACGAGGAAGCCATCAGGACCTTCAATGAAATCCTGCGCCTCTACCCTGACTTCGCCGATGCCCGGGAAAGGCTGGAGATCCTGAAAAGCCTCGAAAGAGACGAAGCGAACCACTGAAAACAAGAGTTTTAAAAAAAGGGCTTTAAATACTGAAAAAAACTTTTTACTGACGGTTCCTGCTAAAAAGCAGGAAACTGTCCCCCAACTTTTTAGTTCTCCGGGCTCGTTTGTTCTCGAACTCGTTTTTTCTCGAACTCATTTGTTCTCCTGGCTCTTTTATTCCCGGACTCATTTTTGACCTTTAAACCATTTTGACCCCGAACTCTTTTTAGAAACATTGTTTCCCAAAAGTATATTCCCCTTTGAAGAAAAACAATACTTGACTGCATTAAATATATAAACAGTATTAAATTGAGAATCGGGATATTGAATCGGAATCGGGATATTGAATCGGAATCTGGATAAAGAATTGGGAATTGGGATCTGAAATTGGAATTCATATTTCAATATGGGGGATAAGACAAATGATATTCATGGATATTGTTTCCTGGGAACCGGAAGACAACGCAAGAGTGGGAGAAATTTTCTCAACGTACGAATACCCGGAAGGCATGAAAGTTATCGACGAGTGGATGGACCTTTCAGGCTGCCGCTCGTTCATTATATATGAAACGGATGACCCGGAAGCCTACATAGCTTCGATTCAGCCTTTCATGGACATTTGCTGGTTTGAAACCTTTCCTGTCCTGAGGTCGGGAGAGTACATGCAAAAATTCCAGGCCCTTGCAGAAAAATTAGGAGAAAGAAGAGCCTCTGCTCCGGAATATGAAGAAGTCCTCGAAGAAGAAAATGAAGAACTCATGGAACAAATCGAAGGGCTTGAAAAAAGGGTTCAGCGCCTGGAACACCACTCCTTTATCCAGCAGGAAGACACTACCTGACGGCACAAGCCGATCAGCCGGTTCAAAAAGAAGAAAGTGGGGAAAAAGACCTCACTTCATAATTCATTTTTCAAGCGCAGATGTAAACTTGTCTTCGCCCATGCGGTAGATGTGCCAGCCTTCCACAGGCCCCGCCCCGAAGTATTCGTAGAATTCCCTTGCAGGGTTCCAGTCAAGCACGACCCATTCAACCCTGCCGCAATTCCTTTCCTTTGCCAGTTTGATGCATTGGAGGAACATGGCTTTTCCGATCCCCTTCCCGCGAAACTCAGGTTTTACGTAAATGTCCTCGATATAGAGCCCCTGCTTCCCGACAAAGGTTGAAAAATTGTGGAAAAAGACCGTAAAGCCGGCAGGCACCCCGTCCAGCTCGGCAAAAAAGACCTCGGCGTAGGGCCTCTCCCCGAACATGGACTCCATCAGGGTCTCTTCGGTAGCCTCGACCAGGTGGGAAAGCTTCTCGAACTCTGCTATGCCTTTGATGAACTCAAGAATGAGGGGGACGTCTTCCTTTTCAGCGATGCGGATGTTCAAGTTGGAATCATTTTCTGTGCCAGTCATTTTAATTCCTTTTTTCCTTTTTTTTGAAATCGTGATGAAAAATTGATCGAATCAAGCGAATGAAGTGAATGAATCAAATGAATGAATGAAGCGAACAGTCGAATGAGTCGAACTTATGCAATAGGGTATCGGCTCATTTTTTAATAAGTTTTTTATTCAGGAACTAAACTGCATCAGGAAATAAGAGAAGTCAATGGAACAGGCGTTCTGGAGTTATAAGCCGAAACTCAAAACCCGGGCAACCGCCGAGTGCCAGTACCATGCCCACCCACGCTCGTCGCAGACGAGCGGCCTTTACCATATTAAAATGATGAAAAAACTGGTCGTCCACTATTTATCGGT
>DUKH01000078.1:45361-55770 GCA_013329415.1 Methanosarcinaceae archaeon | reverse complement strand
CACGTCCATAACTTCTTTGAGATTTTTGTAACTTCCTATTTTATCTCTTTTTGCAAGTATTTTTTCAGAAACTTTTATGCCGATGTCAGGCTCATCAGGAAATTCTACGGTCTTTGCAATCTCGTCTGCGGCTTCAACAGTATTCAAAAACTCAAGAACCTTTTTTTCGTCCGCAGGGTCCACATCTTCAAGTGCAATCAAGGGCCTTTCTATTGATATTGTTCTTTTAGCTGTCAAAGAATCACTCCCGACACTACCAACTGTTTCCGGTGTACTGCTTTTTTCGCAGTCCCGTCAATTAGATCAATATTTACAGCCACCAATGCCTATCAATTATTTTTTAGTGGAATCCCCATAAAAATAAGGTTGCAACTGAGAAAATCATTATCTAATGTTTTTCGTCCTTTTCCCACTATCTGGACTCCACACTATCTCTACTTTTATATATAGTATTTCCAAATAATTAAAGATTTCAAGTAAATATTTTTTAAACAGTTGTGCAAAAAAGGAATGAGTTCTGCGCTTTTGCTCCCGGACTGAGCCAGCTTTTTTCGTTCCAGTATGCATGATCGGTAGGGAAGTTTTCCCCAAATTCGCTAAAAGTTGTCTACTGGGCTCGAAGAACTAATTTGTGCCGCTTCATTAAGCATCCCATTTTCCGGTTTTGTGGTGTTTATCAGAACCCCGGGTTCTCACCGGTCGTCGTAGACGACCGGCTTTTCCAGTAAAATATAGAAAAAAGAGCAGCAACAATTCCATTTGACTCTGCCTTTCCATTAGATTCGATGTTCAAGCCAAAACTTCAGTTAAGAAATTTTTATAATTGAATAAGGAGAAAACAAAGTCATTGAAATCTTCATAGCAGAAGAACCCGAAGTAATTGAGATCTTCATAGCAAAATATGAGTCTTTTTGGGCTTTAATTTCTATCTTTTTCCTTTATTTAAGGGAAAGGCCACCCGCAAGCGGGCGGTGAGGACCCGGGGTTTCCATACTTAAAAAATCACAAACCAACCCTTTCCCTTACCCTTAATTGATTCAGTGTCATCTCCATCCCGAGTCGGTACATCAAATTCAGGCTTTTGTCATTCCCGGTTAAAGCAGGCCTGGCTCCGGTTGAATTAAGAATTAATATTACTTACACAATTATATTCACATCATGTCCTCCCAATCCCCAAAACCTCTCTGGCAGTTCTGGATCGACCGCGGTGGAACTTTTACGGATGTCGTTGCCCGTTCCCCGGAAGGAAAACTGATTACACACAAACTCCTCTCGGAAGCCCCAGGTCACTACAGCGATGCAGCCATGCACGGGATCAGGCAGATCCTGGGCCTGCCGAAAAAAGCAGCCCTGCCCACGGAACAGATCGAATCGGTAAAGATGGGAACCACCGTGGGTACAAATGCTCTCCTTGAAAGGAAAGGTGAGCGCACTGTTCTTGTTATTACCCGGGGGTTCGGGGATGCCTTGAGGATCGGGTACCAGAACCGCCCGGATATTTTTGCGCAGCAGATTGAGCTTCCCGAGCAGCTTTACGAAAAAGTGATCGAGGTTTCCGGGCGCTACGCTGCGGATGGGGAGGAGATCGAGCCCCTGGGGATCGAGGCTGCAAGAAAGGATCTGGAAGCAGCTTTTGAATCAGGCATAAGGTCCGCAGCTATTGTCCTGATGCATGCATACCGTTTTCCCGAACATGAGCTTCAGCTGGGAGAACTTGCAAGGGAGATCGGTTTTACGCAAATATCCCTTTCGCACCAGGCAAGCCCGCTCATAAAACTCGTCAGCCGGGGGGAAACCACCGTGGTTGATGCATACCTCTCGCCTGTGCTCCGCAGGTACGTCGATATGGTGCAGAAAACTCTGGAAGAAGGAGTTGGGGACAGAGGAGGAAAAAGAGAAAGGAAGGAAGCGGGGGAAATAAAAGAAGGTGGAGAAGGAAAGGAAGGGGGACATGAAAATGGCGTAGAGGCTGGAAAAAGAAGCACCAGGCTCATGTTCATGCAGTCCAACGGGGGGCTTACGGACGCCCACTTTTTCCAGGGCAAGGACAGCATCCTTTCGGGCCCTGCCGGGGGAATTGTCGGGGCTGTTGCTACTTCTGCCATGGCAGGGGCAGAGAAAATCATAACTTTTGATATGGGAGGCACATCCACGGATGTCGCCCATTACGACGGGGAGTACGAACGCAGTTTCGAGACAGAGGTTGCAGGAGTCAGGCTGCGGTCCCCGATGATGCGGATCCATACGGTTGCTGCCGGCGGCGGGTCGATCCTCCATTTCGAGGCAGGGCGTTTCAGGGTCGGGCCGGATTCGGCTGGAGCTGACCCCGGGCCTGCTTGCTACAGGAAAGGCGGTTCCCTGACGGTTACGGACTGCAACCTTATGCTCGGGAAACTGCAGCCGCAGTTTTTCCCCAACCTTTTCGGGCCTGAAGCAAACCAGCCCCTTGATGTGGAAGTTGTGCGCAGGAAGTTTGGTGAACTCGCTGAACAGGTTTCGGTTGGAAGCCCTGTTTCAGAAATTTCCGAAATTCCCAAAAGTTCCTGGATGGGTACGGAGATAGGCACAGAGATGGCCACCGGGGCAGTCACGAGGGCCGATTCTGGCAGTGTCCGGACCGTGGAAGAGGTTGCCGAAGGCTTCCTTTCCGTGGCTGTGGAAAACATGGCAAATGCCATCAAGAAAATCTCGGTCCAGCGGGGGTACAACGTAAAGGAATACACCCTCTGCTGCTTCGGAGGGGCAGGAGCCCAGCACGTCTGCAGGATAGCGGATTCCCTGGGGATGAAGCGCATTTTCATCCACCCGTTTGCCGGGGTCCTTTCGGCATACGGTATGGGGCTGGCTGACCAGAGGCTCATAAAGGAGCATTACGTTGGAACCGTGCTTTCCGATGAGCTTATGGGGACGCTTGGGTCCGTATTTTCCGGGCTGGAGCAGGAAGGGCGGGTGGAAATGCTGGAGCAAGGAGTCCCGGAGCAGGGAATTGCCGTGCTGCACAAAGTGCACATGCGCTATGAGGGTTCGGATACGCAGCTGATCGTGGATTTTGCGGACAGGAAGGAACTTGTGGAAAGCTTCGAGGAAGCCCACAAAAAGCGTTTCGGGTTCATAATGGGAGACAAAGCCCTGGTTGTCGAAGCTGTTTCCGTGGAGGTCATAGGGGTTACGGAGCGGGTTTCGGATCCCGTAATCAAAATTGATGACCCTTCAGAACCCACGCAGATCGACACTGTGAGCATGTACAGCTACGGGGAGTACCATGAGACGCAGGTGTTTGCGAGGGAAGCCCTGAAGCCCGGGGCCCGTATCAACAGTCCTGCCATCCTTACCGAGAAAACGACAACCATAATCATCGAGCCCGGCTGGCAGGCCGAGGTAACGGAGCGTGACCACCTTCTTCTGACCCGCTGGGTCCCGCTTCCGGCCCGGACATCCATCGGGACCGAAGCTGATCCTGTGATGCTCGAAATCTTCAATAACAGGTTCATGTCCGTTGCCGAGCAGATGGGCTATACCCTGCAAAACACCGCCCATTCGGTAAACATCAAGGAGCGCCTGGACTTTTCATGCGCGATTTTTGACAGGGAGGGAAACCTGATCGCAAACGCCCCTCACATTCCTGTCCACCTGGGGTCCATGAGAGAGTCCGTAAAAGCCCTTATAAGTTCAAAGCTCGGGGAAATGAAGCCCGGGGACGTGTACCTGATAAACTCCCCTTATCACGGGGGCACGCACCTTCCGGATATAACGGTTGTGACCCCGATGTTTTCCGGCTCCGGAAATCCTGATAATTCTGCAAATTCTGATACTTTTGAAAATACTGAGACGGATGGAAACCAGGCCGGAGAGATTCTTTTCTACACGGCTTCCAGAGGCCACCACGCCGACGTGGGCGGGATCACCCCGGGCTCGATGCCTCCCGGAAGCAGGACTATCGAAGACGAAGGGGTCCTGAGCGAGGGGCTCAAGATAGTTGGACAGGGGCAGTTCTATGAAGAGAGGCTTCGGGCCTGGCTGGATTCGGGAAGACATCCGGCCAGAAACCCGGACCAGAACGTGGCAGACCTCCGTGCCCAGGTGGCTGCAAATGAGAAAGGGGTCCGGGAACTTCAGAAAATGGTTGAGCAGTTTTCCCTGGAGACCGTGGAAGCCTATATGGGCCACGTGCAGAAAAATGCGGAGGAGTCCGTCCGGAGGGTCATAGACGTGCTCGACGATGGGGAGTTTACGAACACTCTTGATGACGGAAGCGCAATCAAAGTGAAGATCACCATCAACCGCAAGAATAGGAGTGCCTGCATCGATTTTACGGGAACATCCCCCCAGCTTTCGAATAATTTCAATGCTCCGGCTTCGGTCTGCAAGGCAGCTGTCCTCTACGTCTTCAGGACCCTTGTGAAAAGTGATATCCCGTTGAATGCAGGCTGCCTGAAACCCCTTGAAATTATCATTCCTCCCGGCTCCATGCTCAATCCGGAAGCTCCGGCTGCGGTTGTTGCGGGCAATGTTGAGACCTCCCAGTATATCGTAGACGCCCTTTTCGGAGCCCTCGGCACCATGGCAGCCTCCCAGGGGACCATGAACAATTTCACCTTCGGAAACGCCGACTACCAGTACTACGAGACCATCTGTGGAGGCGCAGGGGCAGGCCCCGACTTCCCGGGCACGGACGCTGTCCAGACCCACATGACCAACTCCCGGATAACCGATCCCGAAGTTCTGGAAACCCGGTTTCCGGTGCGGGTTGTGGAGTTTTCCATCCGCAGGGGTAGCGGCGGAGACGGTAGGTTTAAAGGTGGAAACGGGGTAGTCCGGAAAATCAGCTTCCTGAAGGACATGAACGCCGCTATCCTCTCAAGCCACAGGAAACTCCCGCCTTTCGGCCTGAAAGGGGGAAAGCCGGCAAAATGCGGGAAGAACAGGATTATACGCGGGAACGGCACGGTTACCGAGCTTGAAGGCCAGGCAGGGTTTGAAGTTCAAAAAGGGGATGTTTTTGTGATCGAGACTCCCGGAGGGGGAGGGTATGGAGAAAAAGAATAAGCAGGTGACGAACAAAACAAAAGATGTGGGTAGTGAAAAAAGAAAGTAGTAAGTTTTCCATTCAGGACCTGTCGCTCTACCTGATCTTACCAAACCAGCCCAACTCTGGTTTTTCTCCGCGTACTCAGTCACGATCCGGGTTCGGGCTTACCCCTAACCCTGATTTACTTCTAAAAACCTATGGAAAAACATACACTGGTCGGGCGTTTAGGATAGATGGTCTTCACCATGGAAGAAGCAGGTTTTTTGAACGGCAGGGAAATGGACTTAAGTTTTTTGTGTATGTGCTTATCGTGAATATGCCTGTCATAGGTATATTTTATGGCAACTCCGGCAACTGCACCCAATGCAATTCCGGCAGCACCCCCCACCGCTGTTCCGGCAACTCCCCCCGCCAGCAGACCACCTGCTATATTTTTTTTCGTCACTTCAGCACCCCCTGATAATACCGCTGGACTTACTTTGAACTTTCTTTGAAATTACTTTGAATTTGCTTTGAAATTACTTTGAATTTGCTTTGAAATTACTTTTAACTTATTCCATTTTATCCAGCTGATTTTACAGTTGTTTTACTTTAATTTTATCCCGTTTACTCAACCTCGATCCTGGCCCAATCTCCTTGTGAGTCGTCACCAAAAACATATGCAAATACATATATGAGTGCAACACCGGCAAGTGCACCCAGCATTACCTTGTAGAATTTATTAAAATCCATCACTTATTCCCCCTATCTTTATACTTTTTTACTCATTCCGGCAAGCAGATCTTTGAATCAGCAGCAGGAAAGAATAAACTGTTATTTTGATTTAATGTTTCATTTAATGTAATGTTCCCCGTATTTACCGTATATCTCGCATCTTATATAATGAAAACTACATAAAAATATATACTAAATTAAGCCGTCTCCTGGGGCTTTAAGGTACTTTTTTACAAAGGATCCTGTTTTGACGAAGAACCTATATTTCTCGGTGCTGAATGTATAATAATATCCAAAATAAGAACATCCAAAATAAGAACATACAATAAAAAACCTATAAGATATAAGCTAACAAAATATGTTCAAGTGAAATATTTTGAAAAGAAGGTTTGAACCATGAAAAAATCAATCGGAGCAAAAACCCTGGCGTTCCCGGCCCCTGCCTGGGTAATCGGGACATACGACAGGAATGGAAAGCCCAATGCCATGACAGCAGCCTGGGCAGGGATCTGCTGTTCGAACCCTCCCTGCATCAGCGTGTCCCTGAGAAAAGCCACTTACAGCTACGCCTGTATTCTGGAAAATGAAGCTTTTACGGTAAACATACCCTCTGAGGACTATGTAAAGGAAACCGATTACTTCGGGATTGCAAGTGGCAGGGACGAGAACAAGTTCGAGGCAACAGGCCTAACTCCCGTAAAAAGCGGGCTCGTATCCGCTCCTTACATAGAGGAATTTCCTCTTGTCCTTGAGTGTAAACTCCTTCATAGCTTTGAGATCGGGCTCCATACCATATTCGTGGGAGAAATCCTGGACATCAAGGCGGAAGAGGCTGTGCTGGATGAAAAGGGGCTCCCGGAGATCGGGAAAGTCAGGCCCCTGGTATACGGGACCGGGGACAGGACTTATTACGGGGTTGGAAAAGCCCTTGGAAAGGCGTTTTCCATAGGGAAAGAAAGTTGAACAAGAGGCTGAAGTAGAGAATTTAGGGAGCAGGGTTTCGGGGGCAGATAATTTAGGGAGCAGAAGATATTTCTGTCAGGTCTGCCGGCACAGAGAGCCGGGCTTAATGGGATTCCATAGCTCTGTGTATTCACGTTACGTATACTTTATCCTTTCCTGAACATCTGCCTGGCTTTTTCTTCCCACATCTCAAGGTCCGGGCCTTCAAGCTCCTCTGCCACGGCTCCAAGCAGATCAGGTATCTTAAGGTGCTGGGGGCATTTCTCCATACACTGTCCGCACTGCACACAAAGGGAAGCATAACCAGGGATATCCCCTCTTATTATCCCGCCGGGCTTTGCCGCATACATGACCTTTGCTTCCTTTTCATTGCCTGAAAGGTGCAGGTTGTCGTAGATTTCAAAACAGAAGGGAATATCCACTCCGGCAGGACAGGGAATACAGTACCTGCAACCGGTGCAGCCTGTTTTCATGAGTTCCCTGTACTTTTTCTCCACTCTGCCTACAAGTTCCAGTTCCGTTTCTGTCAGGGAATTCGGATGAGCCACACCTGCTATTTTCAGGTTCTCCTCGATGTGGGCTTCCTCGTTCATGCCCGAAAGCACGACCGTGACTTCGGGACGGTCCCAGATCCAGCGAAGAGCCCATTCCGCAGGGGTCCGTTTCACTGATGCCTCGCTCCAGATTTCCCGCACCTTCAGGGGCACAGGGTTTGTGAGCTTGCCTCCGCGTAAGGGCTCCATTATAATTACGCCAAGACCTTTCGAGGCGGCATATTCCGGGCCTTCTGTCCCTGCCTGGTTCTTTCCGTCAAGGAAATTGTACTGGATCTGGCAAAAGTCCCAGGCATAGGCGTCCGCTATCCACCTGAAGTCCTCTCCCGAGCCGTGGAAGGAAAAACCGGCATTGATTATGCGACCTTCGGCTTTGGCTTTGTCAAGGAAATCAAGCACATTGAGCTTTTCCATTTTCTCCCACAAAACTCCGACAAGTCCGTGGACAAGGTAATAATCAATATGGTCCGTGTTGAGTTTTTCAAGCTGGGTGTCCAGGAATCTATCCATTTCTTCCCGGCTTTTCACCATCCAGGAGGGGAGCTTTGTTGCAAGTTTGACCTTTTTCCGGTAGCCTTCGGCAAGGGCACGGCCCAGGAAAAGCTCGCTTTCTCCAGTATGGTAAGGCCAGGCAGTGTCAATGTAGTTTACACCCTGGTCGATTGCGTAGCGGACCTGCTTCCTGGCTCTGTCCTCATCTATTGTCCCGTCTTCTTTCACGGGGAGGCGCATGCAACCAAAACCGAGTATGGAAAGCTCCTCTCCATTTTTTGGCATTTTTCTGTACAGCATTTTTTTCTCCTTTAATTTCCCGGCAGATGCTCTTTAAATTCAAGAAAGTACATTTTTGGTATCCTAAACCAGGGGATGTTGTCGGCATATAAGGAACGTTCCTGATGTGGATGAATACCGGACAGAGGACACTGAGGAAAATCAGGTCGTTGCCTGCGTTTCGATACCTGACAGGAGCGGGACTATTTGCCGCGTTTAAAGGTATAACTGGCTTAATATTTAATTTAGTTGAAAGACGCTTTAACGATTGCAAGCGGCAGGGACGAGAACAAGTTCGAGGTAACAGGCCTTACCCCCGTTAAAAGAGGGCTTGTATCCCCCCTTCACATAGAGAAATTTCCTCTGGCCTTGAGTGCAAACTCTTTCACAGCTTTGAGATCGGGCTCCACACTATGTTCGTGGGAGAAATCCCGAAAGAAATGTGAAATCCTTAAAAAGTGAAATCCCGAAAGAACCTCGGTTCAGGAAACGAGTATAATGGGCAGAGAAATAAAGAGAGATAAAAAAAGGGAAAGTAATGAATAAAGGTTTTTCCAGGTGCTGAAAGATTTCATTTCACAATGTTGAAAGTGTATTCGAAATCTCCACCGGCTTTTCCATCTTTGTCCCCGTCCAGGGGATTTCCTTCAGCGTCCATTATGGCCCCTTCCCCTTCATCGGTTCCTATCAGGACGATGGTGATTTTGGCTCCGGTATCGTTCACAGGATACGGTTTGTTCGGACGGAACATCAGCGTTCTGTTGCCGGCATCAAGGAAGCCTTTGACAGGTTCCTCGGATTCTGAACTTGTGACGATGACCGTGTCCTTTGTGATGGTCGAACTGTCCATATCTTTATCGAATTCTACCCAGATGGGGGATTCCATGCTGTGTGCAAAGGTTTGCCTGTCCGGATAAACTAACTTCACCTTAGCAGGCCCAGGGACACGTTTTAACTTCTGGGGAATTGTTTTGATTTTTTCGTGTATGTATTCCTTCTGTTCCTCATGAACATATTTGTCATAGGCATATTTCATCGTTAACCCGACAGCTACACCTGCTGCTACTCCGGCAACCGCACCTACCAGCATCCCACCTGCCAGACCACCTGCCAGTCCACCTGCTATTTCTTTCTTCGTCAATTCCATACCTCCTTATCTCATGCTACCTTACACCATTTTGATTTTAAATCGAGTTCTCCACATCTGTTATAAGCACATTTCATGGCAACTCCGGCAACTGCACCCAATGCAATTCCGGCAGCAGCGCCCGCCGCGATTCCGGCAACTACCCCCACCAGCAGACCGCTGGCTACCTCTTTCTTCGTCAATTCAATATCCCCATTTTACCCATTAATTACTCAACTTCAATCTTACCCGAATTTTTTCGTGTATTCCTTGCAACAGCATATATGACCGCGGCACCGAAAAGTGCACCTGCAAACAGTTTACAGCACTTCTTCTTATCTGGCAAGCTTATTACCCCCCAATTTTATCCCTGCCGACTGACCCGTTTTCATAATTCCCATCGGGCAGGAACCTGTCAATAAAAATTGGATTAATAACCCGTATTCCCCACGGGTTTTCTTTCTAGCGTAGTATATTCCACATCTTATATAATAACTACTAAATAAAATATTTGGCAAATTTCAATGGTTACTGATTCCCCAACTGACAATCTGAGCGACAACCCCGGCGATAATCAAAGTGGCAACTCAGGCAATACCTGGTCGATAAGTTTGTAAAGTCAACAAGTTTATAAAAAAGATCAGAATGACCTGAAGTTTAATTTTCAGGCGTATTACGCAGTTCGTAGGTGATGGTACCTTCTTCAGGCCCGTTTCCCATAAATGTGAATCCGTTTTTCTCCAGGACGCGGATCGAGGAAATAAGGTGAGGATAGGTATATGCTATGATGTGGTCTATCCGGAGGGCAGAAAATGCCCATTCCACCATCGAACGAACTGCTTCGGTGGCATAGCCCTGCTGCTGGTATGTCGGAAGGACCGAGTACCCGAGTTCAAGGGCTCCGTTGGC
Organism: Methanosarcinaceae archaeon; assembly: GCA_013329415.1. GTDB lineage: Archaea > Halobacteriota > Methanosarcinia > Methanosarcinales > Methanosarcinaceae > MTP4 > MTP4 sp9310u. The sequence goes on along the minus strand of DUKH01000078.1, from coordinate 45,704 downwards.
ACTGGCGAGAAAACCTCCGCTTCCAATAAGGACGTTAGGGTCGCAATCTCTCGGCCGGATAAGCCAGTAAAAGTTCCAGACTTTCCGGTCCCCTGCCCGCATTAGCTTGAGGAACTCCTCAATCACTTCGCTGGTTATTTGTTCCGGCGGCCATTCCCCGGGGACATCAGCTCTTAAAGCAGTTGCTAGCCCTGCCCTGTCGTGCAGGTCCAGCAGATACAGCTTTACGGTTGCAGGAATCAATTCCATGCGTTTGGTACAAATGGGAAAAGCATGCATAACCTGACCTTTTTTGAATTAATCGAGAGATTTTTTTGAGCAACACAGCTATTGAAAGATACAG
>DUKH01000078.1:17048-45029 GCA_013329415.1 Methanosarcinaceae archaeon | reverse complement strand
CTATTGAAAGATACAGCTATTGGTCAAGGTTCGTTAGCAACAAGTGCAATGTTGTTGAACAGCACCTGCGACTTTTTTAGCATCATCTGCAAGTTGCTGAGCAATAGCTGTCCATCTTCTTAGCACAGCCGGGATTACAAAATATCCCCTAAAGCGTTTGCAGCCGTGTAAACGGTTCCAACCCCGAAAATGTACTGGGCAATCTTTACTGCTTCCATGGCCTCTTCTTTTGTTGCCCCTTCCTGCATGGCCTGTATCGCGAGGACCTTTACTCCGTCAACTGCCCCGTTAGCAGCGTCCAGGGCCATTGCCATGAGAAGCTTGTACTTCAGGGGAATACCACCTTCAGCAAATGCTGATCCGCGGGTCGCTTCAAGAAGATCGAAAAATTCGGGGTCTGCAGCTTTTATTACTTCCATTGGGTCTCCTGACATCTGACCATCTCCATTCCATTATTTATCTAAATTCTTGTGTTAGTAATATTCCACCTTACTGGTAATTAAGCTTAGTTGAAGCCCCTTCAAACTTCAGGGAATTCGATCCCGAGTTCAAATATTTGAGGAGTATCCTGAAAAGAGCTTCCGGAAAAATGGCACTCCGGTGAATGAAAAAACAAGGTTAATGAGGAAATTATAACCCGGATAAAGAGACTTTTCTAGGGAGATGAGATGACTCTTACTTTGAGTTCCTGTGAAAAAAACTTATAGGGGGGATTAGGGCATCTGAGATTGAAATTGTTGGGTGGGAGTGGGGGGTTAGAAAAGTTGATTGTGCTATTGGTGAGAAAAGCGTTCTCAGATGCCCTCTACCTTTACCAATAAGTCCATAATATATAAAAACGTGGATATATTGTTACTTTGTGGCTTTTTATGGAAGTACTGTAAATTTTTTTGTAACTACCTTTCTGGCTATCTATCCAAACCTCTCTTTTGAGCTATCTCTTTCTAATAGATTTCCACATCAGACGCCAGCTTTTATACTCATTGTTCATATCTCCTGTATGGGGAGAGTATAATATGGATAAGGAAAACATTCCGCCAGGCTTTAAAGACGCACTTGATTTCAAGTTCGTTGACGCGCTTTTCGGAAGGAGGTCACGCCGCTTTTTCCAGGGGGCTTCGATTCCCGAAGGATACTTCAAATATACTTCAAAGCATGACCCTTTGCCCCTGACTGAACTGGAGCAGATGATGGTTTTATCGGCCGCAGCCGGTAATACGGGCTGGCACAACCTGATTATGCGTGGGGAAAGGTACGCTCCTGACCTTTCCAACTATGCCTGCAGTGCCGGAGGGCGTACGTTTCCGTCGGCAGCCGGGTTTCATACAAGCGAGCTCTTTTTCACCGACGATTCCGGGGTTTATTTCTTCGAGACCCGGGACGCGCCTGCTCTGGCCGGACGTTCGGGCAAAGGGACCTTTGATCCGGAAGAGTTGCTTGAAGCCCACAGGGCCAGGGTCCGCAAAATAGCTGACTGCCGGCTGAAAGTTCCTCCCGAGGTCCCGCATATAGAAGCCCATAACACCTGGGTTGTAAACCACCCCGGGACCGCGCTGGTCATCCCGGTAGGGGACCTGGCCCAGCATGTCCTTGCAGGGCTCTGTTATTACACCCAGAACGGGGTCTGTTTTTACGATGATGTTCACGGGCAGGAGATCGAGGAGCTCGAGCAGTTCAGGCACCTGGTTGACGTGGAAAACCCATATCCTCTCAGCTTTCTGGAGATGTGGTCCCTTTCGGAACTGACCGCCGAGCTTTCGACTGCCTGCTACGCTGGGATGCTCATGCTGCAGGCTATGGGCCTGGGCGGCTGGCTTTTCAACGGCATGGACCCCTTTTCAGTCCTGGGGGCAAGCGGCGACCCTGAGGTCCCCGGCCTGGGCTTCCGCTACGATACCGACGAGCGCTGGCCCCTCCCGAACCCGACCGGGCTTCCAGGCGTCTTTGAAGGCTACACCCCTCCGCACTACCGGGATATGCGCCACGCTGTCGATACCCTGACCGAAAGGAAGTTCGGGCCCGGAGGTCCTTTCAACCCGGAAACCCCGGGCTATTACAAGGACACGAAAGGGGTCAGGAGCAGCGCCCGGCCCCACGATGAAGAGTTCAGGGAATGCGTTGCCCTCCAGGCGCAGCACATCTACGACCGCTTTGGCAAATTCCCGGGCACAGTGCCAAGCATTTTTGTTCTTCCCTACCTCCAGGCCCAGCACCTGGACCTCGATTTTTACGACCACTTCTACGAGAAGGGAGCCTACCTTGAAACCCATGCTCGACACATGGAACGCTGGCACCCGGAGGGTAAATGAAGCTGTCCTCAAAAAAGGTCTGAATGGCTTATTTTGCCATTTTTTTTATTTTTACTGCAGGCTACGATATATCCATAAATTGAGATTGTTTAAAGAGATTTGTTTAAAGTTTGGAGTTCAGGAATAATAGCAAATCAGCGGGGGGAGTAAATGACCGACGTAAAGAGAGAAGGGACGGCCTTTATCATAGTAGATGCACAAAATTATGTTCTCCACGAAAATGGATTCGGTGCGGAATGGGGGGTCTGTCAGCACGCTAAAGAAACGAATATGATCGAAAATACGAAGAAAGCCACAGAAAAAGCAAGAGTAAAGGGGATTCCGGTAATTTATATTGTAATGGGCCTGAGGCTGAAGGTTTTGCCTGATATGGGTTTGTGGAAAGAAGTTAAGGAGATCAACTTCAAAGAAATCAGTCCCGGAGAAAATGGGCCTGGCCGTAGTCTTGCGGAAGAACTCGCGATTGTGGAAGAACTTACCCCTCATCCCAAGGATTTCGTAGTCACCAAATACAATACCATGGATGCCTTTCACAATACTGATCTGGAGCTAATTCTGAAGGGTCTGAAATGTGCTACCCTGATCCTTACAGGGGATGCAACGAATCTCTGCTTCGAAACCACGGTGAGAAGCGCGTTTAACAGGGGCTATAAGTGCATAGTGCTCAGCGACTGTACTGCCACAATGAATGAAGAATTTCAAAAGTTTGCGATAGAAGTCATCTTCCCGATGCTTGGCGAAGTTACAACGGTGGAAGAACTGGAAATTATTTACTGACCCGGAGAACTGCTTTTTGATCCAAATTTCGTAGGAGTAACCCTGCCAGCTTGCCTGGCGACGCCTTCCCAAAAAGAAATAAAAAGAGATATGTCAACCATGTAACGGCGAACGACCAGTTGAGAGATTATGCTTAATTTGCTAAAAAATTGTTAATGGGGATGGGGCATCTGAGTTAGTAAAAGAGTGGTTGGGGAAAAGGGAAATAAAAATGGAGGTTAGTTGGGAAGAGATTTCTCTCAGATGCCCTTATACTATAATATAGTTGCAATTATATAAAAATCTATGTATTCTTATCGGGCTGTGATTCGGGTCCGGATTATCTGATAGCTTTCCACGAAAAATTCCGGAACCAAAGAAATATGTATTCATAAGTTCAACATAACTCCGGGGAAAATTATAGGCTTATTGAGGATTCCGGAGCCTGGAAAGTATATTAACGACCGGGGGAGTGTTGAGTATTAATATATCTAACAGTAGAAACACTGTGGCAATTATCGGAGGAGGGCTGGTCGGCAGCGCCGTATTGAGGGAACTCGTGCAGGGCTGGGTCTGTGGAAAGAGGGAGCAGATGAACACCTGCCCGGATTCTCGCTTCCATACGGCATGTCACCCTGAGATTAAGACGATTCATATCACAACACGCAGTGAAGCCAGTCTGAGCAGGCAGTTATGGAAGATTAAGGACTTCCTGGTCCGGGAAGAAGATGTCAGGGTGGAGCAGGCCGAACCCCTGAAGTTAGCCCTGGAGTGCGGGCCGAACCGGCTCAGGATCGAGGCTGAGCTGCTCGATATTGTTCCGGAGGGGCTGGGACCTTCTACCGTGGATGACGAGAGTTTCAGGAAAGCGTCGGCCCTGTATTCCTACCTGGCTGAAAAGCGGCCTGAAACCCTGATCCTCGGAGTCAACCTGGCTTCCGTGGCTTCTTACCACATGAAGGAAATTCAAAATGCCGTACTTGCCTGGGTCCCGATTACCCTGAAAGAGGCAGCTGACGAGTTTGGCATCGAAACGGTAGCCCTCATAGGGACAACTGCGCTCGGAGGCATGGGCACCAATATGGTCTGGACCCACCAGAGTTCGCAGCAGATGGATTCCAACCTCGTGAACAAGATCCTGGCAGCTTACGGCATCCTGGGGATAATGGACAGGATCCACCAGGACAGCGACTCCACCACCCGCTGGGTTCTGCTCACCCCGGGGAGTTTGCTTGGGTACGATTACCTCGATTCCGGGCCGGTCAGGTATTTTTCCCTGCCTGAAGGGCTGCCTGAGGGGGTTGAAGAACCTGTCCGCAAAAGCTGCCTGAAGGTTCCGCTGTATGAACCCCTGGAGTTTGACCTCTCGGCCCTGTCCAATGAACAGATCCCCTGGGAAGAACGGCGGGTCAAAGAGGTCTTTCTCTCCGGGGCCAAAATAAAGTGCGGAGAATCGGGAGAATATTCCCCGCTCCAGTTCGCCTGCCTTTCCCATGCTTTCCAGATGGGTTTTAACACGGACGTGTTCATCGCCAGGATTTTGATGGAAGAGCTGATGGGAAAAAGCACCGGCTACAACCAGATCCCCCTGGGTTCGGGAAAGGTGATCGAGCCTACGGCCCGGGGCCAGCTCGAACGGCCCCTGGTCCTGAAAAGGTTTGCCGAAATGGAGCTTGAGACCGGAATCCGAGCTCCCCCGGTCTATCCTGCCCTTGGCTCTACCAGGACCCAGAAGGAAATAGTCCTCGCTGACCTCCTCTACCGGCTGCTGAAGGAGCGCTTCGGGGAGCCGACCCTCCGGCAGATAAGCGCATACAGCCCGGAGGCTCTTGCAAAAGAGCTCTGGGAATATCTGCAAACCCACCCGCAGCTTTTTGCCGAAATCACAGCCGTAATTCCGGTCATATCCCCCGGAGGGAAACTCTGCACAGGGCCTTACGTGATGTATTTGAAAAAAGGAGTTTCCCGGGCTTCGGACCTTGCTGAACTTGCCAATAAAGAGCGTTTTCGGGATTTTGCCGCCCTGGGAGCCGTTGACCTCAGGCCTGCAGGAGAACAGCTATCATGCGGACGCAGGATCTACGAAACCGGTGTGGAAATATTAATCAAACGTGCCTGGCTAATCCTTGATAAATATGCAGGTGCCTTTCCTTCAGCAGAAATTGATCAGGCTGGCAGTAGTACGGACCCGCGGGTCAGGCACTGGAAACTGCTCAGCAGCGAATCCCAAACAGCGTTTGACCCTGTCTTCTTTGTCGTTCAATTCCTGGGCGGGGAACGCCCCTACGTGTGATGAGCCCTTCTATTATGGGACCTATCGCGATGGGCTCTACGTGTAACGGGTCCTGCCTGCGATGGGTCCTGCCTGCAATGGGTTCTGCCTGTAGCGAGTCCTACCTTTTAAGGTGTAACCTGATCCGGGATTTCAGTGGTAACGAAGTCTTTCAAGACCCAGAGGGCCTTTGGAGAACTCCATTTTCAGGACTCTGAATAGACTTTGGTGAACTCCGCGCCTATGGTGATCATGATTGAAGAGTAATACAGCCAGAGGAATACCCCTATTATTGACCCGATTACTCCGTAGAGGGAATTAATTCCGCTGTACAGGAGATAAATTCCAACGGCATATTTGCCTATGGTTATGAGAATTACGGTTACGAGTGCCCCTATAAAAGTGGGTTTGAAATCAAGTTTAGTATCCGGGAGTGCCCTGTATATGAACATAAAAAACAGGACAAGGATGAGAAAACTTGCTATTGAACTCGTATACTGAACAAAGCCCAGGGAAAAGGGCAGGAATTCCTGCAAAAATGTCGAACTCCTGAATAAGATCCCTTCAACGAGGATACTGATTACCAGCAGCCCTCCGAATATTATGACCACGATAAAGGACAGGACTACGTTCCTTATAAAGCCTCTAACCGTGCCGTTTTCAGCGGACTGGACATCCCAAATTTGCTCAAGAAAATTCTTCAAATACCGGAATACGTTGCTAGCGCTCCATAGCAGGAACACAAACTGACAAGTGCGGTTATCGAAAGGGATTCTACTTCGGGAATCTGTTCAAAAAGCAGATTTACCAGCCCTATGATCCTATTATCGACAACTCCTTCAAGGGAGTTGAATATGAGATCCTGGATTTCCTTTGACTTTAAGAAGATGCTTCCTACGGATACCGATAGTAAAAGGAGGGCTGGTAGGCTCAAAACCAGGTAGTATGCCAGGGCGGCGCTGTAAGTTTTTCCGTTATCGTCCACCCATTCCCGGAAAGTTCCGGTAATAAGGCCTTTGAAATATTCCAGGCTCATGCCTACCCCACAAGTGTTTTCCCCAATCCGGTCCCCTGATTTTTTTCTTCCCGAATTGCTTTCCTTTTAACTGTTTTTCTGCTTGCTTATATTTGTCTTCGGAGTATATATTTTTATCAAACAAAAGTTAATGTTAAAAGGAGGGAAAATGGCAAAGGGTATGGTTTACCTGTATACCGGGGAAGGAGAAGGCAAAACCACAAACGCTTTCGGGCTGGCCTTGGGGGCAGTGGGACACGGCTACAGGGTTGTAATTGTCCAGTTCCTGAAGGGCAGGAAGTACATAGGAGAGTATAAAATAAAGGACAGGCTGGCTCCGGAATATGAGATCCGCCAGTTCGGAAGGGAAGAGTTCATAGACTTCAGGAACCCCGAACCTCTGGATTATGAGCTGGCAGAGAGGGGCCTTGAATTTGCAAGGAAAGCCCTGAAGGGTAAGCCAAGGCTCCTCATAATGGACGAAATAAACCTTGCAACCCGGTTCGGCATAGTGAAGACCGGAGACGTCCTTAAACTGCTGGAAGAGATCCCGGAAGAGACTACGGTAGTCCTGACAGGGAGGAGGGCTCCCGCAGAACTTGTGGAAAGGGCGGACCTGGTTACCGAAATGAAGTTTGTTAAGCACCCCTTTGAAAAAAACGTTGACGGAAGGGAGGGAGTTGAATATTAATTAACGTCAGAATAAGTCTTAAATAATCCCGGAACAATGCAATGACCCAACACTGAAGAAAGTAACAGTAACCTATCAGTGAAAAGTGAGTTTCGAGTCTTTTATTCCCTGGTTTTGGGAATCTTAGCATTTAATAAGTGACTTCAATAAAATTTCCCTCCCGGTCTGTCGCTCTGATCTTGAACGCTATAGCGAAAGGATCTTTTGCAGTTCTGTCACTTACGATCACTGAATTTTTATCCTGAATGTAATCTCCTTCCATGGTTTCCCTCCCTGCTAATCCAGATAGCTCCTTTTGGGGGCTCGGTAATCTCGAGATGAGTTACATAAGGGCAAAAATCCCTATTAAAGGCATTAATTATGCTTTGAAGGAGAGTTCCAGACCTCTCCATCCGTTCCCGAAAATCTTATCCTCTTCATGGGTCCCCCGACCCCTGAATTTTTTCTATGATTTTCGATGTAAAATATTTGATATTCAACAATACTCCTTTACAGTATATATAATTATTTTATTTTTAGACAAGTTTATTTTTTAATAATAAAGTTTTTTTAGAACGAATCTTCCGGCGCCTTCACTTTCCGCCATAGGTCCTGACGTGCTTCCAGGCTTTATGGTATTCCGGAAATTCGTCTTCCCTGCCATACATTGAAGCGTCCTCCCTTCCGTAGAGTTTCCGGTCTTCTCCCACGGGGCAGACCTTGATGCATATGCCACAGGGAGATATGTAACGCCTGGCAAGTTTGAGGTTATAGGTAGCACAGGCTTTTTTGTCGGTCAGCCCTTCAGGGTAATCGTCTTTATCAAGGGCGTTTGAGGGGCACATGTGCACACAACGCATGCAGCGGGTGCAGAGCCCTTCCTCAAGAAGCGGGTCAGGAGGAAGCTCTGCGGTGGTGAACACGGAAGCAAAGCGCACGCGAGGGCCGTACTCCGGCGTGAGGAGCATATTATTTATCCCGAAATTCCCGAGTCCTGCAAGGAGAGCTGCATGCCGGTGTGAAAAAAAGGCAGCTGGATTTTTCCAGAAGCACCTTGCCTGAGCCATACCCGTCTCTCGGAATGAAAATGGACGGATACCCCTTTTCGGTCAGAAAATTGGACAGGCGGTAAGTATACTGGTCGAGCAGGATGTTTATCGTCTTATATAGCTCGCTGTAATGTATGGAGGGGGCGCTTTCCAGTGCCGGGAGGTTAACCGGCAGCCCGATAACGATCACGGATTTTGCTTCAGGGTAGATTGATTGCGGGTAGAACTCTTCCGACATCCACGGCAGGAAAGGAGGTCTTTCCCAGCGTTCCGTGCTGGCTATCCCGACCATGGGTATTTCCATCTCTTTGCATTTCTCAAGGAGAGTTCTTTTAAGGTCTTTGTTCACAGGACCACCGGTGAAGTTGAAAAAAAAATAAAATTAAAACTGTTAGTGTCCAACACAAACAAAAAAGTTGGAGAAATAATTTGCATTAATTGAGGATTTTTACAAAGCCGTTATAATAAAAAATTTTATCTTAGCAACCTCAGTTTCATATACTATTTCCACTTGTTATCGCTTCATCCAGGTTTTTTATTTTCTTACAGGGTATTCCGACTGCTACTGAGTTTGGTGGGATATCTGAACTAACAAGCGACTTTGCTCCAATAATTACATTGTCTCCGATAGTTACATTTGGTAGGACAACGCTTTGAACTCCAACAAAGACATTGTTTCCGATTTTCACCTTTCCTCTTTCATTTGAACCCCACAGTTTTAATGGTCCGCCTTGATATGCTTGAGTATGGCAGAGTATCATGCAATCTCGAGTAATATAGCAATTTTTACCGATTTCGATAAGATTCTTCTCCGATTTATCGATATAGGCTTTTGGTGAAATATATGTGTATTTTCCAATGTTAATCCCAATTAATCTGTAGTAAAATGCTCTTAATGAATTGAGAGCACTTGAGATGACTTTTCTAATTTTTATTTGGACCACCCTCTCGATTTTGAAAAATCATGCCCCCAAAGTTGTAAAAATTCTGGCTTTGTAGAAAACTTGGCTGAATCAGCTACAAAAAGCTGAAAATAAATAGGTAGAAGAACACCAGGCCATCCAGTTCAAATTAATGGAGATTCTCTATTTAGAAAGATTTCTGGGGAGCCGAAATTACAGAACAAATTTTCATACAGTCTTCAATATATGGTCATTTATCCTCCAATATAATTACATATTGGAATGAATGTTTTTCAAATATGGAGTATGTGGATAGACCTATATTAAGTAAAATGAAATTTTTATCAGTACTTTACAAATTTATATATTCTGAATAATAGAAAAAAGATCAAAATATTCATAATTATTCTATTCTGGTTATAATTTTTCGGCACACGGATAATCATAAGAGAAACGTTCCTGTTAGTATCCGATTTTATTTGATTTCCGGAATATATTTTTTTTAAAAATAGAGAAATGCCGGAAAGGATCCAGCATACCTTAATTCATTTAACCTTAATCAGTACCCGGATGGTATCAGTCCCTTCAAACATTGATCCGTCCATCATTTTACCTGTTACCGTAAGCTCCATATTTTCGGCATCAAGAAGAGGAAGCAAGTTCTGTTTGTCGAACTTTATCATTAAATCAGGTATGCCGTTACAGTCACAATCTCCCACATTTACTGGAGCACTTTCTGCAGGGTGCAAGCCCATTAACAGGATCGTTGACACATCAATGTCCCTAACATCATAGCAGGCAGGAAGTTCGATGTATGCTGTTATCCAGTTACCTTTGCTTTTCGGGTTCAGGACGCCGGGGTTGATATCTACCGTTGCCTGAATAGCTGGAGCAGGCCCGGCTGGTGTTACCAGGGGCATGTAATCCCCTCCGCTGGCTATTTGCCCTTCAGAGTTATATGGAAGCAGGGTATCTCCAAGACCATCCCAGTCGGTATCAATTCCTTCATAATCCGACCAGTAGTTTCCTCCGAGGAAAGGTCCTCCGATAATGTTTGTACCTGCGGTTTTTGTAATATTCCAGATGTTGTTTCCTTCATCATAAGCGTTGTTCTGAAGGGAAATTTGGCTATTGAAATAGTTGTTATAGATCACGTTGTTGCTGGAAGATAAAATAAGGATTGAGCCTTCAGAGGAATTTACATAGTTATTGCTAACCGTGTTGTTGTTGCTGGAATAAAACAATTTGACTCCTTCACACCCACTCATCGAATTATTGCTCATCGTGTTGTTGCTGGAAGAGTACAATGCGATGGCTGGACCCATGGAGCAAACTACTGTATTATTGCTTACCGTGTTGTTGCTGGAAGATAAAATTATGATTGAGCCGTCAGGGGATCTTACATAGTTATTGCTTACCGTGTTGTTGTTGCTGGAAGAATATAATCTGATTCCGACGAACGCACTTATTGAATTATTGCTCATTGTGTTATTGCTGGAAGAACGCAATTCGATGGTTGGACCCATGAGGCAAACTACTGTATTATTGCTTAGCGTGTTGTTGTTGGAACAATCAAGCTCTAAACAAATCTCAGATCCATCTAGATTGTTCCCTGTCAGTATGTTATTGTCGGAATGATCCAAAATGATGGTTGAATCCATGGAGGGACCTGCTGTATTATTGCTCACAGTATTGTTATTTGAAGAGCGAAGCCAGATGCAATTTTCACTTGCATGTATACTGTTCCCTGTCAGTATGTTGTTATTGGAATTATCCATACCGATTCCAACCTCATCACTGGTGACACTGTTATCTCTCAACAGATTGCTATCGGAATAATGCAGAGAGACATCGGTAATGGTTCCGGTTGGACTGTTATTATTCAACAGGTTGTTATCGGAATAACGCAGAGTGATACTTCCACTGTTATTGCTCAGCGTGTTGTTGCTGGATAAATTCAGACTGATTGCATGTTCTTCTCCAGATACATCATTGTTATTAATGTTGTTATGCTGGACTCCGTCAAGATATATCCCGGAATCCATCGGATATATCCAGGGATCCCACGTATACCCTCCTACCTGAAAGCCACTGATTGTCACATTATTTGCATTTACATAGAATATGTAATCATCTTCGTCAAGGGGCTGAACGACCGTATCCTCCGGATTTCCTGACTGCGAGATTATTGTCAGTTCCTTGTTCACATCTATATTTTCTGTATAGATTCCACTGAATACAATGATGGTGTCCCCGTCCTTTACAGCATCCACGGCAGCCTGAATTGAAGTAAAATCGGCCATCGGTCCGGTACTGTTGTTCACAGTAATATCCGCTGCCGATGCTGCTCCAATGCTTATTAAAAGTAAAGGAAATATAAAACAAAATGATATAAAATCTTTATATTTGATATAAAATCCCCCAGGATAATTACTGATTGAAATTAATGTTTTTCTAATGTAAAATATAAATATGGATCTATATTAAGTTGAATGAAATTTATATCAGTACTTCATAAACTTATATATCTATAAAAATAGAAAAAATATCAAAATGTTTATAATTATTCTTTCCGGATTATAATTTTTTAACACATGATAATGAGCTTCGTAGACTCTAAGATCCACGGATTATCATAAGAAAAAATATTCCTGCTTGTATCCGATTTTATTTAATTTCCGGATAATACTTTTTTTAAAAAATAGTGTAAATGCCGGAATGAATTATCCAGCATACCTTAATTCATTTAACCTTAAGCAACACCCAGATGGTATCAGTCCCTTCAAATATTGATCCGTCCGTCAGTTCTCCTGTCACCGTAAGCTCCACATCTCCGGTTCCAATAAGAGAGATCAGTTCTTTTCTATCGAACTTTACCATTAAATCGGGTTTGCCGTCTTTATCGTAGTCTCCTGCACCTGAAGGAAAACTTTCGGCAGGGATGGACCCCATTAACATGATTGTTGACATCTCAATGTCATTAACATCATAACCTTCAGGAAGTTCGATGTATGCTGTTATCCATTCACCCTCACTTTTCGGATTCAGTATTCCAGGGCGGATATCTACCGTTGCCTGAATCGGGGGAATGGGACCAGGTGGTATTACCAGGGGGAGATAATCTCCTCCGTTTGAGATTTGCCCTTCGGAATTATATGGAAGCAGGGTATCTCCCAGTCCGTCTCCATCGGTATCGGCACCTGCATAATCCGACCAGTAGTTCCCCCCGAGGAAAGGCCCTCCGACAATGTTTGTGCCTTCTGTTTTCGTGATATTCCAGGTGTTGCTCCCGTTATCATAAGCGTTACCGGTCTTGTTGAAGTAGTTGTTGTAGATGAGGTTGTCCATCGAATTATTGAGGTAGATGCTAAACTCTTCGTTCCTGTTTGCTATGTTACCGGCCAGTGTGTTGTTGCTGGATGATTCCAAACGGAAGCTGGATCCTGGTGCGAAATAATCCTCGTTTGCAATGTTGTCATTAAGTGCGTTGTTGCTGGAATTTGTCAGATCGAAGCTAGCATCGTAGGCATTGACCGTATTATTGCTCACTTTGTTGTCTTTGGAAGATCTCATACTGATTCCAACTTCACTGGTGCCTACATAATTATTGTTCACTGTGTTGTTGCTGGATGATTTCAGACCGATCGCGGTGTTACCTCCTCGGCCTATATGGTTATTGTTCACTGTGTTGTTGCTGGAGAAAACCAGGCTGATGGTCTCATCCATACAGGGACCTGGACCAGATCCCCCTATGGGGAGACCTACTGTATTATTGCTTACCGTGTTGTTGTGAGAATAATAAAGACTCAAGCAATAATCGCCTGCAACTATGCTGTTCCCTATCAGTATGTTGTTGTCGGAACTATCCATATGGATGCCAGTCTCGGAGCTGGTGACATTGTTATCGTTCAACAGGTTGTTATCAGAATTATGCAGAATGACAGCGGTAATGGACCCTGTTGGACTGTTATTGTTCAACAGGTTGTTATCGGAATAACGCAGAGTGATACTTCCACTGTTATTGCTCAGCGTGTTGTTGCTGGATAAATTCAGACTGATTGCATGTTCTTCTCCAGATACATCATTGTTATTAATGTTGTTATGCTGGACTCCGTCGAGATATATTCCGGTATCCATCGGATATATCCAGGGGTCCCACATATACCCTCCTACCTGAAAGCCACTGATTGTCACATTATTTGCAGTTACATTGAATATGTAATCATTTGTGTCAAGGGGCTGAACGACCGTATCCTTCGGATTTCCCGATTGCGAGGTTATATTTAGTTCCTTGTTTACATCTATATTTTCTGTATAGATTCCGCTGAATACAATGATGGCGTCCCCATCAGTTGCAGCATCCACAGCAGCCTGAATTGAAGTAAAATCTGCTGCAGGTCCGGTACTGTTGTTCACAGTGATATCCGCTGCTGATGCTGTTCCCATGCTTATGAAAAATAAAGTGATTAAAAAATAAATCCCAATTTCTCCTTTAGTTTTCATCATATATCCCTCAATGTACAAACAGATTGGAAAGAAGTGTTTTCCGATAATAAGATGGATATATAATTATATTAAATAAAATGAATTTTATATTAGTATTTTATATACTTTTTAATGAATATATGTGAAATGGCTTGGCGTGAGTCTTATAAATTCTTTGATTCATAAAAAATAGAACCTCCTTGCGATAAGATGAATAGGCCTGAATCCGGACAAGTCGATTGTTTCACAGGGACCGGGCAAATAATTCTAAAAAAGATCGATTTTAACTCAGACAGGGCAGCTGTAATCAGATGTAATTACCTCGTCGTTATTCCCAAAAACCTTTTTTCAATTTGCTTTCAAGGTACCGGCGCTCTCACCGGTTGTCGAAGACGACCGGCTTTCCCATGAAGTCTGCTTAAAGGACTAAAAATAGTAGTGGAGTGACCATAATTGCATACGACAACTTTAAAAAATGAAGTAAAAATTATTTTTTCATAATTCAAATTTTGCGTTATACATACGAAGTTCGCACAAAAAATACGAGGTAGCTATATGCCTTTAAAAAAAGGTGGTAAAACCAATGCTGATTAAAAAGTATGAAAGTCTGGAAATTTTAAGCATCCTTTTTGAGCCCCTAATCTAAATTTTCAACCGGGCATTATACCCTCTATGAAAAGGATCCTGATAACCAAAAAATAAAGGAGGAAAAAGAGTTTTCAGGCTCTTTTTCTCCCTTAACTTGATTCAAATTCCTTTTTTTTCATATCCAGAGCCTATTAGCCAGTTTTGAAAAGGGCTACGATATCGTTGAAATTGATCTTTCCGTCTCCGTTGAAATCGAAAAACTCCTCAAGCATGTTTTCTTTGATCCATTCTATGCTGTAGGGCATTTCAAGGTTCCTGGAGGAGATTTCTTCATTTCCGGTAAAGTCTTTGTAGCCCTCAACTGTATCCGGGTTCTCCGGGGAATTTCCGTAGTCCGGAATAAGGGCCATTTTTACTTCGATGCTGCCTTCAAGGATGGTAGCTTCTACCGGGTTTCCGGAATCGTCATCCAGGCCCTCCACCGTGATTGTAAGATTTGTTTTCCCAAAAGCTTTTCCGGAGATTGTCAGGTTCCCAAGAATAACGCTTTTGGCTCCTGCCTGGATCATTTCGTCCCCGTCAAAAGCAGCCATGTAAACCGAAGCTGCGGGAAGGCCGGAACTGGCGGTCAGGTTTGCCCACACCGGGAACTCGATTTCCGTGATTTCCGCAATTGACGGGGCTTCTATGGTGAAGGTCAGGTTGTATCCCGCAAGCCCTTCGGGGAATTCGTCTGCCATAACCCGGATTTCGGCACCCTCCCCTTCGACAACGAGAGCATTCTCAGGGTTAAACGAAAGGACAGTTGAATCAGGCGCGTTTCCGGGTCTGGTTACGAGTCTGGAGCCGGATCTGGAGTCAGAAGTCTTATAATTCACCCGGCTGGTATCAGTCCCTTCTGACCCGACTGTTGCCGGGATCGAAGGAGTGGACCCGGATGGTGATACCAGGGGCAGATAATCTCCACCATTTGCAATCTGTCCTTCAGAATCATATGGAAGCAAAGTGTCCCCCAGGCTGTCTCCGTCAGTATCGGAACCGGCATAATCCGACCAGTAGTTTCCCCCAAGGAAAGGCCCTCCGACAATGTTTGTACCCGGTGTTTTCTTAATGTTCCAGATGTTGTTTCCATCATCATAAACGTTGTTGGTGCGGACGCCCGCAAAAAAGCCCGCACAGGGGAAAAAAATAAAAAGAGATGTTGAATTCAGGGAGATTTTATTATTTTGAAAGAGGCTTTTTAAAAATATAGCTTCCTTTCCGGTTAATTTTATCGTAAATAAAATCCAGGCCGACATAGTTTGATTTTTCGATAATTTCTTCAAATTTGCTTCTTGTTTCCATTCTGATTTTAATTGCTCCGGAAATATCTTCTTTCTTTAACTCCTGGATATTGAGGGGTATTTCAACGAATTGTACCTCACTGTCATCATATGGGCAATTCAGTTGTGAACTTGAGCAATTTCCTTTACCGCCATCTTTTATCCTGTTTTCTACGTGTTTATTCCTTATATTCCACTCAACTATGAACCTATCTGTTGGAAAACCGGAGTGCATTCTGGATTCGATAGGTCCATAATAATCTATAGAATGTCGGGTAATTATCCCCCCGAGTTTTCTAAGGTACAGATTGGCATTGACACTTTCCAGAGGGTCAAAGGTCCAGAATATCTTATCGATGTTTTGCGATAACATCAGTTCTCTCAATTTCAACATTAAATTATATCCGACGTTTTTCCGCTGGAAATCCGTTGCCACGGCTAACATATGCATGATCACTTCCTGAGGATTTGAAGTTGGAAGTGTGAGAGTGAAACCAATAATTTCGTCATCCAGGAAATACCCAAGAATGACTGCTTTGGGACCCATTTCATCTGAAACTACTTTCAACAAATGTGTAGGAACTACATCAATATCTTCCAGACCCCATACTTTTTTTTGGGTTTCCAATAACTCATGAAATGTGTTAATTTCCTTTATTGGTTTTATGAGTCCATTATCCATTTTCTTCGCCTCCCGGAATTTCACTAATTACGAACTTTTTTTATTAAGTCGGCTGCCATGCCGATGGAATTTTGCTGGACACAGTATTATACCCTGGATTTTTTCCAAAACTCTTAAATTTTTTTATGTTTAAAAATACTTCCAAATTATTTAGGACTTACGAACTTTAACCCCCGCAAACCCGGAAAAACCATAGTATTAGAGAACGAACTATTTCTCCCACTCTAACCCATGCTCAATCCCGGGAATCTTGATTAGAAGCAAAAGAAACCGTTTTAAGCATTATCGGCATAGGAACTTATGGGGTTGGGCGGTTGATAGATCAAGAGGAGATCCACAAGCAATGTCTTAGCAAAGATCCGGAAGAACGTATCAAGGCGTTGAAGCAATTAGAATCTTATTTTTCATTACTACCCGATAAAGAACAGGCATGGAACGACCTGTTCAGGCTTACAGGTGACCAGGACCGTTCTGTGAGGTCCGGGGGCGCAGATTTCCTTGGTTCTGCGTTTTTTCAGGCACCGGATAAACAAAAGGCATGGAACGACCTGGTTATACTTGCCAGTGACCCGGACCGTTATGTGAGGTCCAGGGCTGCCGAAGCCCTTGGTTCCGCGTTTTCCGAGGTGCCGGATAAGCAAAAAGCATGGGACTATTTAATCCGACTTACCGGGGATCAGGATAGTGAGGTTAGGTC
The DNA here is from genome assembly GCA_013329415.1 of Methanosarcinaceae archaeon. Classification (GTDB taxonomy): domain Archaea; phylum Halobacteriota; class Methanosarcinia; order Methanosarcinales; family Methanosarcinaceae; genus MTP4; species MTP4 sp9310u. Next base: position 28,282 of record DUKH01000078.1, on the reverse strand, counting down.
CATGGCTGCCTACGCTTTTGGCCCCGTGGTTTCTCAGGTGCCGGATAAACTACAGGCCTGGAACGATTTAATCAGACTTACAGGCGATCAAAGCAGTTTTGTGAGGAATAGAGCCGCCTCTGCCCTTGGTCCTGCATTTACTCAGGTTCCGGATAAACAAAAGGCATGGGAAGACTTACACAGACTTACTTCCGATCAGGACAGCTTTGTGAGGTCAGGGTCAGCCGAAGCCCTGGTTTCCGCGTTTTCCCGGGTGCCGGATAAGCAACAGGCATGGAACGACCTGCTTAGACTTAGCTCTGATGGAAACAGCTATGTGAGGCCCAGAGCAGCTCCTGCCCTTGCTTCTTCGTTTTCCCGGGTGCCGGATAAACAAAGGGCATGGAAAGACATAATAGAACTTACCTCTAATCAACACCGTCCTGCAAGGTCAGGAGCTGCCTCCATCCTTTTTTCTTCGTTTTCTCAGGTGCCGGATAAACAAAAGGCCTGGAACGACTTAATTGAACTTAGCTCTGACCCGGACAGTTTTGTAAGGTCTAAAGCTGCTTCTGCCCTTGTTTCTTCGTTTTCCGAAGTGCCAGATAAACAAAAGGCCTGGAACGACCTGCATGGACTTACCTTTTACAAAGAAGAAGGCATGAGGTCAAAAGCTGCCGAAACCCTTGGTTCCGTGTTTTCCCAGCTTCCGGATAAACAACAGGCATGGGATGACTTAATCAGACTTAGCTCCGACCCGGACGTTTTTGTGAGGTCCAGGGCTGCCGGGGCCCTTAAATCTGCGTTTTCCCAGGCTCCGGATAAACAAAAGGCTCGGAATGACCTGCATAGGCTTGCCGCTGATCGCGACAGTGCTGTGAGGTCCAGGGCAGCTGAAACCCTTAAATCTGCGTATTCCAGTGTGCCGGATAAAGAACAGGAATGGAACGACCTGCACGGACTTAGCTCTGATAAAGACAGTGCTGTAAGGTCAAGGGCTGCCAGAGCCCTTGTTTCTGCATTTTCCCAGGTGCAGGATAAACAAGAGGTTTGGAACGACTTACATAGGCTCAGCTCTGATGAAGACAGTGATGTGAGGGCTGCTGCCGCCGGGACTCTTGGCTCTGCATTTTCCCGGTTGCCGGATAAACAACAGGCATGGGAAGACCTGCATAGGCTTGCTGCTGATCAGGACATTTCCGTGAGGTTCAGGGCTGCCGAAGCCCTTGTTTCTGTGTATTCCCGGGCGCCGGATAAACAGGAGGCATGGGACGACTTAATAAGACTTACCGCTGATAAGGGAAGTGATGTGAGGTCAAAGGCAGCTTCCGCCCTTAAATCTGCGTTTTTTCAGCTGCCGGATAAACAGCAGGGATGGAACGACCTGATAGGGCTCACCGCTGATCCGGACAGTGATGTGAGGTTAAAGGCAAGTTCCGCCCTTAAATCCGCTCTTTCTCAGGTACCGGACAAGCAGCAGGCCTGGAATGACTTAATAATACTGACCGGCGTTAAAGACCGGAATGTGAGGTCAAGGGCTGCTTCTGCCCTTAAACCTGCGCTTTCTCAGGTACCGGATAAACAACAGGCCAGAAACGACTTAATAATACTGACCGGCGATAAAGACCGGAACGTGAGGTCCGGGGCCGCCTCTGCCCTTAAATCTGTGGCCTTTAAAGTGCTAGATCAATAACAGACCTGAGACGACTTAATTGTGCTACAGCCGATCAAGAAAGGGATGTGAGGAAAGGACCGGTTGAACGAAGTCGATCAGTCCGGAGACTGCTGGCTATTTATGTCCCTTTTTTGCGAGAATATATCAACCTGACCTTCTAATATCGTTTTATGCCTGTGGAAACAAGGGAAATCGAAGACGACAGTCTTTTTCATGAAGTATGTTTAAAAGACTAAAAATAGTAAGTGGAGTGACCAATAATTCCATATGACAAATTTAAAAAAATCCTTACAGTGACTTAATAAATAAAGTAAAAATTAATTTTTTCATGATGCAAATTTTGCGTTATAAATACGAGATTCGCACAAAAAACCAGGTGACTATAAAGCCCAGGGTATTGTTTTTGCTTTATCGAGCCCCCTAATCTAAATTTTCAACCGGGTATTATATCCGGGCTGGAAAAGCTCCTGAAAATAAAAAAACAAGGAAGGAAAAAGAGTTTTCCAGCTCTTTTTCTCCCTAACTTTGCATTCAAATTCCTTTTTTTCAGATCCAGAGCCTATTAGCCAGTTTTGAAAAGGGCTACGATATCGTTGAAATCGATCTTTCCGTCTCCGTTGAAATCGAAAAACTCCTCAAGCATGTTTTCTTTGATCCATTCTATGCTGTAGGGCATTTCAAGGTTCCTGGAGGAGATTTCTTCATTTCCAGTAAAGTCTTTGTAGCCCTCAACTGTATCCGGGTTCTCCGGGGAATTTCCGTATTCCGGAATAAGGGCCATTTTGACCTCGATGCTGCCTTCAAGGACGGTAGCTTCTACCGGGTTTCCGGAATCATCATCCAGGTCCTCCACCGTGATTGTGAGATTTGTTTTCCCAAAAGCTTTTCCGGAAACTGTCAGGTTCCCAAGAATAACGCTTTCAGCTCCTGCCTGGATCATTTCGTCCCCGTCAAAAGCAGTCATGTAAACCGAAGCTGCGGGAAGGTCGGAACTGGCGGTCAGGTTTGCCCACACCGGAAACTCGATTTCCGTTATTTCCGCAATTTCCGGGTCTTCAATGCTGAAAGTCAGGTTGTAGCCCGCAAGCCCTTCAGGGAATTCGTCTGCCATAACCCGAATTTCGGTCCCCTCCCCTTCGATTACTAAAGCGGTCTCAGGGTCAAAAGAAAGGACAGTTGAATCTGGTGCGGGTGCGGATCTGGTTACGAGCCTGGAGTCAGATCTGGAAGCAGAAGTCCTATAATTCATCCGGCTGGTATCAGTCCCTTCAGACTCGACTGTTGCCGGGATCGAAGGAGTGGACCCGGCTGTCGTAACCAGAGGCAGATAATCTCCACCATTTGCAATCTGTCCTTCGCAATTATATGGAAGCAGGGTATCTCCCAGGCCGTCTCCGTCTGTATCGTCACCGGCATAATCCGACCAGTAATTTCCACCTAGGAAAGGCCCTCCGACAATGTTTGTGCCCGGTGTTTTTGTGATGTTCCAGATATTGTTTCCGTTATCGTAAACGTTGTTGGCGCTGTTGAAATAGTTGTTGTAGATGAGGTTGCTGTTTGAATTATTGAGGTGGATATTTTCCTTACCTTCTTGGATTTTTTTCTTTCCTGCTACATTGCCGGTCAGTATATTGTAATTGGAGGATTCCAGACAGAAGCTGGACTTGGTTCCGAAATCAGCATTGTTTGCAATGTTGTCTTTCAGAACGTTGTTGTTGGAATCTTTCAGATTGAAAGCAGTAGAGCCGGTATTTACTGTATTATTGTTCACTCTGTTGTTGCTAGAAGATCTCAGATTGACTGCGGGAGAAGCATGACCTACATAGTTATTGCTCACTGTGTTGTTGTTGCTGGAAGACCACAGATTGATTGCGACAGAAGCAGACCTTACATAGTTATTGCTCACTGTGTTATTGTTGCAGGAATCATGCAGAAAAATTGCAGTATCAGCGACGGACATGTAGTTATTGCTTACTATGTTATTACTGGAAAACCTCAGACCTATAGGTTCCCAGCAGGCACCTACTGTAGTATTGCTCACCGTGTTGTTGTGAGAATAATAAAGCACTAAACCGTGATCTCCTGCACCTATACTGTTCCCTATCAGTATGTTGTTGTTGGAATGAAGCATATAAATACCAAGTTCCATAGCCAAAAAACTGTTATTGATTATCAAGTTGTTGTTTGAATAAGTAATATAGAAGCAATCTGATGCCCCCTCGCAACTGTTATTTCTCACCGTGTTGTTGCTGGAAGATCTCAGAGAGATTCGATAGAATTCATTGTTACTAATGTTGTTATACTGAGCGCCATCAAGGCGTATTCCAGAATAACCTTTTACCACAAAGCCATTTATTGTCACGTTATTTGCAGTTATTTTGAATGTCTGGACGACCGTATCCTCCGGATTTCCTGACTGCGAGATTATTGTCAGTTCCTTGTTCACATCTACATCTTCTGGATAGATACCGCTGTACACAATGATGGTGTCCCTGTCCTTTGCAGCATTCACAGCAGCTTGGATGGAGGTGTAATCTGCTGCCGGCCCGGTACTGTTGTTCACGGTATATACTGCAGGGGGGCCGGCTGGCATTATAAGGGGCAGATAATCTCCTCCGTTGGCTATTTGCCCTTCAGAATCATATGGAAGCCGGGTATCTCCCAGGCCGTCTAAGTCAGTATCTGCACCTGCGTAGTCCGACCAGTAGTTCCCCCCAAGGAAAGGCCCTCCGATTATGTTTGTGCCTGGTGTTTTCGTTATGTTCCAGATGTTGTTTCCGTTGTCGTATACGTTTTTGGTGCTGTTAAAATAATTGTTGTAGATGAGGTTGCTGCTTGAATTAATGAGGTTGATATTCCAACAACCTTCGTCGAGTATTGTTTGTCTTGCTATGTTGCCTGTAAGTATGTTATTGTTGGATGATCCCAGATAGAAGCTGCAGCATGCAGAGTAATGCTCATCTTCGACCACAATGTTGTCTTTCAATATGTTGTTGTTGGAGTTACTCAGACTGAAACCATTAAGGCCTTGGGCACTGACTGTATTATTGCTCATTATGCAATAATTGGAAGAACCAATAATGATTCCGTAATCCCCGGAGACATAGTTATTGCTCATTGTGGTGTTGTTTGAAAATGACACTGAGATCCCGGCGTCACCTCCACCTATATAGTTATTGCTCATTGTGTTGTTACTAGAATAAAACAAACTGGTCCCGTCAAACCCAGTTATTGAATTATTGTACATTTTGTTGTTACAGGAATATTCAAGCAAAAAGGGATGTTCACCATGAATACTGTTCCCTATCAGTATATTGTTGTTGGAATGACGCATAAAAAAGCAAAATTCCATCGCCAAAAAACTGTTATTGCTCAAGAGGTTGTTGTTTGAATAAGAAATATCGATGCTATTTAAATAGCCGCAATTATTATTGTGCAATGTGTTGTAGCTGGAAGAGCCTAGCACAATTCCATTCATGCAAGATATTTTGTTATTACTAATGTTGTTATACTGAACGCAATCAAGGATTATTCCCTGATCACCGCCTTCTACCTTAAAGCCATTTATTGTCACATTATTTGCAGTTATATTGAAGATCTTTCCGTGCCACCCGGGAGCCTGTACAACCGTATCTTCCGGATTTCCTGATTCTGAGATTATTGTCAGTTCCTTGTTTACATCTATATTTTCCGTATAGGTGCCGCTGTACACAATGATAGTGTCCCCGTCCTTTGCAGCATCCACGGCAGCCTGAATTGAAGTAAAATCTGCTCCCTACCCGGCACCGCTGTTTACGGTATATATTGTTGCAGGTACAGGGGGCTCGGCTGGTGTTACCAGGGGTAGATAATCTCCTCCGTTTGCAATCTGCCCTTCGCAATTATATGGAAGCAAGGTATCTCCAAGGCCATCCCCATTGGTATCGTCACCGGCATAATCCGACCAGTAGTTCCCCCCGAGGAAAGGCCCTCCGACAATGTTAGTGCCCGGGGTTTTGGTAGTGTTCCAGATGTTGCCGGTGTTTGTGCCTTCAAAATATGTGTTGTTTGTGTTGTTGAAGTAGTTGTTGTAAATGAAATTGTTGCTGAAATCCTCCAGAAGCATGCCGTAGTAGTTGCTCGATACCGTGTTATTGTACAGCGTGTTGTCGCCGGTATACGAATCGAAATAATCCTCAAAGTTAGCCAGACGCATGCCGTAGTAGTTGTTCGATACTGTGTTATTGTTCAGTGTGTTGCCGTCGGAATACAGATAGATGCCTGATTCGCTGTTTGAATTTGCTGCGTTATTGATTAGTATGTTACCGCTGGAACCTATAACGTCACCACATTCTACCCACACCACACCATGGTCAAGAATGATTCCGTTTTCGGTGTTATTTGATGCTGTGTTATTGCTCAGCGTGTTGCTGCTCGAAGAAATCAGATAGATGCCTGAGTCGCTGTTCAAGTTTGCTGTATTATTGTTCAGCACGTTACATCTGGAATAATACAGAAAGATGCCTTGGCCGTTGTTCGATGCTTTGTTATTTTCAAGTTTATTATGGCCACTCCGACAATCCAGATAGATGCCACGATCGTTGTTCGAATTTGCAGCGTTGTTGATTAACATGTTGCCGCTGGAAACTGCGACTATTAATATTTCTCCGCCTTCTAATTCTCTTTTTTGAGAGTCCAGATTGATTCCGTCTGCGGTGTTATTTGATGCCGTGTTATTGTTCAGCGTGTTGTTACTGGAACCCATCAGGTAGATACCGTACTCGTTCAAGTTTGCTGTGTTATTTTCAATAAGGCAGTATTCAACTCCTTCAAGATAGATTCCGGCACACCCGGTGCCAATGGCTCCTGTTATGCCAAACCCGCTAATTTTCACTCCGTCTGCTGTAACATGAAAAACGTGGTCTGAACTGTTGGCAGGCTGAACTATAGTGTCCTCCGGGTTTCCTGACTGCGAGATTATTGTCAGTTCCTTGTTCACATCTACGTTCTCTTCATAGGTGCCACTGTAAACAATGATAGTGTCCCCGTCCTTTGCAGCATCCACAGCAGCCTGAATTGAAGTAAAATCAGCTCCCTACCCGGCACCGCTGTTTACGGTATATATTGATGCAGGTTCAGGGTGCTCGGCTGGTGTTACCAGGGGTAGATAATCTCCTCCGTTGGCTATTTGCCCTTCGGAATCATACGGAAGCAAAGTATCTCCCAGGCCGTCTCCGTCGGTATCGGCACCTGCGTAGTCCGACCAGTAGTTCCCCCCAAGGAAAGGCCCTCCGATGATGTTTGTGCCCGGTGTTTTCGTAATATTCCAGATGTTGTTCCCGTCATCATAAACGTTATTGGGGCTGTTGAAGTAGTTGTTGTAGATGAGGTTGCTGTTCGAATTATTGAGGTGGATATTCCCCCAACCTTCGTCGAGTTTTGTTCGTCTTGCTATGTTGCCAGTCAGTATGTTGTTGTTGGATGACCTCAGATGGAAGCTGCGAGATCTATCACCGGACACCCACTCCTCGATTACAGTGTTATCTTTCAATATGTTGTTGCTGGAGTCACCCAGACCGAAACCATCACCGCCGTGGGTACTGACTGTATTATTGCTCATTGTACAATAACTGGAAGAATGCATCCCGATTCCCCACATACCTGAGACAGAGTTATTGCTCATTGTGGTGTTGTTTGAATGTGACATCCTGATCCCTAAGTCACCTCCACCTATTGAATTATTGCTCATTGTGTTGTTGCTTGAATATAACAAATCGATTCCTTCCCAAGCCCCAATTATTGAATTATCGCTCATCGTGTTGTTGCAGGAATATCTAAGCCAAAGGGGATGTTCCCCACCAATACTGTTCCCTATCAGTATATTGTTATTGGAGTGTTCCATAAAAAAGCAAAATTCCATAGCCGAAAAACTGTTATTGCTCAAGAAGTTGTTGTTTGAATAATTAAGATGGATGCTATTTAAATAGCCGCAATTATTATTGTGCAATGTGTTGTTGCTGGAAGAACCTAGCACAATTCCATGCATGCAAGATATTTTGTTATTACTAATGTTGTTATACTGAACGCCATCAAGGATTATTCCCTGATCACCGTCTTCTACCTTAAAGCCATTTATTGTCACATTATTTGCAGTTATATTGAAGATCTTTCCGTACCCACCGGGGGCCTGAACAACCGTATCCTGCGGATTTCCTGATTCTGAGATTATTGTCAGTTCCTTGTTCACATCTACATTTTCTTCATAGATGCCGCTGTACACAATGATAGTGTCTCCATCCTTTGCAGCATCCACGGCAGCCTGGATGGAGGTATAATCTGCTCCCTATCCGGAACCATCTACTCCCTATCCGGTACCGTTGTTCACAGTAATATCTGCCGCTGATGCTGGTCCTATGCTTATTAAAAGTAAAGTAACTAAAAAATAAATCCCAATACATTCTTTACTTCCCATAATATTTGCCCCTATATGAATATATATTGAAAAATTATGCTTTTAAATAGAACTAATGAGTGTATACCTATAAAACGTAACGAATTTTATATCAGCAGTTCAAATATATATTTACAAATTTTTATAAAAATATATAATTTTTTATGAATCGTCTTGATATTTATGAAAAATTAAAGGTTCCGGATGCTTATAGGAGGTATTCCGAAATATGAGGTTTACCAGAGGCAGGGTTAAGGTCCCTCTCGCTGTCGTTCGGCATTATCAGGGCCTGGCTTTCACGAGGAAAAAAGATGGAAGTACTAAGGTTTGTGGAGTAGGCACAGGAAAAACTGCTTTTTGAGAGTTATATAAATGACTTTTTTTGGGCAAGCAAAGAAAAACGTGAGTGTGAGGCAATGAAAGTTGATCCCGCTGTTTGTGGGGATTTCGCTTTTGGCTTACGGTACTTTCCATTATAGAAAAAAGAACCGCCGGATTATCATAAACTTGTCATCAACCTGCTAATTTCACTTAGGTTTGGTTTATGCGGAATAAAACGTACATGGAGTGGGTTTTCTATAGATAATGCAGGAAAAAGGTTAGGCGAAGTATTGCCTGAACTGAAAAAACTGAGGCCCGAACCGAAGAGTAGGGGCCTGAATTGAAGAGACAGGTTGTTGGTGTGTTAAGTCGGAGGGGATAAAAATTTTTTATTAATATCTCCCTGAATGGGGAATTATCCTGTGAACCCGTTTCTGGTATTCACGGTATTCGTCCCCAAACTGGGACACAAGCCTGGTTTCCCAGTGCAGGGACCCCAGAAACAGGTATATGGTTGTCAAAATGTAAATGACAAGCAGGTTGACGGTCATGAAGGGGGTCAGCCAGATAATAATCAGGCCCGTGAGCAGAAAAGGGTCCCTTATCCAGCGGTAAATGCCCCGGATATCCAGGGAGCCTGCATCAGGAGTCTTCGGGGCAGCAAGCTGTGAGCGTAGTTTGAACCTGTGAGGTGCATCTCGCATAGCTCTGGGAGCAACGATTGCAGCAGTTAACTGTCCCCCGACCATCAGCCAGCGCCAGGGAGAAGGTACTATGTAGAGAAACGGCCCCGGATTTTTGATGAGCAGATAGACGAGCGGTGCTATTGTTACAAATGCGATCAGGCTGTATACCGGCATATACAATGGTTCTGCCCTGGAACCCACGATTCGCACGACGAAGCGTTTGCAAGGCAGGCTTGCCGTAAGGCTGTGAATAACTGCAAATGCCACCAGACAAAAAGCAAGGACAACTGTGGATGAAACCAATTCCAACACTCCCGATTTTTTTGGATAATTCGCATAAGCGTTTATGGCGTGATGGGGCTGTCAAACCTTCTGGTGCTAATCAATTTTCCAAATGTTCCCACACCAATATCTAAAAATCTCATTTTATAGATCCCCGATAAATATTAGAAGTTCCCGCAATATAAAGCAAACGGCATAAAATAAACAACACAAATCAAAAGACGAAAACCGATACCGTTTTTATCTCCGGAACTTCGTCATCCTCCCAGGCTGCGGAGAATGTTAGATGAGATTGCAGTTCCCATACAGGTGTCCATCGTTATTGAGGATATGAACCCTATTACCTTCCCCGCCTGCAGAATAGGGGATCCGCTATCTCCCGGCTCCGGCAGATCACGGCAGCGAAAGCCCAGGTAAAGCAATGAAGCTCCGGCATTAACTACCCTGCATTTGATAACATGAAGATCATTGACAAGTAAAGCCTGCTCCAGTTCGGCTGGGCTGCCAAGCTCGGTTATCTCAACCACGCAGTCAGGAGGAAGCTCTATCAGGGTTAAATCAAAGGCTTTCAAAATGCTCGTAACAGTGAGTTCCTTCCCATCAACAATTAAATGGTCTCCTTCCCCCTGAAAGATATGAGAAGCCGTGACCATGTAAATCAGCCCTTTGATTGGGATAACAGCGCCGATGGTGCAGCGCTGTCCTTTATAGAAAAAAGAGCCGCCTGATTTTATCATTAGCGTTCACCAACCCGCCGGGTTCTGTTCGGTTTGGTTTATGGTATTCCGATGCTTATGTTAAATTGTGCTTTAATTATATTTAGCGTTATATATTAGGTATTTTAGCACCTTTCAATAAAAGCCACAGGGTAAGCGACAGTTCCCCGATAATCCCGGGTACGACAACAATCAGCAAAAATATTGTTTCGTAGTCAGCGTAACCGGGGAAAAGGAAATTTGCAAAACTATCAATCAGATAGCCCAGAGCTGCAATTATCAGCAGGACACCAAGAATTCCAGGGATGTAATCCGACCTGAAAATCAAACAGCCAAGGATAAACAAATGAATGCCAAAAAAGATCAAGCCGATCAGCCAGGTATCGTTAAACGCATTGAGAAATAACATCACCTGAGCCTGCAGCTGACCGGTTTCAAATACGTTCAGGTAGCTGGCACCGCCTAAAAGTTGCAAAACGCTAAAAAGATTGTACAGGGCGATTCCGAAAATAGTCCCGTTCACCAGCCTGAACCACGCTGCAAGAAGCGAAAGGCTCCTGTTTACCGGTTTGAGCAAAACATAAAGCGCCCAGGCCACCACCACATCAAAAATAACCATAATAATAAAGGCCAGAATACCCAGACGAAATTGCCACTCATTGGTCGTGATATTGTTTACGGTTGCTGCAGCATCTTCCGGCACAATAAGATTCTGGAGCACAAAAAAATTAGCGGAGATGCCGAGTATAAATATAATCAGATACCCGAACCCTGCGACTATAGCGGCTTCGCGCAGCGATATGTCGGCGGTACGGTTTGCCATTTCAATTTCCCCCTCCCAGGTTAAGTTTCTCCACATCCCTTATTTATATGTTACTCGGCGGCAATTTTGGTTTTAAGTCTGAAGGCAAATATGAAAAGCCTGACCAATTCTTCAATCAATTACTGTTTTGCAGAATTGAAGTCATAATAATTATAAGTAGTTAAACCTTGTATATTCAACTGAGTTTTATATCGAAAATCCAGGCATTATAAGATTTTACATGATTTTCTACTTCATAGGGGCGATTTAATGAGGATGAAAATTGCGATGGCATTGATGTCTGTTATCTTTATGCTTGCGGTCGCAATTATATCCAATGTGT
>DUKH01000078.1:15393-16697 GCA_013329415.1 Methanosarcinaceae archaeon | reverse complement strand
CAATGTGTTCCATTTGCTGCCTGGTAAAGATGAATTCGTCCTGCTGGAATTAATGAGCACGATCTCTTTTTTCGGTTCCGTACTTTTCTTATTGGAAGCAAGAAAAGTATTACCAAGATGGTATCTGGCAGTCCCGTTTTGTATTTCACTATTTTTACTGGTTATCGTAAGTTTTTGGGAAGTTAGTGGTAAAGACCTTCTTAGTGACTACAGGTACCTCATAACACCTCTCGTGATAACACTCCTGGCGTTACTATCCCCCTTCTCGTTAATGGTCTTTTTATCTTTGCACAGACATCCAGACTCAATGAAAGCATATCTTGCAGTTTCATCTATAGCGAGTATTATTTCTGTATTTTCCCTTCTCTTTGCAGTCTGGGAACTTTCATCAAGGCACTCACACGAAGCGTCTTTTAGTGACGGTCTCATAGCAATTTATTTTCTTTATTGGCTAATTGTGATGCCGGGTATGGGATTATGTTTTTTGCTCCGTGCAATAAAGTAAAGAAGATAGGCTCCTTTATTACATATAGTCCGGCAGGGCCTTGTTAACGACAGGCAGCCAGGCCTTTCCAATCTTCCATATCAAGTTCCGGTTTTTCGGCCCTATATTTCGCATACAATGCTATTCCCACAGGGTCTTCAAGGATATCGACTTTGACACCCTTCTCGCGCAGCATCTGTTCATTGCCCGAGGCGTTCGTAACATCCCCGACTACCACGCGGTTGAACTGGCGCATATATATCAAGGTGGCGCAGACGTCGCAGGGGCTGAGCGTGGTGAATATCGTGGTGTCGCTGAAGTCCTGCCGTCCCGCATCGCGTATTGCTGAAGTTTCCCCGTGGTTGTAAGGGTCGTTGTCCTGCACAAGCGTATTATGCCCTTTGCCGACAATCCGGCGCGTATTGTTATCGATGATGACGCCCCCGATGGGGCAGCCCCCCTCATCATAGCTTTTTTGAGCAAGTAATACTGCTATACGCATAAAATTGCTGTCGCTCAGTTTAAAGAAGAATTCATCTTCAACTATCGCAGGAAGACTTTTCGTGGGCAAATGGGCGATAACATTAAGCGCTTCTTCCGTAACAGGCGTGTCTTTTGTAATGAAGTGTTTCATAGCTCCCCCTTTTCAAATCACGCTAACATTATTTTCGGCATCATCATGACATTTGAAATTGGTCAATTGATACTGTTTTTCATATTATAATGAATCCGAGAATTAATTACACTTTTCAAGACCAATTATAATTAATGACCCTAATTCCTTCCGCAATCTCAAGCGAAAGTTTAACCACAGAAAGCA
>DUKH01000078.1:12353-15031 GCA_013329415.1 Methanosarcinaceae archaeon | reverse complement strand
TCCGTGTCTTCCGTGGTTATATTTAAGTGTAAATATTTACGTCCGGGACTATAAACCACATTAACAATTAGAAAGTAAATTCCTATCGATCATTATAAACTTTTTTATTTGAAGCATTTACTCATCCCCAAAGCGGTGGAGAATTGAATCGATAGGTTCGATTTCAAACTTTTCCTCACCAACAAGACAGGACCCTTCAAAATCACATGTCCAGATAGGGTATGCTGAATATTTCTCCACAGTTTCTTTGTGGAACTCCCTTACTGGAAGTGCTCGAAGGTTAACATATTTGTCCAGTTTTAGATCCAGGGTATCGTAAAGAATTTCAGTTAATTCGTTCAGTAAATTTAACAGTACTATGGTTCGCTGGAATTCTGGATTCCACAACCCGATTCTTTCTACAATCTCTTTAACCTTTATATACTGCTCATACTCCCACACATCAAGTATATCATTATTGAAATGCCTGGATACGATTTCATAAACGCCTGGAACATTAACTATTGATTGAAGAGTTTCCTCGTTAAGAAGTGTATCATTATTGAAATGTTGGGATATTATTTCAGAAACACCCGGAATATTAACTATTGATTGAAGAGTTTCCTCATTAAGACATGTGTAAAGAATTTTGTCAAAATCGTCCTTTGTCATTTTGCTATGGTCCATGTATATCGCCATTGTTTATTTCGTAAAAATCCTAAAAAAGAAGGGGGTCGATTCCTAATGAAGCTTCCTCTTTTGAACGGTCACGACATAATATAACAGTTTAGCCTATGACACTTAGGAGCCTTTCAGGTTTCTTGTGGATCTGGCAGTTATCAACTTGGTTGAAAGTGGAGCTATGGGAAGTAAATACTTTATCAGGACAGAGAATTACAATCTCAGGCTAAAGCCTACAGGAGCCAAGAAGGTTGTTAATGAGTATTCCAATTCCATAATATAAGAGGTTTTAACATATCAGAAATCATAAAAACCGGCATGAGTGCGGAGCAGAAAGCCAGGCGGCGCAAATTGGATCCCAAGTGGGTAGACCCGGAAGGCATGACTTACGAAGAATCTCAGGCTGCAATGGATAAGATGTGGCCCAGGATGGCAGAGCCGGACGAGGAAGGAATAGATCTGCATCCAGAAGACCCCCAGCGGCGGTTTATAGCTACCAGCGAGGGTGTAATCTTCAGTCCGGCGGCCCCTTTGACCGAGGGGGATAAGGCAGAGGGCGAGGCCATGTGGGAGAAAATGACCGGAGGAAATTACAGCCCAGCAAAGACGGAAGAAAAGACTGAAGCAAAAAAGGCAGGAAAAAGAGGAATTTGAACAAAAAAGTCTAAAAAATACTCATTTAACCTAAATGTCGATTTTAGATCAGGAACCGTATGCAGATTTTGCCTTCATTACCTGAAATCGGCACCTTTTTTAGAAAAAAGTGAAAGGTTATCGGGAAGCTTAGAACCTTAACTCCATCAAGACTTGCAAGAATGAATCTTGATCTTAAGGAGGGTAACTTGTGAAAAATAGGTTGTGCGGCAACTCTACAATAACTTCGAAAAATTTGACTTCTTTTCTGGACAAACTTTTAAAAAAGAGAATGTCTATTTTTGATGAAGGCAACTTTTGAAAATTTGGGGTTGTGCAGAACTCTTGCACAAATGCGTACAAAAAAAATCATACTTACCTATATCCCTTTAAAAAAATGCGAGGGGTGGGATTCGAACCCACGAAATCCTTCGATACCGGATCTTAAGTCCGGCGCCTTTGGCCGGGCTGGGCAACCCTCGCTCTTCGAAAAAAGCTTGACTGTTTTTAGCCGCAAAAACTCCTTAATACGAGCATTCCTTAAATAAAGTTAAATTATTTAAAGCTTATTCTTTAGTTTATGGAAATTACATTTCTTGGCACAGGAGTTGCGATCCCCCAGAAGGGTCGGGTGCAGTCAGGAGTACTTGTAGAGTTTGAGGAAAAGCCTCTGCTTATCGACTGTGGAAGCGGCGTTCTGAACCGGATTTTAGAAGCGGGGGTCCGGCATACGGAAATTGATACCGTACTGCTTTCTCACCTTCACCTGGACCATGTTGCGGACCTGCTCTGCCTCGTGAAGGCGAATTGGCTCAGGGGAAAAACCGATATGCGGGTCTACGGGCCTGAGGGGACTGAGGACTGGTTCTCGGACCTTCTAGGGCTTTATGAGTACATTCTCGAGGAGGTGGACGTGAAAGTCATTGAGTGCTCCCCTGGAAAGGAGTTCGTACCCGAGGGGTTCGACTGCGAAATCAGTTGCGCGGCTGCCGAACACAGTGTCCCGACCCTGGCTTACCGGCTAATGTCGGGGGAAGGGGAAATCGTCTACTCCGGGGACACGGAGCCCTGCAGGGACGTACTGGACCTGGCAGTCGAGGCCGACCTCCTTATCCATGAATGCTCTTTTCCCGCAGGCATGAAGGTCACGAACCATACGACCCCGTCGACCCTCTCCGATATGCTGGACGAGTACAGGGACGAGATAGGAAGTCTTTGCCTGACACACTTCTACCCCGAAATGCGGGGACACGAAAGAGAATCTATATACCGGCTGAAAGGGAACTTTGACGGGGAAATAATCCTGGCAGAAGACCTCATGAACCTTGAACTATAAAATTTAACTATAAAATTTAACTGTAATATTGAACTATAAAATTGAACTA
>DUKH01000078.1:0-11989 GCA_013329415.1 Methanosarcinaceae archaeon | reverse complement strand
AACTATAAAGTTGAACTATAAAATTGAACTATAAAATTGAACTGAAAATATTCACTCAAAATATTCACTCAAATATTAATTCAAAGAATTTAATCAAAAAGTTAAATCCGGTTTAACGGAAATATTTAATCAAAATCTCAAATATGGGGCCGGTGGAATTGAAGAATATAACCCCTGGTGCATTAAAGAGAAACTGAATTATGGGGAAATACTCCACCTGGCCCGAGAAATACTTTCCTTGAGCCCGGAAACTGTTTTTCAATCCGGACGCTCAAAAATTGCCTCCACCAGTTTTCCTGGTGGAGCCTCCCAAAAAGAAAGAAAAAAGGGATTCAATAAAATTTTATTGAAACTGTATTTGTTTCTGTTTTGTTTGTGATTCCTGGTTTCGGTTGTAAGGGCCATCTTTACGCAGCATACTACATATTTTCCGGGCCGCGTTTTCATTTTCCCCAGGTAAAGTGCCCCGAGCACCCCTGCAAATGCAATTGCTGCTCCAAAGCCGGGCACTTCTTCGGAAGTAGGACCTTCAGGCTCTTCAGTAGGCTCTTCTCCTGCCCCTGTCCCTGTGGCCTCAGTAACATTTTCCAGCAGCCCCCTAGCGGTCTCGAGGTGGATGGCTGCCTTATCCACATTATGAATCCCCAGGCTCCCGTCGTTCTCGACATAGGCTATGTGGAAAAGGGCGTTGTTGTAAGCTTTTTCTAGTTCCGGATAGGCTTCCGTACCGTTTGCGGTTTCAAGGGCTTCCCCGGCGTTTACCTCAAGCTGCCCGAGAGCCTGGAGTTCTCCGGAGATGTTTTCCTGCCTTTCGGCCACCAGGGAAGCCAGGTTCTCCTCATGGCAGGCGTAACACCCGTTTTCGGTTTCGGGGTCCGACAGGAGTGCCGGGTCAAAGTCAAAGGTATGGTCAGGGCCGGCAGGCCCATTTGCACCGGAGTCGACGGGGCTTTGCGCCATGTGGCAGTCCGTGCAGGTCAGCTCCACGGGATGGACTCCTGTTGCAAAGTCCGAGCTGCTGTACATCTCCCAGCTTGGGTAGAAGTATTCCATGGGGGCACCGTCAGCTTCTGCCTCCCTCCCGTTGTGGCAGTTGGCGCAGAGCTGTACTTCATCTTCCACCCTGAGGGCTGTAGTATGCGGGTTGTGGCAGACGGTGCAGGTAATTCCCCATTCCTTCACGGCTTCCGGCTCAGGCAGGGCATCTTCGTTCAGGTTATAAACTTCCGGGGCAGCAAGGTTAGGGATAGCCCCGTCGGTGCTCTTGCAGGAAACGCAGGACTTCCCGTTGTCCGGGGCGGAGGGCTCGGCAACATCCGTGGGCTCGGAATGGCTTAGCATGGCCTCCATCTCGAAACCGGGGCTGGCATATTCATCCCATTCCTTTATGACTGCCCCATGAGATGCGCCCCCGTGACAGTTCTCACAGAGGCCTGCAGAGAGGTCAACTTTCGGCTGCACTGCCTCAGGATCCAGGATATGGGCCGCATACCCCCCTTCCGGCTGCCCGTGGCAGACCTCGCAGGCCGAAGGTTTGACATCAACATTTGCGTACTATCTGTCCCACTTCCTCTGAAGCCCGGACGTACTGTGGCAGTCCTTGCAGGACTCGATGTCAGGCACCTGTTTTCCCAGCTTATTTATCAAATCGGTATGGTCCGTTTCTTCCCACATCCGGTATTCGGCCGAATGGCAGTCCCCGCAGTCTTCAGGGCTCCATGCAGCACCGGATGCCGCAAAAAGAACTGCAAGCAGAGCTGCAACTATCACCTGTTTCTTCACCCGGATCACTCCCCTGTTTTTTTCGTGTATTTACCGTATTATTTGGATGCACCAGGATTTAAAGCATAATTTCCAGAAAAAATTAAGGCAAAAGTGAGGCAGAAAGAATAAGGCGAAAGTAAGACAAAAGTATGGCAGAAAAACTATTTTTTAAATAGCAGGAAATAGAATCATCTTTTGTTTCGGAAAAGTTCCGAATAAAATATTGCTGGGAAAAATATTTCAGACAAGATTTTCTTTCATACATTTCAGTTAACACGTTTCCTTAACACATTTCGTTAAAATACTTTATTAGATCCGGGTATTATGTCCGGATTTTTCCGGAAGTGATCCATCATGGCAAGAATTCTTTCCGAAAAAGACATCGACCTGTTGAAAAAACTTGCACCCGAATGCGAAGACCTGCTCTGTTCAGGCTCGGGAGTTCCCTACCGCTCAATCCTTCCGCCCCTGGCAAACCACTACTCCAAAGACGCCATCGATTTCCATCGAAGGGTCAGCGGAATTTCCCCCGTGGACATGGAATACCTCGTCTCCCTTATCCTGAGTGGGGAAGAGAGCCTTGGCTGTGTGCCCCCTGACTACATAGTTATCTTCCTTCGGGTCGTGGAAGGGAAACTCGGAGAAGAAACCGCAACTACGGTCAGGCAGAAGTATGAGGAAAATCACGAATGCCGCACTGAACTCAAGTTTTAATCATTTTAGTGTTTGTTGATCTTCCCCTCCCCCGTAATCCCTCTCCCCCCATCGCGGACAAGACTTGTCCTTATCCGGCAGGCCCTTCACAAAAGCCCCGGGACAAATTTTGGAGTTTTCTACAAATCGGCTAATTCTTTTCCGGATCTCGGACTTTTCACCATTATACGGGTGATTCGATATAAAAGGTATTATGAATATAACTTATTTTCAAACGGAAACTCCACAGTTTCCTGTATCATCCTGAAACTGTCCTTATCCGAGACATGCGCCAAAAAAGCCCGGGGATTATTTTCCAGAATTATACAAAAAGGAAATGGATTTTCCATATTTTCTGCCTGCCCCCGGGAAGCAAAAGGCCTTTAAAAAATCCCGGACCGGAGCTGGCAATGAGATTCAAAAATCTGAAAGGATTTAATTATTTAAATTTTCCAGCTGGGTTCATCGGCAGGTTTCAGGGCACCTTTTTTGAACTGTTCGACTGCGGATGTCACCGAACCGCTGACCCCTGTAACCACCATGACATTTTCTTCAGAGAGGACCCTGAAAGCCTCGGGGCCGATTTTGCCCGTTAGCAGTACGTTAAAATCTCTCTTTGCTATTTTCTGGGCTACCTGTATCCCCAAACCCAGTGTTGAAACGCCCGGGTTTTCAAGTGCCTCGAATTCCATTGTCTCAGGATCGACAATGATAAAATAAGGGGCCCTTCCGAAATGCGGGTCCATGGTGGAGTCCAGACTTCCGGTTGCGGCTGTTACACATATCTTCACTGATTTTCCCTCAACATACTGGCAGGACGCGTTAGATTGCTCAAGGCTTACAGGCAGGGTTTTACCCTTCAGCCTTTTTTAAAGCAGGTTATCCTCTTTTGCAACCCTTGAATAACCGTTGATGGCCCTGATATAAGTAAGTTCTGTTGTTCGGGCTGCTTCTTCATATGAATGAATAAGTGAGAATGAATTGGGGGAATGAATATGGGTAAATATGGGTAAAAAACCAGGGTGAAAATGAACCAAGTAAACAGTTAATTATGTAGGGCAGTTAATGAAGTAAACAGTTAATAATGTAGACAGTTAATAAAGTAAACAGTTAATAATGTAGACAGTTAATAAAATAGAAAATAAACAAGATTAAAGCTTCGTGGAAGGGTTTTACTTAACAAAAAAAGTTAGTAGCCCGGCACGGATTCGAACCGAGGTTGCGGGAGTCAGAGTCCCGCATGATTGACCACTACACTACCGGGCTTCGTTGATTTATCTCTCGGGCACGCCTTGGAGCGCCCCTGAGCGTATCTTCTAAAGGACAAATCTGTATATATAGCTTTCGGCTTACATTATGAAATTTTACGGTTTACTTTAAAGGTTTTCTTCCTTCTGGTCCAGGACAGCAGTCCACCACCAGCGGGCCATGTCCATCAGGTCGCTGGAAAACTGACCTGAGAGCCTGTACTCCCCTTTGCTTATGGAGATGAGCCCTGCTCCCAGGAGCTTGTTGCGCATGGCATAAAAAGAGGCACGTCCAACCTGAAGTTCTTCAAGCATTGTTTCCCATTCTTCCGTCCGGACCGGGTTGCCTGCAGCCTGCCGTTCTTCTATTATGGTTAAGAACTTCCTGCCTCTCAGGGCAGTGGCATCTTCCTGGAAAATGCGCCTCATAAGGGCATCGTAAGGATTTCTTGTTTTAGTTATGCGGGAATTTGCATCCGAGCGGACAATAATAGTCGTTGCTGTTCTTGGGGCGTTTTTAACAAGTGACATAGTCCATCAGCAAAATTAGAATGAAATCAAAATTTATGTGGCAATCTGAAATTTATGCAGCAAGCTTTATGTAACTGCATCACTTGACGGCTTAGGTGCCGTATTTACGACTTTCATAAGCAGATCCAGATATTCTTCCCGCAGAGTGTATACCATCGGGGTCTTATAGGACTCCTTGCGAGACCTCAGTATCCCGAGCTTTGAATGAATATATCCCACCATGGATGCAACCATATTCCTTGAAACATTGTATTTTTTTCCAAGCATTTCATGCAGTTCGTCAATGGTTGCTTTCTTGACTTTTATAAAGATGCACAAAATTGCTCTTCGATAGCCGGTGGAATCTACTTCAATAAATTTCTCTACTCTAGATTTGATTTTGGAACGGATGGATCCCATGTATTACCACCTCTACTGATACAGTAAACTATGTCAGTTTTAACTCTATATATAGGTTTGTAAATTAATTCGTTATGATGGGGATTATTACAAATTTTTTTACTTGCTCGATAATTATATTTTTACCACTGATCCCATTAATTCTAATGTATATATATGCCCTCCCTCGATATATTGTTTTTTACGCCCCAATACCATATTTGCTGGATTTTAGGAGACTTGCCTACAAAGTAATCATACTTCTATATTTTTATTTTTTATCCGTATTTTATAAAAGCTATCATATGGCTTAAAACCCAGAAATTGGCCTTAAAATACCCTCCAATCTTTGAAAACTTGTAATATATATTTACCCCTACACTCAATAACTTTCGAGTAACTTCTATATAAAGATATCTCATGCAGGGGTTACCGGCACCGATTCACGGAGGAGTTACCCCTGATGCCTCTGACAAATCTGGTCCGACCCCCTGCATGACTCGATCCTCTGCACAATCCTGAAATTCTCCTCCTGACCTCATCCCGAATTTAATTGAAGTCATCTTCTTTTAATATAAGTTCTTCCTCTTCCACTGCTTTTGTCTCCTGCATATTCCAAAGTTAAACTGTGTGTGCTTTTACCTATTTTCGGTCCTGAGAGGGATGAATTTTAATAGTTTTATTACCTTAGACAGAAATGTATGGGGAGAATAGCTTGCGCAGAGGTCTCCCTAACTTCCAGGCTATATTAAGGTGTGATAATAATGGACTACAGGTATGACCTTCAGGATAACGTTCTTTACATGGGTGAAACCCGGATGCCTGCATACAGTCTTGAAGAAAACGAAATCGGCACCTGCACACATTGTGATTCCTCAATGGTTAGCATTAGCTATCATGTTTCGGGAGAGGAAATCGTAGTTGCAACAAAGTGCACTGCATGCGGGGCATTTTATGCGATCATATATGGCCCGGAATGGAATTGGGTGGACGAAACTCCCATTTCTCTGCTGCCGGTCCCGATCCCCATAAGTAATCCGGTAATCAGGGACCTGGAAGGGCTTGGAGCCATACCGCTTAAAAAACTGGAGGCTGTATTCTCAAAAGGGGAAATCGAAGCGCTCTTTGCAAGGGCCGGGGAAAAGGCTCCGATTCGTCAGTACCTGTACCGCGCCCGTAAAAAATATGAGCAATTTGAAGAAATTTTTGAGCTCAGGCTCGAATTATAAATTGTTACTCTATTTTTTTATCAATTACTATTTTTTGACAAGGGGCTGGTGAAATATTTCCCATAAATCGGGCAAATGGGGGATTTAATTATGTGTAATAATATTTTATTACATCTCTGTATTGGGGAGTTATGCAGATATTTAATCAAGAATGACTATTAATAATAAAATATCTTATTAATATTTTATACATACTATTTTAAAATATACAATTATATCTGACTATGTATATTAGAGTATGTTTTGATTATATGTGGCAATAAACATATATGAAATGACTAATTATACAAAAAATTAGCATATATCCCAATAAATAATTAGTAAAATTCTCAAACATAACCTATATGTTTCTACTACTTTATGAATGTCTTAGTCTAGCATATGTGGTTTGAAAAACCATATATAAATATATGCTTATTTTACCCAGTTTCAAGGGGTGGACTTTGCAAAAATACAGCATACCGTCAGAAAATAAAGACTTCTTTCGTCCCAGGTTCATTTCCGTCAAGACGAATTTTTCTATTTTGGGCTGCTTGTGAACATAAATCCATTTTTGTAATAATTCCAGCAACATATAATTACTATGGGTAATTAGAGTCTTTTTCCTGATAAATCAGGCATCCGTTACCTGCATCAGGAGGCCGTTCTTATAGTGTATATGAATTGATTTTTTGGATGGTCAAAATCTATGATTTTGCAAACCCGGCTATTACATAACATATAGGAATATGCCCTTTCCTACCGATATACCCATTATTTAGTAAGAAAAATAGTTCAGAAACATATATCCCCCTTCAAAAACCAGGAAGTTACTATATGTTATATGAATATGCTTGATTGAGATGTTTGCATATATAATCAGCGATGATTTATTAATGGAAAGTTTAACTATTTCTTAATATGAGTATCTAACACATTCCTTACAAAATAGTCTAGCGTCAACGTGTCAAAAAATATTATATAAATATAGGCAAATTTAAACCATTTTTTAAAATAACTCTATTTATATAATTACACATCACTAATATGCTGTATGTTGCATGTAATGATTTAGGGTGAAATTATATTAATATGCACTATTTGTTATATATTTCTTTAAAGTGTATCATATTATAATTTCAAAAAATGACATACATGGGTAGTATTCAGTTTAAAGCATGTATCCAATTAACTATTATTCTATTAAGGTGTAATTGCCTTGAAAAAATAAATCAATTGCCAATTATGTTGTGTAGCTAATGTATGATTAATTGCATATATTTGAATGTGGTCATGTAAGCCACGCACCCACATAACATATTGTAAAATATATGTAACTAATTGTATACCACATCTTATTTGCTTTTAATATATTTTTTTACAATATACCACTCAAATATTGGATTATACATGTTCTACATATGCAATATTTTGTATAGTTTTATTCAAATATTTTTTTTAATGACTTTGGAATAAGCACCCCATAAATATTACATATATTATTGTATATAACTAAAATGTAGATGGCCAGTATTTTTTAGATATATCATTGTACCGATACATCGCCGCAAATCACTATAAATTAAAATATCTAACGATAAATTCACATAAATCAATATCAATTTGTTTTTTAGGCAATTTGAAGACTTACTTGTCTAAACCCATCATATTTTAATTAAGCTATATTTATATATCATCTCTCACTTTGAATATACTAGACTATTTAATTCAAAAACCCCTAGAAACGCATATTTGCTATATTTTGCCTGATTTCTAATATAAAAAATATTTTTTGTGCATAAATACATAACATGCCTTATTTAATACCCAGGTGTCAAAATTTTCAACACGACTTGTATATTCAATATATTATGTAAAATCCTCTATAATAATATCTCAAATATAATTAAAGAATCATGTAATACAATTGCCCTATTGCACCTAACCGGGTGCCCCTCGGTCGGACCTATAATGTCAGGATATAATATAGCAGGACTATTTACTCCGTATGTTTTTTGTATATTATGCACAATCAGCATTTATTTAAGGATAAATGTCCTATTCCAAATAGTTTTCATCAATCGAAATGTACAGTGATGTGGGACCCCTCCATATACAAGTTATTTTTACATAGAGTTTCCTGCGAGACCCGTTATGCTAGAAAATATCGACCTGTCAATGAGCGTGAAAAATGGAGATTATAAGGACAGCCTGGACTCTCTGGAGGAGGAACTTGGAGAGCTCCAGCGCCAGGCCTGGGAGCTGAAGATCCCGATTATTCTTGTGTTTGAGGGCTGGCATGCCTCGGGGATTGCAGAGGACATTAACAGGTTCATCCTGCCCCTGGATCCCAGGGGATATGACTTCCACACAATGGTGAAGCCTGGCTATGAGGAAGCCCTGAAACCTTTTCTCTGGCGTTTCTGGACCAAGATCCCGGTCAGGGGTAAAATTGCAATCTTTGACAGGAGCTGGTACAGCCGGGCAATTATCGAAAAGTACGGAAGAGAAAGTTCTGATGAAGCCCTGGTAAATTGTCTGAAAGAAATCAATTATTTCGAACGTCAGCTTTCCGAGGACGGCTACCTTATCCTCAAATTTTTCCTCCATATCAGTGAGAAGGAACAGAAAGAACGCTTCAGGAAAATCCGCAGGAACAATATCCCTTTGATCGTGGACGAATACGAAGATGCCGGCGGAGAGGAACTTGACTTCATTCACGAATACTCCAGGTATTTGCCTGTGGTGGAAAAGGTCCTGGAAATGACCGACTTTCCCCATTCCCCCTGGACAATTGTAGAAGCAAATGACAGGAAATTTGCAACCCTTAAAATCTTCAGCACCGTCATCCGGGTTATCAGGGAACATATAGAAAAAGTTACCAGGACTCCCGGGCAGCAGACCATCAAATACCTGGACATCTCGACCTCCAAAACCCTCGACCTTAACGGTTCCTTGCTGGAAAAGACCGACCTTTCAAAAGCACTATTATCCGATGAGTATAAGGAATCCAAAAAACAGTGCCAGAACACCCTCCGCGAACTCCAGTACGAACTTTTCAGGCAGAAGCGTTCTCTGGTAATCGCCTTTGAAGGCATGGATGCGGCAGGCAAGGGCGGGGATATCCACCGCCTGGTTCAGGAACTAAACCCAAGGCTTTACAGGGTGGTCCCTGTAGGGGCTCCAAATGACATCGAAAAAGCCCACCACTACCTCTGGCGCTTTTTGGAGGGAATTCCGAAAGCCGGGCACATGACTATCTACGACCGGAGCTGGTACGGGAGAGTCCTGGTGGAAAGGATAGAAGGGCTCTGCAGTGAAGATGAATGGAAGCGGGCCTACCGGGAAATCAATGAGTTCGAGGAAGTCCTGGCAAACTCGGGAACAATTGTCCTAAAGTTCTGGCTTCAGATAGACCGGGAAACTCAGCTCGAACGCTTCGAAAGCCGAATGGCAGACCCCCGGAAACAGTGGAAAATCACCCCCGAAGACTGGCGAAACCGGGAAAGATGGGTAGCTTATGTAGACGCTGCAGAAGAGGTGCTCCAGAAGACCAGCACAAGCTATGCCCCCTGGATTGTCGTGGAAGCCAATGACAAGTACTATTCAAGAATCAAGGTCCTGAAAAACGTGGCTGATACGCTGGCACGGGAACTTAAGTCCTGACTTGTCCCTGTCTCTTTAAAAACGCCTGCTGTTTAAAGTACCCAGCTTCCGATTTTACGATCGAATTTTACGATCTAATTTTACTTACTACCCCTTATCGCCCGAAGTATTTCAATTATCAGGACCCAGAACGCAAGAATAAGTGCAAGTAGAATCAAAAGGAAAATAATCAACATTGGCCGGAGAAGAATAATCCAGATGGCGGCCAGGATGCCGAGAACGCGTATGATTATATCCAGGATTCCAGGGTTCGAATTGCGCCTTCCGGCCTGCCAGCCAGGTGTTTTTCCACGGCCAGATGCCGAAGTCCGGCTGCCGGGACCTCCGGAATAACTGCCCCATTCTTTTCTGCCCGAAGTCCTGCCTGTTCCGCTTTGCCTTTCCCACGTCCAGGTATACTCTTTCCTCCAGGTGTACTCCCGGGGTTCCGAGTAACTGTTCCGGCCCGCAAAACCAGGTCCGAACCTCCTTTCCCGGTCATATTCGGCCCGGTTTTTCGGGTCCGAAAGAATGTCATGCGCCTGGTTTATATTTTTCATCTGCTCTTCGGCATACGCACTGTTGTTCCTATCGGGGTGGTATTTAAAGGCAAGCCTGTGGTAGGCGGCTTTTATTTCCTCCGCGGAGGCATTTTCCGAAACCCCCAGAACCTTATAGTAATCGCTTACGACCATGATTGTACCGGGAGAACCAAATTCAGGACCTAACATTCAAAAGCCCGAAACCCAATTTATAGAGTGATCCAGGACTAATCCTTATTGAAGGACGAATCATCATTAAAGGACGAATCATCATTAAATCTGGAAGTAAATCAATAAAATTTAAAACACTATTTTTCACCTGAATACTATAAATTTATCGAATAGTATTAAAGATGTTTTGCTGAATCAAGAACAATGAGATTCAATACTGAAAAACTGAAACAAACAGTACAAAAAGCAAAAAAGAGGTCCGGAAAAAGAGAAAAGGATAGCATAAAAAGGGCTCTGAAATTACAGCTTCAGAGATCCTATTTAATTTTTCTTCAGGTTAGCCGGGATGCCGACCAGGGATAACTATTGCCCCTCAGGAATTAAGTCTGCGGGCAGGGAAATTATTACTTCAGGAAATGTCTTCATGCTACTATTTTCCTTTTCAGCCTCGTGGTTTTTTAAAGCTGTTTCAATACTGTCAGCCAGCTCATTTTCATCAAAAGGTTTGGTGATATAGCCAAAAGCTCCCGTCTTTTCGGCCTGTGCCCTGATCTTTTTATCGGAGCAAGCGGTAATGTATATCACAGGGGTATTGAACCTTGCCTGGACCTCTTCCGCAGCTTTCAGTCCATCAAGCTTGCCTTTGAGCATGATGTCCATAAGTATCAGGTCCGGAAATGTGCTTTCAGCCTTGCAGACTGCGTCTTCCCCTGTGGAAGCTATGCCCGTAACCTGATACCCCAGGCTCTTTAACATTCTCTTTATTCCCATTGCGACTATGTGTTCGTCTTCAACGACAAGAATCTTTTTTCCTTTCATCAATTTACACCTTTATCTGTTCTCCCCCTCGTTGAAATGTTAAACCCGGCTTCCCTGCCCGAATCATATACTCTGTTCCCTTCCTTTCCCGGAAACTCACCGTATCTCACCGTATGAAGGCCGGGAGCCTTACTTTCAGAGACCACTGCAGGGATATTTCCCTCCTCCTGTCAATTGGGAAATCCGGATATCTTTGCTTATATCTCCTCTTTTGCCTGCCAGGACCGGTATCCTGCCATTTTCGGTCCTGACAAAGCTTTATCCACCAGGATTTTATCCACATAATTCAGCACTGGAAATCGGCCCATATATTCCCGTCCTTCCCGTTTCCGGGGATTTTTACATGTCCGGCCTACATCCAGCTTAACGTCCATTCTGAAGTCCGGCCTGCCGCCTGACTGAGCTTTTTTCCCCACTTCCGGGGAGCCATTTTTATTCCCCGGCGCCTGGAGAGAGCCATATCATCATGAAAGGTAGAGAGACAAAATCCCGGGAAGGGTTGAATCATTCTGAATATCAAGAGCTAATAGATTGGATTATTTCTTACAGGTTGTTTTTATAGAAATAAATCTATATAACCTGCTTTGTGGTGCTCTTTCCGTGGGGGAGGGATTTGAAAAGGGCCATGTTCCTGGCGCAGGGGGTCTGACATTTCCAGTGCCATTGGATATTTTCACCACGTTATAATTTTTAAAGGCATTATAATCCATCTTCAGGCATTCACTTTTCAGATCGGCTCTGACGTGGTACAGCCTTAAGGAAACTACAGCCTTAAGGAAACACATGAAAAAAAGAGGATTAAAAAGAAAGTTTATACCGACTATAGTCAAAGACCCAAATTCCTTCACCAATCTCAAGTGAAAGTTTAACCACGGAATGCACGGAGAACACGGAATAAAGGAAATAAAGGGAATAAAGGAAATAGGGGCACAATCCATCCGTGCTTTCCGTGTCTTCCGTGGTTATAATGTAAGTGTAAATATTTGCGTTC
>DUKH01000077.1:14178-16921 GCA_013329415.1 Methanosarcinaceae archaeon | reverse complement strand
AGGGGATCGGGTTCATTCGAGGCAAACGGTCAAGCGGGTTCTTTACTTTGTGTGATATTTTTGAGAACATGATAACTACAAGTGTTAACATTAAGAGAAATTGCAGGAGACTGAGAGCTGCGTGTACAACATTAGTTCAGATGGTACAGATGACGCATTCCTCCCCCTACTGAAAGTAGGGGGGATCTTGCTGATTTGTCCTGAATTTACCCGCGGTTTTTTAGGATTCATCCGATTTATTTCTGATTTCCCATCCTTCGGCATCTGTCATTCATTCTTTAGTTCTGGAATTAATCAATATTTCAATTTTTTCGTTCCAGAGTGGATATATCCTTCCGTCTTTTTATCCAGAGTCTTTCCCTGTTCCATTGAGGTAAACAGATACTTAACTAAATGATGCGGTAAAGATAAAATTTCAGTACGCATAACCTATACTTAGCACAGAATAAAGCACATAGCACAGAATAAAGTGACATATGCGCGGAAGGAAATTCAGAGGAAACACGAGGTAAAACATGGGTACAGATATCGGTGACCTGCTCCAGAAAAGAAAGGTTGAGCTCTCATACCTTGCAAACCGTGTAGTTGCAATCGATGCGTTCAACACCCTGCACCAGTTTTTAAGCATCATCCGCCAGCGGGACGGAAATCCCCTGCAAGACTCCTCGGGGAAGGTAACCTCCCATCTTTCAGGCCTGCTCTACCGGACCACAAGCCTGGTGGAAGCCGGGATCAAGCCTGTCTTTGTCTTTGACGGCAAACCTCCGGACCTGAAAGCGGAAACCCTGAACAAAAGAAAAGAGGTAAGGGAATCGGCCCGGGAAAAGTGGGAGACCGCTAAAGCCACCGGAGACCAGGAAGCTGCCTATAAATACGCCCAGGCTTCTTCAAAGGTCGACCAGCATATTGTGGAAGACGCCAGGTACCTGCTCGACATTATGGGCATCCCCTGGGTCCAGGCACCCTCCGAAGGCGAAGCCCAGGCTGCCTATATGGTCCTTAAGAAAGACGCGGATTTCGTTGCTTCCCAGGACTACGACTCATTCCTTTTCGGAGCTCCTGCGGTTGTCCGGAACCTGGCGATTACGGGAAAAAGAAAGCTTCCGGGAAAGAACGTTTACGTTGACGTAGAACCCGAAATGATCGAACTAGAAGAAACCCTCAAGGCCCTTGAAATCAACAGGCAGCAGCTAATAGACATTGCAATCTGCGTGGGCACGGACTACAATAAAGGTCTTGAGAAGGTGGGCCCGAAAACCGCCCTGAAACTGGTCAAGAAGCAAGGAGATATCCATGCCATACTCAGGGAGAAAAAGGTTGAAATCGAAGCCCTTGACCGGATAAGGGATTTCTTTACCTCTCCCGAGACCACGGACGATTACGAGTTGAAGTGGGAAAAACCGGACCATGATAAACTGATCGAATTCCTCTGCAAGGAGCATGACTTCTCAGAGGACAGGGTGGAAAAAGCTTTCGAACGCCTGAAAGCGGCATCAGGGGGGCGGCAGCAGACCCTGGACCAGTGGTTCTGAAGAACTCGTAGCGTTCCCGGGATATCAGGCATCGTTTTCCGGTAGAAAAGCGGGACACGGCGGAATACGACGGAACATGGTGAGATAAGATGGTAGAGCTGGCAGAGCAGGAGTTAGAAGGAGAGAGGGATTACGGAAAACTCCCCCAAGGAGAGGAAACTGACGTTGGAAACCCCCATTCCCATACTCATGGCGTGATAGACCCGGAGCTTCTTTCCACGGAGAGGGGGCTCTATGCGGTCAAATGGTCTTTTGCAGGACTCATGCTTACTGCGCTCTTTCAGATTGTCATTGTCTGGCTTTCGGGCAGCGTGGCCCTTCTTGCCGATACAATCCACAACTTCGGGGATGCCGTAACTGCGATACCCCTGGGTTTTGCCTTCCTTCTTGCCCGCAGGAAACCAAGCAAGCGCTTCACCTACGGGTACGGAAGGGCAGAAGACCTCGCAGGGCTCATAATTGTTTTATTGATCTTATTCAGTGCCATTGTTGCGGCTTATGAATCCGTGCGAAGGCTGCTTTCCCCCCAGCCTGTGGATTACCTGGGGGCGGTGGTTGTCGCATCCATAATAGGCTTTTTAGGCAACGAACTGGTCGCCAAATTCAGGATAGGCATAGGAAAAGAAATAGGAAGTGCCGCCCTGGTGGCTGACGGATATCATGCCCGTGTGGACGGGTACACAAGCCTTGCCGTGCTGTTCGGGGCGCTAGGGGTCTGGCTTGGTTACCCTCTTGCAGACCCGCTTATCGGACTGCTCATAACCGTTGCAATCCTCCACATTGTCCTGGACGCGGGAAAAGCCGTTTTGTCCCGTATGCTCGACGGGGTTGACCCCGAAATCGTGGATGAGATCAGGGAGGAACTCGGCACGATAAAGGAGGTGGATGATGTGAGCGAGGTCAGGGTACGCTGGCTCGGGCACAGGCTACATGCCGAGGTGAACATTGCGGTGGACCCGGGACTCTCGGTGGAAGCCGGCCATGCCATTGCAGTGGAAGTGCGCCACAGACTGCTGCATGACCTGGGTTACCTCTCAAATGCTGTCGTCCATGTAGACCCCCTTGGTTCCTCAGGTGAGGAGTATCACAGGATCCCTGAGCATGAACACGACAGTTTGCCCCCGCATTCCCACTAAATTGAGTTACAGAAAGTTGAGTTACAGGAAGTTGAGTTACAGGAAGTTGAGTTACAGGAAGTTGAGTAACAGGAA
>DUKH01000077.1:11274-13800 GCA_013329415.1 Methanosarcinaceae archaeon | reverse complement strand
GTTGAGTAACAGGAAGTTGAGTTGCAGAAAGTTAAGTTACAAAAAGTTAAGTTACAAAAAGTTAAGTTACAAAAAGTTAAGTTTGCAGAAACGTTTCATGAAAAAACCTGTATGAGAGTCTCATTTCGGTTCAAACCACCCAAAACCCCCGTTATTACGATATAGGGCAGCCAGGTTTCCAGGGCCTCAAAGGTTTGAATATGGGATTTCAAACCTCCACTTTCGACTCAAAGCCGGGAAATCTCCGCTCCGCTGTTTTTGGCTTTTGTCATGAAGACTGTACCGCCGACTGAATCATCGAGCATTTGCTGGACTTCTGCCTGGAGTTCCTGTCCTTCAGCTTTGTTGTCCACCAGGGAATAGACAACCGGCCCGAATGAGCTCACCCCTGCGCCGTAACTGCGAGTACGCATAAAAGCCGAGATTTCCTTGACGATATCCGGCCAGACGTAGTGTTCAAGCCTGTTGAAACCCACGTTCTGGACGTGGTTTACGGCTGCCCCGAAGCTCTCGATGTCTTCTTCCATCACAGCAGGCATCATTTGCATGAGCACGACGTGAGCAACTTCCCGGACCTCTTCTATGGGAAGGGGGCAGAATTTTTTGAAAACCGCCACTTCCTCCTCATCGTGCATCCCCCTGTCATTCGGAACGGCAACTACCAGGTCCCAGTCCGGGAAATCTTTCCTGAAGAGCACGGGCCCCGGAGGCACCCTGCTGGCAGCCGAAGGTAAAAAAGCTCCTTTATCCTTGAACCTGTGTCCCCCATCAACAATGAAACCACCATTTTCAAATGCCCCCACACCTATTCCCGAGGTCCCCCCCCGCTGTACGGTAAATGCGAGGTCACGGACGCTCATCCCGAGCCCGTATAACTCGTTCACGGCCGCAGCAGCCGAAAGGGAAGACTGGGTCCCGGAGCCGAACCCAACATGGGGGGGAATGAGGGACTCAACATTTATCCTCACACCTTCCCCTTCCGGGAGTACAGCTTCAACAGCCCTTTTCATACGATCGGTAAAAGACTCCGCACCTTCGATCCGGATTTCGTCTGCTTTTTCAGCTGTTAGCGTGACGTTGGGAGTCGGAAGTGCAAGGCCTGCCCCTCCATCCACCCTTCCGATCTCCGCGTTTAAGTCAATAAGAGTCAGATGAAGCCTGCAAGATGTAACTATTTTAATCATTTTTAGTCCGACCTGGAAATTACCATTTCCTGTGATTTATAATATTTTGAAGATGTGTATTGTCCTTAATTATTGTTTATGATATTTAAGTTTTTAAGAAATTTCCGGAATGGAAGCCACTATATTGTAAAAAATTTTACATAAGAGGTTTTTTCGGAAGCTTAGAGAACAGGAATATTTAAACCTGAATTAAATCGAGGAAAGGTTTTAAATCAAGGTTCAATTTTTCGAAAAGTATCCCACGGAACATCCGGGCCCTGAAAAAATACAACGGCAGAAGTAAAGCAGAATGATGAAATCAGAAAAAATAAGGTTAAAGCAGAATGATGCCACCCGAACCGATTTCAAACCTTATCAACTCCAGTTTGATGCAGGTTCTTCGCATTTTCGGGATATGGATATGGCGCTCAAGGTTGCCGGTATAGGGATTTTCACCCAGCACGAGCCTGGGAGAGCCGCTGGAAGAATACTCTGCAAGGCCCCGGGTCATTTTGCAGGCGGTTTCGTCTATGACAAACATGGCGGTACAACCTTCTTTTGTACTGAGGATGAAGTTAAGGGCGTCGAACTGGTCCCTGAAGTCCTGGATCGAAAGACGAAGGGTGAAAACCCCGAGATTATCAATAACAACTACATCGGTCCCTTCAGGCACATATTCAGCAAGTGAAGGAAGCTCGATTTCCAGGCCCTCGGGAGTGAAACCGAATTTGGAGGTCTGGACTTTCTCGGACCGGTTCTGGAATGCCTTTTCTATAACCAGTTGACCATTATCATAGAACCTTGAAAGCCCTAACCCGAGCATTTCCGACTGCTTGATGATATCTTCGGGGAGCTCCTCGGTTGCGATCAGGACGCAGCGCCTACCATCCATGCATGTCCTGTAAAGGAAATGAATGCCGAAGATGGTCTTACCCGTACCGGTACTCCCGGTAACCATGATTACCCTACCCTTGGGGTAGCCACCGTTAAGTCTGTCATCCAGTTCAGGTATGCCCGATGATATGCGTTCCATTTTTGCTGCACCCCATTTCCTTCCATCAACGGTAAATTCACAATAATATAACAAACATATTAAAAAACGCCTGAATTCAAAGTAATTATGCCCTAAAAATATTTTATTCTGCTGTCAGCCACCTGTCAGCGGCCAGTTATTAATTTAGCATTTAAATAGTATTTATACAAACTTTGAGTGATACTTATAATATGTGGGCATAAAGGGCGTTCTCTATAAAATACTATCTATACGTAAATTTTTGACCATGTAAAGTTAAAGAGCATCACATATAAAAAATTGCACATTTCGCGAATAATAGAATGAAGAAGGAGGAGAGGCAGAAGGGAA
>DUKH01000077.1:6571-10866 GCA_013329415.1 Methanosarcinaceae archaeon | reverse complement strand
GGAAAGGGAAAGGGAAAAGGAGAATACTTAGAACAAAAACACAGAGAGGACGTAGATAAAAAGATCGAAAATAAGGAAAAACGACGAGAGGGGGATTCGAACCCCCGAGATGCGAAGCATCACAGGATTAGCAATCCTGCGCCATACCGGGCTTGGCTATCTCGTCATTCAGGCTTTAGAAGACGCGTTTTCCTTAAAGGCATTTCAGATATTTAACCTTTTCCGGAGAAAAAACAGTTTGCAAAAACTGCACATCTACTTCACATTAAGATTTTTACAGATTTTTATGTATAGATTGAAAGGTTTGAATTAACCGATTAAAGGTGTTTAGTGATGAGCACGCCGCAGGTCGATACACCTCGGAGATCCCAGGGGGCTGGCACCTCTCCTCCACCCCGCAACCCCACAAGCGATGGTTGCCCACGGTAAGTCTGCTCCCTTCCGGGCCTCGAC
This sequence comes from Methanosarcinaceae archaeon, assembly GCA_013329415.1. GTDB lineage: Archaea > Halobacteriota > Methanosarcinia > Methanosarcinales > Methanosarcinaceae > MTP4 > MTP4 sp9310u. The sequence goes on along the minus strand of DUKH01000077.1, from coordinate 10,413 downwards.
CGGTTTCCGCAGTAAAGATAGGAAGACCTGTTCTCCAGCAAGCCCTCAAACCAGCAACATCCAAGCAGGACGGGGCTTCTCAGTTGAGATCCCAGGCTCGAACCTCTTTGATAAACCTTCCATTGGCTTCGTCCCCCGCATATCGGCGATTTCGGGTTACAGGTAACGCCGGGCTACCCGGACTAGCTCATCAACCATACAACACGCTAGTAATTTATAAAAGTATCCCTACTGATATGTATTTTTTTCCGACATGCAGACAGGACATCTCATCTCTCCCGGACTTTCTGAGCAGAATCAAGAACCTATAAGACCCCCTTTTTAAAATTTTGCACTCAAAGAAGGGAATAATGAACCTATGACCTCTTAAAATCCCCCGTTTCCGGAAAAAATACATTTTTGAATTTAAAAATATATATAAACATCCATAATTACCTCTACGTATTTATACGTCGATTTACAAAGTAATACACATAATAGATTTCAAACGATTACGAACAAATATAAACGACTACAGACGACTACAAACGACTGATAAGTTTCAAACAACTTAGGTGAACTACTTACTTAACACACCGGAATACCGGAAAAAAGTCAGATAATGGGGGAATTGTATGAGAGTCGGAGTTGCAGTAGACCTGGGAACGAGCGGTTTTAGAGCTCAGAAAGTAGACCTTGATCGGGACGAAATCAAAAGAACAGTAATCACACTGAGGAACCCCCTGCCGGGAGCGAATGTGATGGACCACATGGACTTCGCAATTCACTACGGGCAAGACCTGGCCCACGGACTCTCCGTGAATGCGGTAAAGAACCTGCTCCAGGCCCTTGATGTGAAAACAGGGGAACTTGAAAGGATTTCCATCTGCGGGAACCCCATCCAGCTGTCCATATTCCAGGGGATTACCATTGAAGACCTTGCCTACGCAGGGGAGCGGAAGAAAAAGAAATACCACATAGAAGACCAGAAAAGAGACGCAAGGATAGTGCCAAGCAGTGAAATCCCCGGGCTTGAGGAATTTAAATGCGAGGTGATGGTGCCCCCGGCAATAAAGCACGAAGTAGGGGCCGATGCCCTTGCCCTGATCGTAAAATCAGGGATGCTTGACAAGGATGAGATTTCGATTGCAACGGACTACGGGACAAACGCCGAGATGGCTCTGAAAGTAGGAGATGTTATTTACACAGGCTCTGCGGCTGCCGGGCCTGCACTGGAAGGGCAGCAGATAAAGCACGGGAACCTTGCATCCCCGTTCACGATCTCCGACATAGAATTCGAAAACGGGGCTCTCCGGAACTATGTGTTGAGCGAAGAGATGAAACCGGTCCCCGGAGACCTTGTTGACCCTGCAACAGGAGAAATTCTCGAGGAGGGCCAGATCAAAGCCAAAGGGATTACGGGTACAGGAGTTATAGCCCTGATCGAAGAAGCGCTGAGTAAAGGCCTTGTAGAGCTTCCGAAAGTCAAGACTCCCGAAGGGATCATTCACCTCCAGGATAAGATACTTTTCTCGGAGCATGACCTGAAAGAAGCCGGAAAGGCTATCGGAGCAATTCGTGCGGGGCATATAACCCTCTGTGCGACTGCCGGAATTACAATGGAAGACATCAAGACGGCTTACATGGCAGGAGCCGCAGGCACCTACATGGACGCGGTAAAAGCCCAGAAAATAGGGCTGATTCCCTACGGCACAGGCAGGATCTGCCAGCTAGGGAACACCTCGCTTACCGTGGCAAAGGAAATCCTTGTTTCCGAAGATAGGCTCTGGGAACTGCAGGACGTTGCAAACAAGATCATAGGCACCCACACGATGTTTGCAACTGCTCCGGAATTCAGCGACGCTTACGTCCTCGAACTCGCCTACTGGGAAGAGGGGATGCCCATGAAAATGTTCAAGAAGTACCTCAAAAAGAAGGGACTTCCCGTCCTGGGCGACCCCTTGGAAAACCCGATAATCGAAAAACGTGTGGAAAGGGACATCCCGGTACTGGGGGAAGAGGGGCTGCATGTACTCGAAAGGGTGGGGACATACCTCTCGATGGTTGTCGAAGACTGTCCCGAGTGTCCGAAGTGCATAAAAGTCTGTCCCAATGATGCCATCAGCATTGACGAGAAAAACAGGGTCATGATCAGCACCGACCTCTGTGACGGGGCCCACTGCCAGAAATGTATCCGGGCCTGCCCGGGGGACAAATTCAACTGGGAAAACCTGGAAGTTTTCGAGAATCCTTAATCAGTATTAAAAGCAATGGAGATGTCCGGAATCCGACAAAAGATTTACTTCCGGTAACAGGTTTCCGGCCGAACCCCCATCGACCCTCTGAATAGGGCAACCCCCATGGGTCACCGATATAAAAACATTACGCTTTATTTAGAAGCAAAGCAAGAAGTGAGTGTGTGTCAGGAGAATGGAGAGAAAAGGAGCATTAAAAGAAAAAAATCAGGATCATAGGGCGTAAAAAATGGGAAAACGATAGAAATAAGAGATAGAAAAGAGAAAGAAATGAATAGAATATCAGTTCAAAAAGGAGAATAGAACAGGCTAAATTTAAGGAAATTTAAGGGAAATTGACGAGTTTTGGGCGGTTGTGCGCATATTCAGCACAAAATATATAAACAACCTCATCATAGGAAATTATTGAGGTATCTAATCCACTTTCACACCGTAAATAATCTACCACATTTTGCCCAAACAAACATTTTAAAGTTACGCAACGCCTTTTTAGGTGCCTCAATATACCCAATTTTAAGCAACGTTTTTTTGGAAGGCAATTCATCACATATAAAGCCACATATTTTTTTTGAAATATAAAAATTGAGTGGGCTATCTATCCCTTTTAAAGCACCACATAAAAATAGCACTCCTGCACGAGAAAGGGCATTGAAACCCAGACAGATACAAAATAATAACTAACTCAGAAGAGCTAACTACGCCTATTTTTTTACGCGGAACCCTATCAGGGCATAAGGCAGACCATAAGGCAAACCATAAAGCAGGGTACAAAAGACCCCGGGGAAAAAACTGCCCCCTGACCTGTGAAACAATTCCAATCCTGAAAACTGATTCAAGCCCTGTAAAATGGTTTTGGACCCCATATAAAAGGTAAAAGCAAAGAATTTCCGCAGATTTCAGAGTTCCCCGATAAGACCCCGATAAAACCAGGAAAAAAAACCGAAAGAAGTAACAAAAGGGAGGAGAAAAATAAAAGAAATAAAGACAGATTGGAAACAGAAGGGATGAATAGTGAAAAATGCAGGAAAAAAGGTGAAATTGTGACATGGAAAGAGTATTAGTGAGAACGAAAAGCAAATAGTGTGAACATGGGAAGAAGAATCAGAAAAAGAGTGAGAATAGTTTTGGATGGTTGTGCACAGAACGAACACAAAGTATATATGCAACCTTCACATAGGAATTATTGAGGCATCTAATCCACTTTCACACCGTAATTAATCTACCACATCTAGCCCAAATAGACCTTTTAAAGTTACGCAACGCCTTTTAAGATGCCTCAATATACCCATTTTTATGAAGACGTGATGAGAAGAGGGCTTATCACATATAAGTATTTATATTTATTTTTGAAAATATAAATAACCGAGAGTACACATGCTCAGCATCAAAGGGAAAAAATTGCCGTCGATGCATACATAATTATAGAAAAGCCCGAAAATATACAGCCGCCGAAAGGAAAAAGAGAAGAGATAAGTAAAGGGCCGCATAGAAGTTAAAAAGAAGGTAAAGGGGCAAAAAGCTTTTTTTAGATTGTTTGGAATTGTTTGGAATTGTTTGGAATTATTCGGAATTCGTTGGAATTATTCGGAATTCGTTGGAATTCGTTGG
>DUKH01000077.1:0-6262 GCA_013329415.1 Methanosarcinaceae archaeon | reverse complement strand
ATTCGTTGGAATTCGTTGGAATAATACGGAGTTTTTCGGAATTTTTAGGGATTGTACGGGGTTTTTTGGATTTTGATTGGGGAAAGAAAATAAAAAAAGATTAGAGGTCGTAAGCCTCCCGCAGTTTCACTGCAAGGGATTCGACCTGTTCTACGGCAGTTCCGATATATTTGTCGGGGTTTACAAGGTTTTCGATATCCCCGGCACTCAGGTATCTTGCGACTTCAGGAGCTTCCAGAAGCACGTTTTTGAAGTGCTGCCCGGTTTCGTGGGCTTTCATTGCAGAGGCCCGGACGAGTTCATGGGCTTCCTGGCGGCCTACCCCTCGTTTTGCAAGTTCTATCATGACGGCTTCCCCCATGTTCAGGCCCCGGAGAAGTTCAAGGTTCCGACGGATGTTTTCGGGATAGAAGCGCAAATGTTCGATCACACTGATTCCGAGTTTTATGATATGATCCGTTAACACGCAGGCTTCGGGGAAGACTATCCTTTCACAGGAAGAGTTTGTCAGGTCCCTTTCATCCCAGAGAGTGTTGTTCAGGAGTTCGGGTTCGACCATAGACCTCACGATCCTTGCAAGCCCGCAGATCTGTTCGGACTTGATGGGGTTTCGCTTATGCGGCATGGTGGAAGAACCCACCTGCTTTTTCCCGAAGCTTTCTTCTACTTCCGCAATCTCACTGCGCTGGAGAGACCTGATTTCAACGCCGATTTTATCAAGAGTCGTAACAGTGTTTGCCATCCACATCACAAACTCGGCATGTCGGTCTCTCTGGATGATCTGGTTGGAAACGTCAACCGAACCAATCCCCAGGTGCTGCATAGAGAGTTTCTGGACCATAACCCCTGCGGACCCAAACGCAGCCTGGGTCCCGACAGCCCCGGTCATCTGCCCGACAGTGGCTCTCGGAGTCAGCTGAGCCAGGCGCTCCAGATGCCTTGCGACTTCGGAGGCCCAGATAGCAAAACGGAGCCCGTATGTTGTAGGGACCCCGATCTGGCCGTGAGTCCTCCCGCAGCAAACCGTATGCTTGTGAGCTTCCGCCTTATCAAGAAGGACCTTGAGTAAGATTTTCAGTTTATCATCCAGGATGTCAATCGCATCTTTTATCTGGAGTGCCGTCGCTGTGTCCAGAATATCATTTGAGGTGGCCCCGAAATGCACCCACTTTCCTGCGTCGTCCCTGCACTGTTCGGAAATTGCAATGACCACAGCCATCATATCATGGTGGATCTCAGCCTCTACCTCGTTTACTCGCTCAGCCTTCACCAGACCAATGCTTTCAGAAATAATCTCAGCAGCCTCGGCAGGGATCAGTCCCATGTCAGCCTCGGCCCGGGCAAGGGCAGCCTCGGTCTGTAAGATCCGGGAAAGCCGGTTTTCCTGACTCCATACGTACTTCATTTCTGCGGTACCGTAACGGTATTCTATCGGATGAATCGCCACAACAATCACCATTTCTGGAATACGGAAGATTTAACCATTTAAATCTAAATTCGACCTTAAGTCATTTCAATATTGACTTAATCAATTTTAACTTCAATTTAATCCAGATATTAATTCAATTTAGGGTTCAATCAGGATTTTAATTCAATACAGGGTTCAATCCGGATTTCAATTAAATCCAGAATTTAACTTGCATCGTCTATAATCCATCATTAAGAGCATAAGAGCAGGGGGGAATAAACAACATAACTAATAAATAAACTTTAAGTCGCGGAAGGAAAAACCGGAGAGAAAGAAAAGGGAAGGAAAGGGAGAAGGGAAGAAAGAAAAGGAAAAGGAGAAAGAAGGGGTACTGCCCCTGAAGACAGCGGAATTTTTTAATGAAAAACATTATATGCCTTAACATCCATTAAGCGGGCTATATACCGTACTTAGAATGAAAAAATAATAGCAGGTGACAAAAATGGCTAGATTCCCAGAAGCAGAAGAAAGGTTACTAAACAAAAAGATCTGCATGAAATGCAATGCCAGAAACGCAGTAAGGGCGACCCGCTGCAGGAAATGTGGCTACGAAGGCCTTCGCGTAAAATCCAAGGAATCCAAGGGAGCATGATCCTTTTTGCAGGTGGAAGCACACCTCCAGAAAGTTATTGATAAAGACGGAAAAGTTCATCTTACCCTTATTGACCCGGCGTCCCAGACACCGGAAAAGGCAGCAGCTATCGCCCTTGCCGCAGTGGAAGGGGGAAGCGATGCCATCATGATCGGAGGCTCTACGGGAGCTTCCGGGACCCTCCTGGATGAAACCGTCATAAAGATTAAGGAAAAGGTAGATGTACCTACCATCCTTTTCCCGGGCAGTTCAGCCGGGCTTAGTAGCTATGCTGATGCCGTATTTTTCATGAGCCTGTTGAACTCCAGGGATGCCAGTTATATCATCACTAACCAGGTGCTCGGAGCTCCTCTTGTGTACAGGAGTGGAATCGAGCCAATTTCCATGGCTTACCTCGTGGTCGAACCGGGGGGAACCGTGGGCTGGGTAGGGGACGCAAAACTGATCCCCAGGCAGAAACCGGAAATTGCCGTTGCTTACGCCCTTACAGGCAAATACCTTGGCATGCACTATACCTACCTTGAAGCAGGATCAGGAGCTCACACGCCCGTCAACCCGAAAATGATAGGAGCTGTCAAGAAAGTACTCGGAGACAGCAAGCTGATCGTGGGAGGCGGAATCCGGGACGGGGAAACCGCAAAACTCTGCGCCGCCGCAGGTGCGGACATGATCGTTACGGGTACGATTGTCGAGGAAGTAGAAGACGTTGCGGCAAAGGTGGCCGAAATCGTAGCTGCCATTAAGGGATGAGGACCTGGAAGGTTTTCCTGAAACAGAAAGGTTAGCTACCGGGAAACGGCTCACCTCCATTTTTTAAAAATCACATTGGAAGCATTTTCATATACTTTTTTTGGGCAGTTTTTCAAAGAGTGAAAACGCCAAAACTCCTGGAAAACAGGAGGATTCGGAGCATACAACCTATATTCGCCAGGTAGACATAAAAAGTTAAACATTTTTCATGATGCCTTTTTTGAATTAACGACTTTTAAGTTAAAACTTTTGATAATGTTTACATATACTTGAAATCTCGGTTCATATATAGGTAAGAACACGTATATGGGACCTACACACACGGGATGTTCTTTCAAAATTATGGAAAAAACGCCATCTTGAAAAGCTATTTAGAAAAAATACAAGCCACCAGCCGAATGTGGGATACAATAGGCATCCAGTTATATAGCAGGCCTCCACTTATATAACAGGCATCCGAGTATACAGCAGGCGATTATAATAAATAGTTTTAAAGGTAATATTGCATTCTTATTTTAGTATATCAGCAAAAATCATATCCGGACAGGTCCGGGTTTTAGAAGACACCCTGACAGACGCTGATAACACTATCGAATATCACAGGATATTATAGTCCTAACAGTAAAAAGTAACACTTCCTAAATAAGCGAGATGCATTTAATTGGTGTTTAAAAGTGTGATTAATTCGTGAGTTTACCATAATCATCGAACATCACCCAGATAGACCCAGAAAACATTCAAAAGGTGAATAACATGCTCAAAATCTCCAATCTGGTAAAGGATTATGAGGTCAATTCCGAAACCATTAGGGTGCTGGACAATATCGACCTGACGGTACAGGACGGGGAAATCCTCGGGATTACAGGTCGAAGCGGGAGCGGAAAATCAACGCTTCTGAGAATCATCAGAGGGGTCGAGCCCTTCCAGGAAGGCAGTGTGGAAGTGGATGGGGAAACAGTGACCCCTGATTCGGGGAAGGAAGGGGAAAGGATCCTGAAGAGGGCAACCGCAATTCATCTCCAGCGGAACTTCGGACTCTGGAACGGCCCCGCAATTGAGAATGTGATAAGGAAACTTTACTACCTGAAAGTTGGCCATGAAGCGCTCCCGGCCACGGATGCCCCTGAATACGAGGACCTCTATGCAGAAGCGATGGAGTACATTAAACTCGTGGGGCTTGAACAAAAAGCCCTCCATTCCACCAACCTCTTAAGCGGGGGAGAAAAACAGAGAGTCGTCATGGCCAGGCAGCTTGCCGCAAAGCCCCGGGTCCTCCTCCTGGACGAACCCGTAACAATGACCGGGCCGGACACAAAACAGGAAATCCTCGACGTAATAAAGAGCCTTAGGGAGAAGCTCGACATTGCAATTATCGTGGTCTCCCACCTTCCGGAAATCCATGCCTACCTTGCCGACAGGCTGATCTTCCTGGAAAACGGGAAGATTGCAGCAGACGGAGAGCCCACCACCGTGCTCAAAAACTTCCGGAAAGATATGAAGCCCAGGGAAGAACCTGCGACCCTTACATCCCGGGAAACCTGCATCCGGGCAAAGGATATCTCCAAACGCTATTCTCTGATCCGGATGGGAGAAGTCCTGAACATCAAAGACTTTTCCCTTGAAGTCAACAGAGGAGAAATCTTAGCCTTTGTAGGTCCTTCTGGAGCCGGGAAGACAACCCTCATAAAGATCATGGAAGGGCTGGTCAAACCAAAGAGCGGGACAGTTGAGTACAGCTGCAACGGGGAATGGGTTGACGTTATCAATTACACCAAGAAGCGCATAGAACTCCGCAGGGTAATGAGCATCATGAACCAGGAGTTTTCAATGTCCCCCCACTCCACGGTAAGGGAGCAGATCCGCTTCAGGCTCAGTATGAAAAGGATAGGAGCTATCGAGTATGCCAGGAAAAAGGCCCAGGATATCGGGATATCGGACGAGACCCTGGACAATATATACAGGCTGCCCGATATGTCGACGGAAGAAAGAGACACATTCTTTAGAGAAATGAACCTCCCGGAAACGATTTACTCCGAGCTTTTCCCCTATGTCCCTGTAAAGGATGTGGACACATACGCAAAACCGGTCTTTGAAGCCCTGGACCTGCCAATGGAAGTCCTGGGCAAGACCCCCTACCAGATCAGCGGAGGAGAACACGTAAGGGCTTTCATCGCTCTCAGCCTTGCGACCTCCCCCGAATACCTGCTTCTCGACGAGCCCTTCGGGGACCTTGACCCTGTAACCCTGAGGGACGTCACCAACTCCCTGAAAAAGATCAATGAAGTTTTCGGGACCACAATAGTCCTTGTGAGCCACCACATGGACTTCGTCCGGGAAGTCGCCCACAGGGCCGTGCTGATAGAAAACGGGGCACTGGTAATGGACGGGAAACCTGCGGAAGTCTGCCAGGAGCTTATAAACAGGAGCAATGCCCCCTACATGGTGCATAACCTGGGAGATCTTGTTGAAGGCAAATAAAAAGAGAAATGAAAGGTTTTGCCTCCCGCAAAAACCTTTTTCTTCTTCTAAAACATGGGATGTATATAAAGCAGATAATATATTTTAAAACCTTCTTATTTTTTCAGGTCTTTTGTTTTTCCCCGGACCTTTTTAAGCCCCACTTAACCATTTCTCTCAATCATACGGTCCATTTCTTCGTTCCCGAATTTTATGTAAAGATAATCAGGGACAATTGGTTTTTCAAGTTTTTCCCGCAATTCGTCGGAAATTTTCTGATTCTCCACAATAGACCGGCCCGCGTCGCGCAGGAGTTTTTTGTACTTTGAGACGAGGGGTTTTACGAGGAGGTTTTTGACTTTCAGGACTTCCCCCTCCCCTCTGTAGATTTCCCCAATTACTTCAGTGTGGAGAGTCCTCGCAAACCTCCTGAAAAAGAGGCTCACGACCTGGAAATTGGCAAGTCCGGGAAGCCCGGAGTTTGAAAGCACAACGATTTTGGGATACTTTTCAAAGCGTTTGCCGTGCCTGTACCCCCCCTCTCCATCTTCCACGAAGTGGGGCAAAAGGATAGGAAGCAGCCTATCGATGAAAGTTTTCATGAGTGCCGGGATATTATCAAAGTAGACCGGAAATGCGAACACCACAACGTCCGATGCCATAAAGCTCGGGATAAGGCCCTCCATGTCATCATGGAGCGTGCATTTCCCGGAAGTTTTGAGCCAGCAGTCAAAGTCCCCCTTGCAGTACCGGATTTTTTTTTCGGCAAGGATGACGTTTTCGACCTCTGCCCCTGCCTCCCCTGCCCCTTTCAAAAATTCCTCCACCATAAGGAGGGTATTGCCTTCCCCCCCTTTATGGCTCCCGCTGAATACCGTAATTTTCATGTGATCAATCCCCTCTTCTCCCCCAGGCAAACGGAACTATGTAAACGGAAATTGCCTGACAAAACTGTAACTGAATATTGTGTACCTTAAACGAATCTACATTAAACG
>DUKH01000191.1:9460-14078 GCA_013329415.1 Methanosarcinaceae archaeon | reverse complement strand
AAAAAAGAGCATTGGAAAAAAAATTGTCAGGATAAAAAGAACAGTAGAGAAAAGACAGAAGAACATGTAGCTGAAACTGAAAAACATACAGCAGTGAAACCTGAAAACCGGGACTTGAACATACCGGAGAAAAGTGAAGGAACCGGAAGAAGCGGTAGAAAGATTTCGGCGGCAGGAGAACAAAAAACCGGATGAGGAATTTAAATGGAAGCTCTGCCTTTTGACCCGCTGCCTGGCCCGGATAACGGCGGACGTTCCCGAAAGCAAGTGTATGCAAGGCTTTCCCCCGAATTTAGGGAATTCGTGGACAGGGAAGAAAACCGCCACATTCTTGACTACCTGTGCAGGCTTCCACTCGAAGAAATCGGCATTCCAGAGTTCTATCCCCACATATCAAGGGCTTTGAAAAACAAGAGGTACACCAACCTGATCTACCCCATAGGAGGAGGGCTTGCAGTCCACATTTATCCGGACAGGGAAGACATGAGAAACTACTACATCCCTATCGAACCTTCTATTTTCCAGAACGTGAACAGCCTCCTGACAGATGTGGAAAGAGTGCTGGTAGATGTTGTTCAGGACCTGGAAGTAAATACGAAAGACCCTGAAGAGAGAAAGAGACTGCTGGAAAAAGTGATTGAACAGGTCTGCATTGTAGATGAAACGGTAGAGAGAAATGCAGAGGAAAAAGCAGAGGGAAACGCAGGGAGAAAAGAAGAGGAAAAAGCAGGGTGGAGAAAGGGAAAAAACTCAGGGAAACAAAAAAGGAGAAAGGGAAAAAAATCAAGAGAAACGGAAAGAAATAGTGGGGAAGAAGCAGAACAGGGCAGCGGGTCAAAATCAGGAGAGAAGGATGAAAACGCAAAAGGTCTCTTAAACAAATGTTTCAGGAATATCGGCCGGGCTTTCAATGATAAGAGTAAGCAGCAAATCCGGTTAACGTCCGAGGAATTCAGGGCCGTTAGATATCTCCTGATCAGGGATAAGGTGGGGATGGGGGTACTGGAGCCCCTGCTTACGGATACTAACATAGAAGATATTAGCTGCAGCGGACTTGGCAGGATTTTTGTCGAACATAAGGTCTTTGCAGCCCTGAAGACGATAAACTCATTCCAGGAGATGAAGGAACTCAATTCTTTTGTCATACAGGTGTCCGAAAAGGTTGGTAAACCCATTACCTACCGGGACCCCATTGTTGATACTGCACTTCCTGACGGCTCCAGGATCAACATTGTCTTCGGGGAAGATGTCTCAAAACGGGGCAGCAACTTCACAATCAGGAAGTTCATGGAAACCCCGATCTCGATCCTTGAACTGATCGAATTCGGGACACTCGACTACACCATGGCTGCGTATATGTGGATTATGCTCAGGGCAGGGATGAACTGTTTCGTTTCCGGGGAAACGGCATCAGGTAAGACCACCACGATGAACGCGGCAACCACTTTTCTTCCTCCCAATTCCAAGATCGTTTCCATCGAGGATACCCCGGAACTGCAGGTCCCGCATAAGAACTGGACCCGGGAAGTCACGAGGACCTCCAGGGAAGAAAGCAACTCCGAGGTTTCGATGTTCGACCTTCTGAAAGCAGCCCTGCGTCAGCGCCCGAACGAGATAATAATCGGGGAAATCCGCGGCGTTGAAGGAAACATTGCCTTCCAGGCCATGCAGGCAGGGCACCCGGTCATGTCCACATTCCACGCCGTCTCTGTTGAAAAGCTGGTCCAGAGGATCACGGGAGACCCTATTAGCGTCCCGAAAAATTATGTGGATAACCTGAACGTGGTCCTTATCCAGAGTACGGTAAACGTACCCGGGAAAGGGCTTGGCAGAAGGGTGCTCAGCATAAACGAAATAGTGGGGTATGACTCCATAAACCAGGCTTTCAATTTCATGGACATTTTCAAATGGGACCCTGCCACTGACACATTCAAATTTACAGGGAAGAACAATTCCTACCTGCTGGAACAGAGGATTGCCCCACGCATGGGAATTCCTGAAAACCAGGTCAGGAAGATCTATGCAGAACTTGACAAAAGGGCAAAAATCCTCAGGAAAATTCATCAGGCAAATATTACCAATTTCTATGACCTGTTTGATATGCTGATCCGGATTGAGGAAGCGGGGGTGACATAATAAATATAGTTAGAAGAATCGGCAATATGGGGATAGGGGAAAAGTTCGGCAACCCGGAAACTGTAAGAAAATTCGACATTGAGAAAATAAGAAAAAAGCTGGATGGCTTGAAGGTAGTTGAAAGGGTCAGCGACGACACGCTATTCCTGCTCACATATATGGCTGCGATTTCCACGGCGGATATCGAAAGGGACAGGATCTTCGATCACGCCGGAGCCCAGGAGGAATACGAAGCCTCGGTATATTTCAAGCAGGTCCATACTCTTGCTTCGAAGTGGGGGTACGAATACGCAAAAGCCTGCAAGTATATCTCGCAAAAAATACAGGACGCTTACCTATCGAAATTTTTCGGCAGAATGGCAAACATCCTCTCATCGGGAGAGCCGGAAAAAAAATTCCTGAAACACGAAAAAATCACAAGGGAAGAGATATATTCGAGTGAATACGAACGAAGTGTGGAGGCCCTGAGGAAATGGACTGACGGATATACTGCCCTTATGGTGTCAATGACCCTTGTGGTGACCATCATCCTCGTATCCGTAATGATCTACAATATAGGAAACCTGGAAACTCTCGCCTCGATGACGGTCCTTTTAACGGTTTTTACCTGCGGCCTGGCGCTTTATATAATATACAAAGCAGCCCCCGCCGAAAAGAAGATCCATAAGCTCCAGCACAGGTCAAGGGAACAAAAACAGATAGAGTTTTTAACCCGGGTCCTTCTTCCCCCGGGAGTCTTTACGATAAGCTTCCTGTTCATCCACGGGACAAAGATAGAAATGATCCTGCTGGCCGTGACCCTGTTCACACTTCCTATCGGCATCCTTGCGATGATCGATGACCAGAAAATAGACGAGAGAGACAGCAGTTTCCCTGCCTTTGTAAAGACCCTTGGGACCCTTGCCGGAACTGCGGGAATTACCATCAGCAGTGCAATGGAAAACCTGGACAGGGAAAATGTGGACTGCCTGGAGAGAGGCGTTGAAACGCTGCACCAGGGTCTTTCCATGGGGTTCAAAACAAGCCTCTGCTGGGAAAAGTTCGTAGGGGAAACGGGTTCCGAACTGATCAACAGGTCCTCGAAGATCTTTACCGACGCCGTCGGACTCGGAGGGGACCCTGCGGAAATAGGAAACATCGTTTATTCCTCAAGCCTCGCAATAGTCCTGCTCCGGATGAAGCGGAAACTGGTCAGTTCGGGCTTCCGCGGGATTGCCATAGCCCTGCACGGGGTTATGGTAGGGCTCCTGATCTTTGTCATGGAAATTATCCATAAATTCAGCGAGCTTGTATCGAGCATGAACGAGGCACACAGCTCGGTGCAGGGGGAGATGAGCGGAGTTTCCGAAATGGGGATGTGCCTGTTCAATGTAGCGGATAAGGTGCCCTTTCTTGACAGTTTCACGTTTGCAATTGTGCTCACTCTCACGATCTCAAATGCAATAGTCGTGAAAATCGTTGAAGGGGGAGGAAATTACAAGTTATTTTTCTATGGGGGACTCATGTCAGGGATTTCGGGGATTTTAATGGTCCTGGTTCCTCCTATAGTATCAACAATGTTCTCATTTGAGATTTGAGGAGGCAATGAATGGGAGTGTTCAGAGACCTCATATTCAGGCTGAAATACGGAAACGACAGCGACATAGAGGAATTGATGAAAAACAGGGAAGAAATCAGGGCTGAAATCAAAAGCCTGGTGAAAGAGAAGAGGGAAATTGAGCTCCGCATCGATAAAGTGCTTGCTGCCCGGGAAGAGACCAGAAAAAGAGTAGAGAAACAAATGGAAATGGAGAAAAAAGAAAGGAAACAAAGGGCAGGAAAAACAGGGGAAAAATCAGGAATCCTGGAAAAAACAGGAATCTTAAGGGAAATAAGGAGAAAACAGAATCAGGGAAGCGGGAAAGAAATCCCGGAGAAAGAGAGAAAGAAACCTGAAATCCGGAAGAAAACGGAAAGGAAAAAAGAAGAAGTTTTCCCTTATGACGGACCTGAAGATACAAAAAAAGCGATCGATTCCGAAGTAGAGGAAGTAGCGGAGCTTATGGCAAAAACAATTGCAGAAGCAGAGCTGGAAGCAGGATTGAAAACCGGAGAAAAAACAGAAGCAGACTCCGGAGAAAGAGAAGTAATGGGAATGAGACTGGGAACAGAAGTGGGAACAGAAACAGGAGATGAGAAAATTCCCTCAGGGAAACCGGATAAATACTCTGCTCTCTTCTCAAATCAGATTCTCCCTGAAAATGAAGATTATTCCGAAAAAACAACAAAGGATGGAAAAGAAAAGGGCGAAAAGCTGTCAACCGGTTTTTTCGAAGGCGGCCTGCTCGAGGAGTTTTTTAATGATGATTCCCTCAACACGGAAGAAGAGCAGAGCATCTTGAAATTTATAGAGGATATAAGCACAGAGGAACTTATAAGGGATTTAAAAGACGTGAGAGAGCAACTGTTCGCAACAAGTTCTTGAAGTAAAGAAATTGAAGTA
>DUKH01000191.1:7020-9099 GCA_013329415.1 Methanosarcinaceae archaeon | reverse complement strand
TAAAGAAATTGAAGTAAAGAAACTAAACTAAAAAAAGCGGATGGGAATAGAGACGTAAAAGTCCCTTTCCCGCAGTACTTAAGGGTCGGTGCTTAAGGATAACAGTGTATTTCTACAATATATTTTTGAGATCAAATCAAAGTTTAATCAAGATGGAAAAGTCCTTCCTTTGCCCTGGCCAGGTGCTCATTCGCCTCCTCGACTTTCTTAGCGGCTTCAAGGATTTCTTCGGCAGCATCAAGGAAACCGTCTTTCTTGGCTTTCTGTGCCCATTCCACGAAGCTCTTGTTGTGGCTCTCATTGTGTTCGATCCAGTGTGAAATCAAGTGTGAAAGCTTGTCTTTATCTAATTCTTCAACCATAGATTTTCCCTCCATTTTTTGTATGCATTTCATTGTATAAATTCTCACTGGATGTGTAGCGGGTTTTCACAGTGTTACTATACAGCGGAAACTGAGACTAAAAAAGGAGATAGAGAAGTTAAAAACGAAAAGCTAAGGAAAAAGTAGGGAGAAGGAATGAAAAAGAAAAAGGAAGTAAATATTTAAACTGTCCTCGGGTCCGTGATTTCCCCGGAGAGGGCCGAAGCAGCGGCTGTCGCAGGAGAAGCAAGGTAGATGAAGCCGCCTTTTCCCATCCTGCCCCTGAAGTTCCGGTTGGCGGTGGAGACACAGACTTCCCCTTCCCCGAGCACGCCCTGGTGGGCTCCCAGACAGGGCCCGCAGCCGGGAGTCGAGATGGTTACCCCGGCTTTCAGCAGAGTCTGCATGGTCCCGTTTTCAATTGCCGCAAGGAGAGTCGAGCGGGATGCGGGGATCACGATGGTCCTGACAGCAACTTTCTTTCCTTTCAGGATTCCGGCTGCAACTTCCAGGTCTTCAAGCCTCCCGTTGGTGCAGGTCCCGATGAAGACCTGGTCCACATGGGTGCCTTCCAGTTCCCCGACCGGCTTTACATTGTCCACCTGGTGGGGGCAGGCAACCTGGGGTTCGATGTCCCCGGCATTATATGTAACTTCTTTAACATAGCTGGCATCAGGGTCGGCATAGACCGGATCGAAGGGTTCGGCTTCCCGGTTTTTCAGGAACTCGAAGGTCTTTCCATCCGGGGGCACAATTCCTGTTTTTGCCCCCATTTCAATTGCCATGTTGCACAGTGTCATCCTGCCCGAAACGGAAAGCCCGCTGATGGCAGGCCCGTAAAACTCCAGAGCCTTATAGGTCGCGCCTGCGATCCCGGTTTTTCCTATCAGGTGGAGGGTAAGGTCCTTTGCATAGACGCCCTCCCCAAGTTCCCCTTTCACGGTCATCCTGATGCTTTCCGGCACTTTGAACCAGAGCTTGCCTGCGGCAAAGATCTCCGCCATGTCCGTTGCCCCGACCCCGGTTGCAAAAGCTCCGAAAGCCCCGTAAGTACAGGAATGGGAGTCTGCTCCAACAACCAGCTTTCCCGGCAGGGCAAACCCGTTTTCAGGCAAGACCTGGTGGCAGATGCCCTCTCCCACTTCATAAAAGTTGGGGATCTGCTGCTCCTTAATCCAGTCCCGGATCTCGTGCTGGAGCCCGGCAGCCGTTTCATTGTTCGCAGGGGCGATGTGGTCAAAGGGGATTACGATCCTTTCAGGGTCCCAGACCTTTTCCACCTCCATTTCCTTAAAAGCCTTTACCGCCAGGATGGAGGTGCCATCGTGCGCCATTGCGTAGTCCACATTTGCCAGCACAAAATCATTTGCCTTTGCCTCGGTTCCCGTTGCCCGGGAAAAGATTTTCTCGCTGATAGTTCCCAAAAGTAAGTCTCCTTTCCGATGATGAAATGATAGTGAATGAGAGGTTGAAAGTGAATGGAAGTGAAAGAGAGTGAAATTTAAGGTTTGATAAAGGTTTGTTGAATCACAAATTCAGATTTCTGAATTCACAGTACCGAAATATAAATAATTAATGGATTTTCACGCTGGAATAAGGTCAAAAAAGGAAGTTGCGGAAAAAATGTATTTTTTCTTGCAGATCAAATCCCGGATATGTACCATTGCACAAGCAGCCACCCTTAAGGAAAAACAGGAATGGAAAATGGCACCTTAAC
>DUKH01000191.1:0-6644 GCA_013329415.1 Methanosarcinaceae archaeon | reverse complement strand
AAAAGTGGAAAATAAAAAAGGGGCTGGCTCAGGCTTAAAAATCGAAAGTCCTATTACAGGGCCCCAATCCTCTCCAAAAACTCTTCCAGCGGCACGGAATGGGTCTGGAACCCACACACTTTATACGGGTCGGCTCCAAGCGCAAGGGCCACGAACTGGCCGATGTTCATGTGGACTGTATCGTATTCGACCCCGAACTCTTTTTCGATTACGGGCTGGTAGCGGTCGTACTGGATGTGGCAGTTCGGGCACATGTGGATCATAAGTTCCACACCTGCGTTTTTCAGGCTGTCGAGTTTTGCCTTTATGACCTGGAGGGAGGTATTTTTGTTCAGGTGGAGCTGGGAAAAGCCCATGCCGCAGGTCAGGGTGCGGTCCTCGTACCAGCGGACCATATCGGCTCCGCAGGCTGCTGCGATGTCATCTATTAGCTGGGGGTTTTCGGGGTTTCCGACGACGTCCTGGTACTTGACTTTGTAATAATGGCAGGCGTGGTGAGCTGCCGCTTTGACCCCGGAAAAGTCAAGCTGTTTTTTCTCCCAGATAAGGTCGACTTTGCTCAGCAGGACTTCAACTGCGTGGTAGAAGTTACTGCGGGGGTTCATGTCGCCTTTTTCATAGACAAGGTCATCCAGGCCCTGTTCCCTGAAAATGGAATTGACCTTATCCCGGACCTCAGTATTGGTATTGAGGAGTTCGCAGGCTTCCTTGTTTACGGCATAGCAGGTGGAGCAGAGACAGGTAATGTTCGGGTACCCGCATCTCCTGGCAACGGCGAAGTTCCGGGCGGCTATGGCGGCGGTTGTGAGACCTTCGAAAAGGTCCGTATAATGCCCGATCCCGGTGCAGCAGGACTGCTCTTCATTAACAAAATAGTCCACGCCAAGCCTGTCAAAGGCATAGCCTGTGGCACTTTCGATCCCCGGATACTCCTGGCTTACCATGCAGCTCTTAAACAATAAGAGCTTCTGGTCCGGGACATTCTCTATCGGTTTCAAAACTAAGATCTCCGCTTATACACTCGTTTTTCTTAAACTCCGCACTGGGGAGTTTCATGACTGGCGGTTTCATGGTTGACGGTTTCACGGTTAACGGTTTCAGTACTGGTGGAATGGGAAAAGCCCGATATATTGCCGCGGCCTCCGGACCTGATCCATTTTTCCCTTTCAAAAAAGCCCGTACCTTCAAGGATAGCCCGTACCTCGCTTCCTGTGTCCCTGATATCCCTGGGCTTTAGCCCGAGTTCGGCCCGGATCGAATCCAGGTCCCGCTTAAAACTTATCCAACGCCCCCCGAGATCTTTTTCCATATTCCTTACCCCGGGACCCGGTATCTTGCTTGCCCCGTTTTCCGCAAGGTATTCCCCGATCTCAACGAAATAGGCAAGTCTCTCAAGCCCGATTCCTTCGTTAATTGCCATCTGGCGGAGTACCTGGACGATTGTCACGGGGCTGTTGTTCCGGGGGCAGCGCAGGTTGCAGGAGTAGCAGTAAAAACAGGACCATATACTTTCATCTTCCAGCACGCTCCGGTCATTTTCAAGTACCCTCTTTACGAGCTGGCGGGGACTGTAGTCCGTGAAGCGGGCGGCAGGGCAGGAAGCCGTGCAGGCCCCGCACTGGATGCAGCGGTCCAGGCCCAGGGAATCAGGGGTCAGGATGCTTCTTTTAGCAGTCTCTGCAAGGGTTTCGCATTCCGGGGTATCGTATTCGTTAACGTGTATAAGCATCATCTGATCATCTCTCCTTATCTGATCATCTCTCCTTATCTGACCATCTCTCCATTCATCTCCCCTTCCCGGGCAAGGTTTGTGAAAGTGCCTGCAAGCCCTTTTGTGTTCGGGACATAAGCTTTCTTGAAATGGAGCCGGGGACCGTCAGCTCCGAGTTCCTCTTTTAGCTTTTCAAAGTGCCTGAGCGCAAGGGGGAATATCACTTCGGCCCTGGGGTTGTCAGGGGGATCCTCCACAAAAAGGACGGAAGCTGCTCCGTGCCTGAAAGCGTGCATTATGAGTTCCTTATCTACCACCAGGCATGTGGACACCTTAACGAGTTTAACGTTTGAGGGGTAACTGAGCACGCTGTTTCCTATGTTGTCGCAGGTAAGGGAAGAAATCCCGCTGTTTACAAAGCCCAGAAGGTCTCCGGTTTCAAGTACCCCTTCTATTTTGGCTTTCAACTGGCTTTTCGTAAAACCGGCAACCTGGACAGCCCCTCTTTCACAGATCTCAGTGCAGTACCCACAGCCTGTGCAGACCAGGGGGTCCACAACCACCCGGCCGCTTTCGGAAAAAGAAAGGGCATCAAAGGGGCAGCTCAAGCAGTCCCCGCAGCGGGTGCAGGTCAGCTGGTTTATGCTCGCGAGTTCATGCTCCAGGACCTTCGGGCTGTCCGCAATAAACGCCCTGGCCCGCGCTGCAGCAAGCCCTGCCTGGGCGATGGTGTCCGTGATGTCCTTTGGCCCCTGGGCAGTCCCGCAAACAAAAATACCGTCCACCGAGCTGTCCACGGGTTTTAGCTTGGAATGCCTCTCCTTGATAAAGCCGGTCTCGTCCTGGCTCACATTCAATACCCCGGCAATTTCCCGGGTACCGGGAGAAGGTAGCATTGCGGCGGAAAGCACCACAAGGTCGGCAGGAAGTTCGAGAATTTTCTGGTTAAGGGTATCTTCTACCCTCACAATGAGGCTTTTGTCCGACTTTCGGATAACTTCGGCAGGCCGCCCCCGCACAAAGGAGACGCCCATGTCCTGGACTGCCCTGTAATAGTTTTCGTAAAAACCAAAAGCCCGCATATCGATATAACAGATCGTGATTTCGGTGTCCGGATATTTTTTCCTTATCAGGCTTGCGTGCTTCAGAGCAGCCATACAGCAGTACCTGGAGCAGTAAGGAATGCCCCCTGCCTTTTCATCCCTTGAACCCACGCACTGGATCATGACGATTCTTCCGGGGACCGGGGGATCGGACAGCTTTTCTTTTAGGGAGGAGCTTTCAGAGGAATTGAGGGCAGGAGCATTAATAGGAGCATTAGAGGAATCAGGATTAGAGGAATCAGGATTAGAAGAATCAGGATTAGAGGAATCAGGATTAGAATTACCAGCATCCAAATTACCGGCATCGGAAAGCCTGGCAAGTTTTCCTTTTGTGGGCCCGTTGATCCCGAGCATCCTGGCAAGTTCCATCTGGGTCAGCACGTTTTCAAAGATCCCGTAGCCGTACTGGGGTTTTTGGGAGGCGTCATATTCTTTGAAGCCTGTTGCGGCAATAATTGCCCCGAAATTAAGTTCAAGGACTTCCTCCTGCTGTCCGAAGTCGATTGCTTTTGCCCTGCAGGCTTCGGCACATTTTCCGCAAGTTTTCCCGTTGAGCTGCAGGCAGTGGTCAGGGTCGATTGAGTAGGTTTTCGGGACGGATTGGGAAAAGCGCATGGAAATTGCTTTTTTGTCCTTATGTCCGCAGTTGAACTCGTTTCCTACAAGGACAGGGCACACGCGACTGCAGCGCCCGCAGGCTGTGCAGGTATCCCGGACGTATCCGGGCCGGGTCCGGAGCGTTACCTTGAATTTTCCGGCACTTCCACGGACAGCTTCGACTTCGGTCCGGGTCAAAAGGGTGATTTTCGGATGAGCTGCCACCTCGTTCATCAGGGGACTGAGCGAACACATGGCACACTCTTCCGCGAGCTTGTCCGGGGAAAAGATCTTCCCGATCTTTGCCATCTGCCCGCCTATGCTCGAATCTTTTTCAACGAGGTAGGTAGAAACCCCGTTATCCGCAAGGTTCAGGGCGGCAGTTATCCCTGCTATACCCCCGCCAATGACCAGGGCATGGGGAGAGATATCCACTTTAATATCCTGCAGGGGTTCTCCACGGTCCAGACGCTTCAGCTTCCCCCGGAGCAGGGTGATTGCTTTTTCCGTGGCTTCGGCTGTGTCAGGATGAACCCAGGCACACTGTTCCCTGAGGTTTGCTATTTCGAGCATTGCCCTGTTCAGGCCCGCTTCCCGGATGCATTTTTTAAAGAGAAGTCCGTGTTTGGAAGGAGTGCATGAGCCGATTACAACTTTCTCCAGGCCTTTTTCCTCAATCTTGCTTTTTATCAGGTCCTGACCAGGGCTCGAACAGGGGTACTCGTAATCAAAAACAGAAATTCCTTCGGCTTTAAGGGCCGCTTTTACGGCTTTGATGTCAACATGTTCGGAAATATTTCCGCTGCAGTGACAGATGAATACGGCGGTTTTCTCCGGGGGGACAGTCATCAAGTTAAAGTCTGCCCGGATTTTGTATTTAAGTATTGCCAAAACATGTCTCAAAATTTTCCTAAACCGGATATTTTCAGAGCCACAATATCAATACAAGGACATATTTACACGGAAACGGCATGACAGACACCAACCGGCCCCCTACAAACCTGTTTTTTGCACACTGTGGGTAGAGAAATACCGGGAATCTTCAGGATAAAAATTAATGAAAGAACTCCATTTAACAGCCTGTTTTTCAGGGTTTCGGATTATAATCGGGATTTCTAGAGCAGGATTCAGGGTGCCTACGGTCCAAAAGTATTTTATGGACATATAATTATATATATGGAGAGAGAGTATTTTATTAAAATCAGCCGATATATCCAGATCCTGCGGGATGCTTCCGAATTCATCCCACATAAATGTAAAAATATATTATAAATGAATCAGTATATTATTGTTAAATGAAGTAGTATATTATTTCTATATCTGATTGACGATAAGTACCGGAAGCACGCGTCCGGCATTGAAAGGTAGATGATAGACGTGGCAGAGAATGATTTTATACCAGGAGACATCGATTTCAAAATGGGAGAAGTAGAATACGAAATGGTGGATTTACTCAGAAGGCTCAATATTAACAGGCCGGTGGCCCTCACCCTCGCATGCCTCTCGAAGGGGGAAGAGATTTCTTCCCAGAACATCTAAATGGTCTCAGGCCTGAGGCAGCCGGAAGTTAGCATTGCAATGCGCTACCTCCGTGAAAACGACTGGGTCCAGATGAGGGAAGAAAAGAAGAACCAGGGCAAAGGGCGCCCGATCAAACTGTACAGGCTCACCGTGCCTATGGAAAAGATCATCAACAGGATAGAAGAAAACGTTCTTGCCGAAAGCAGAGTTGTGCTTCAGAATATAGAACGCCTCAAGAACATCTCCTGAAGACCCTGCAGGTTAGCGGTTCCGGACTTCCACAAAGCAGGAACGATGCCCCGGAACATCGGAAAAGAGCCCATTCAGACCTCTTTTTCGCTTTCACACATTCAAAATTCAGAAGGACTTTCCCCTATTTAAAGCAAAAGCCCGAAACCGGGAAACCAGGGGAAAACCTTAGAAACCTCTTTTAGCTGCCACTTTAGTTAACTATTCTTCCCAGCCTCAGGCAGCAGATCAAGGGACCTTTTCAAGGGAATTTTTGCCCGATAGTCAAACTCCGCCTTTTCTACACTTCCCTCATTAGTTCATGTGTAGCTCACCTGGAATTTAGGTGGAATTCATTTTGAGTTATTTGGAATCCATATGGAACCCCCATTTATACTGTAGTCATCACCTGAAAAGCAGATTTTACACCTGAAGTTCATATTTCGCACCTGAAGAGCACATCAAAGATCACACTAATATTCCAGAGACCACTTATTAAGAAATTTCTTTAGATCTCTTTGCTGTCCGTTCCAAACGCCCTATCCTATACAACCCACCCATAAATTCGAACAATTTCCTGCAGGCTGTAATCGGGACTTTCTTCTAAAAAAAGAGATTCATGGAGCTTGCATATTTTTTCAGAGATTTTAGAAGAAAATTGTGAACCACGCTTGAAGATTAAAAACCGAATCAATCGACCACTTACACGACCTATAAACAACGTTAACTTTAAAAATTATAAGTATAAATCGATAAATATTAAAAGTAATACATACGTAAATATTTATATTAATTCACTATATAATCAACCTTTGGGTGATTTAATGGTAGATGAAAGCGGTACAAATATAGATGCAGCTTTAGAGAAAAATCCCATACATATGGGCTCCATCGAGTATGAAATGATCGAACTGTTTAGAAAAATAAACATAAGCAGACCCGTTGCCCTAACCCTTGCCTGCCTTGCAAAAGGAAGGGAAGTCTCTTCCCAGAGCATTGAGGTAGTTTCGGGCCTGAGGCAGCCGGAAGTCAGCGTCGCGATGCGTTACCTTCGCGAGAACGACTGGATTCACATCAGGGAAGAAAAGAAGTCAAAGGGTAAGGGCAGGCCTATCAAGCTGTACAAGCTTACGGTTCCCATGGACCGCATTGTCGGCAAGATCGAACAGGAGATCATAGCAGAAAGCAGACACGTGCTTCAAAACATCGAACGCCTCAAGAATATTGCCTGAATGCTTTCAGGCTGACAGCGAGGCGCTAAAATTCAGGGCATGGTTCCGTCCCGAACCGTGTCTTGATTATATTATTACTTGAATTTTCTCTTTTTTTCGAAGATAAGAGTTTACTGACAGATAACTATTCGCTAGTATTATCTCTTCTTAATAAGGCCATCGGCAAAAGATTTAACAGGATTTTAGAGAGAGCCGGACCTGAAAGGCAAATTCCAGCAGGAAAACATAGAAAAAAACTACAAAATACACAAA
>DUKH01000086.1:61711-63640 GCA_013329415.1 Methanosarcinaceae archaeon | reverse complement strand
TGAGATCTTATAAACTCCGGTTCAACTATTATTACAACTATTATTTTACTGGGATATTTTTATCTTGCACATGGTATCCCTCTTGTTCACGAAATGGGAAGAGATAATATCGCATCTGTACAACTTATGCAGGGAAACGAAACCATTACTCTCACTGATGATGAAGATATTGAGCAAGCGGTCAATGTTGTAAAAGTATTAAGTTTTCGATTTGGAGAAGCCAGTGGCGGACCTGCAGATACGACATGTACATTTAATCTTAGAGATGGTTCAAAGATAGAAATAGGAGCAAACAATGATACCATTTTTAAGAACAGTAAGCAATATGTTGGTGTGAATGATTCATGTCGACTTTTTGGAAACTTAATGCAAGCTATTTTCTTCCCGGAAACACTGCAGGATGAGAAACTGTATAATTAACGAATTAGCTAATTCCAAAACCTGATTTAACCGCATTACTTTTGGGGCAGGCTAGTAGTTCACTAATTTTTACTTTTCTTAAAGTTATGTCTTCAGATATCTGTATAACCTACGCATTGCCAGCAGGTTACATACTGTATAGGCTCAGGATCAACCCGATTAAAGACATTAGTATGTGCATGCATCCAGTTAGGAACTCCCCCCCTAATAGTGCACACAGGATATATTCAGCTATGCCAAGGGTGTAACCAACCACAACAACACCGAATATCGTATATCCCTCCCCCCATCTTTAAGATCATGTAAGCCTGATAGAATCTCACGCTCTATACCAAACATTATAAAATATTTTCTCCTGGGTTTCACCTATTCATTTACGGATTATATATAAGTTCACATGTCCGTCTAAAACTCACTGAAGGCTTTTCTTTTACCTTAGGCTAGGCCGCAAGACCTCGCGGACGTGTTCCAGAGCCCCAGAGAAAAAGGCGTTAGAGTCTGCCCTATGGAAAAACTGTACCCTGTTATTTTGTTGACTATACCTTTTAAAAACTTTTTTTCCTGGCTTTTTTATTGATACCTCACCTAAAAACCTTAAAAGTTTCTAAATACGCACATTTAGAAACCCTTTGCAGGTAAAAAAGAAACAGGTTTTGTGCTAAAAAATGTGCACTAATGAATCATTAATGTTATTCACCCTCAGGGTTTTGGGCTTCCTTCTCATCATCATTAGAAGTTGGGGCTTTCTCCTCATCCTTAGTGAGTTTCCAATTACCCTTAACGACTGTGGAGTCACCTTCACCCTTAGTGACTGTGACTGTGGAGTCCCACGTGCCCTCAGTAACTTTTGGTCCCTCCTGCTTCGCGCTCCCTGAGACAACTATTGCACGTCTCAATGGATATTCAAAATTGTGTGGCGTGATTCTGTAAATCCCCTCTACTACTTCTCTCTTCTTTTCATCGGGCTTGCTTGTATCCCAAAGAAGTGAGTAGGTGCCATATCTGAGTATAGTTATAGGTTCTTTTACTTTTATAGAAAGATTATAACTATCGTCATTTGATTCAGTGTCGCTAAATGTCTTCTTTAATTCAATGTCGCAAAATTTATCGTTTTCTTTAAATTCTATTGGTTTTTCGTTCAAATTTGTGATTGTAATTTTTATTTTTTCATTTTTTCTACATGAAGTTTTCTCAATTGTCCAATCACCAGAATTATTTGAAGACTCTCTAGGTAACTTTCTAAGCCTCTCAGATTTAAGTGTATCAAGAGATATTTCTGAAAATAAATTTATAACAAATGCTCCAAACGCTCCGGAAATAGCTAAGATCAAAATAAGAATTAATACTTCATTAATTTCGTAATTCAAATTTGGAGTTATATAATATGCAATAGTAACAAAAACAAGAGTCCCAAAAAAAATCAAAAGACCCGTAAAACTACTCGAAATAATCGTCTGCCACATTTTCCTATTATCGGGTTTTTGAGGATTATTGTCAGATTTTTGAGAA
>DUKH01000086.1:58948-61298 GCA_013329415.1 Methanosarcinaceae archaeon | reverse complement strand
TCGGGTTTTTGAGAATTATTATTAGATTTTTGAGAATTATTATCGTGTTTTTGAGGATTAAGGTACTTTGTCTTAATAAACAAAACTATAAAAAAAACTATAATCGAACCGAGCAGAAAAATAACCTTTTCATCATTTTCTTGAATAAGCGACCAATCTTTATAACTTGCTCCGGTAGTTGACAGAGTACTAGAATTTACTACCTTAGTTGATGAAGTACTGGTATTTGTTACCTTAGTTGATGAAGTACTGGTATTTGTTACATTAGTAAATAAAGTGCCAGAATCTACCATGTTTGTACTAGTAGAATGTACTAAAGTAGAATTTACTGAAATATTTGATGGAATATTCGAATTTGATGAAGTAGTATTGATACTTGAATTTATTGAAGTAGTTGTTAATGGACTAGGAGCCGCGGAAATAACAACCGTGATACCAATTAATACCGCTATCAAAATAAATCCGATATAAATCCATTTGATATATTTCTTCAAATCTTCTAGCTCAAATCTATCGGAAAGCGTTTCATTTAACTCGAAATTTAATACTGTTGTTTCGAGAATTCTTGCTCTAATTGTGGCTGCCTCAATTATTCTTTGATAGTATATATCCAAAATATACAAACCAATGATAAATGCGATGGTTATCACAATTAGACCCAATTTCGCAGGGTTGCCTAAATTGATGTAAGACTGAATAGCATCAATGGCTAATAATCCAGCAATGACAGTAAAACCATATCTTCGTAAACCATCTAAACATTCATCACATTTAGATATAGTAGCTCGAGCTTCTTTCCATTCAGTTAAAGCATTCTTATAAGACTCGTCATCCGGCACTTCACTCCTCCATTACAAACTGATTTTCATTGGTCATCGGTTAAGGGACAATGTGTCTAGTTTGATGAAAATTCACAAATTGACACTCTCAGAATTTCCTTTATTCATCGAATTTGATAACATGCTGATTATTATCAAAATATCAGCCCGTAATGATTGACGACCTATGTGTAAATGAAATCACAAAAAGCCACAAAAATTATTATCAAATTTATATATATTATAAACTATAGAAACGCAGTTCAGAATCTAAGGAACTGTCACAAGATAAGTTATGAGTGTTATCTACGAAGTAAATTCTAAATTGGTGACAATGGTCATAAAAATCAGGGAATCCAATCGAAACCTGTACATCAATGAAACAGAAAAGAATGCAAGTTTGATTCTGAAAGGTATTTAAGTTTTCAACTGCGTTGCAATTCCAATCTAAAGCAGAGCTTCCGCTATCTGATTTTACATTTTCCATTGTTAGAAGCTAATTTCAATTAGTCTGGAAACTCTGGTGAAATTCAGTCTTCTATTTCCACCTTCAATCTGTCTTCAATTTACATCTTCAATTTCGGTCTCACTTTTCACCCTTATTTTCGTCCTCAAGCTTCTCGTTTATCTTCTCTTCACAGAACTCTTTTCCTTTCCTTGCAGCCTCGTTTCCAGGGCTGAGTTTCAGCGCCCGTACATAGCACTCGAAAGCCTCCCGGTATTCCCCGAATTCGCAAAGGAGTTCGCCTCCGCTGAAGAGGGAGTTCAGGTGGTCGGGGTCACTTTCCAGGGAATGTTTGTAGGCGTCCAGGGCTTTTTCCCTTTCCCCGAGTTCCAGATAGGCTTTGGCTTTCCAGTACCAGGTCTCGGCGTTGTCGGGACGCATGAGGGGAGCCTTGTTCCGGGAAAAGAAGCTGAAGCGGGGGAGTTTGCAGGCCCAGTCCGATGCCTTTTTGGGCTCCATTGTCAGGGCTTCTTCGAAAACTTCCAGGGCTTTTTCCGGAAAGCCCATCCTGAAATAGACGACTCCCTTACTGGTCATGGTTTTGGGGGATTCGGGGTCCAGGGAAAGCGCTTTATCAAAAGCTTCAAGTGCCTCTTCATTTCGCCCGAGAGCCGAGAGCACAAAACCCCGGTTGGACCATTCGGTCGGGCTGTCGGGGTTCAGTTCCAGGGCTTTGTCAACGACTTCCAGGGCTTCTTCGTACTTTCCGAGCTTGAAAAGAGCCATCCCGCAGCCGGACTCTGCTTCGCAGACTTTTCCCAGGAAGGTGTTTCCGCTCTCCTCTTTGCCATTTTCGAAAAGGAGGTCTGCCATTTCTTTCCAGGTCCCGGCAGCTTCCCCATATGCTTCCAGGGCTTCTTCATATTTGCCCATCTCGAAAAAGACCCTGCCTTTGCCGGAGCTCTCTTCGGCGGCTTTTTCAAGGGTTTTAAGCGTTTTTGCCATTTTTGCCATTTTTTTACCTCATATCCACAATTAGAAATCAAAATTAGTGTTCTCAGAACCGATCTTTTCAGAACTGATCTTT
>DUKH01000086.1:56850-58620 GCA_013329415.1 Methanosarcinaceae archaeon | reverse complement strand
ACTGATCTTTTCAGAACTGATCCTATCAATTTCCATTTAATTCTGAGAGAATTATCCGGATTAATATCTGGAGTTTTATAATATATAATGTTCTGAGTGCAGAGCAGGATTACTGAAAGATACCGAAACCAAATCCTAAAATAATACATTAAGTAATTATTTAACAGGTGAAAAATATGAGCAACGAAATTGAAAGTCCTGAATGTTGCCCCCGATTTGATCCCACACCCTGGGACGGAAAAGTTTTCGAATGGAACAATAAAAGGTTCATCAAGGATACGGTTTCCACTCAGCTTTACGTGCCTCTGAACTTTGCGGAGGTAATAATGAGGATGAACGAGAAGGTTGCCAGGGCTGGTGCTGAAATACTGGATTGGCTTTGTTTGTCGGACCATACCTCGAAAAGCAATATGGACCTTTACCTGGCTGTTGATAGAGAGGTTGCCAGGGCCGAAAACGTAACATTGAGCGGGAAGTTTTTGAGCAAAGTGTATGAGGGTGATTTCGAAGAAACTGGCGAGTGGTGCAGGGACTTTGAAGACTACGCAAAAAGCCAGGGGCTTGCTATCAAGAAATGGTATATGTGGTATACCACCTGTCCCGAATGTGCCAAAAAATACGGGAAAAATTATGTTGTGATAATTGCCGAAGTCTGAACAATGACCCCGGTTAACTCCTGAATGCTCCAGAATAACCTGTGCTGGTTGAGGGTTTCTGCATAGTCCGTTTCCCGAACCTATTTAACCAACCGTCCCCGATACAATGAGGGGTAATAAGATGAATGCCGTAAAAATTCTCGGAGTAAGCGGAAGCCCCCGGAAAGGCGGGAATACCGAGATCCTGCTCGACAACTTTTTGAAAGGGGCGGAATCAGCAGGTGCTGAAACGAAAAAAGTCCTGCTAAGGGAATATTCGATCGAGCCCTGCATCGGCTGCGAAGCCTGCAGGAAAGCCGGGACCTGCACCCGGTTCCACGACGGGATGGAACTCCTTTATCCCGAAATTGAGGAAGCTCAGGGCCTTATCCTCGGTTCCCCAACCTACAACTACAACGTAACCGCCCCGATGAAAGCCTTCATCGACAGGCTCTATCCGTACTACAATTTCACTGACGAACGCCCGGGACCTTACTCGAGTAAGCTTGGAGACCAGGGACGAAAAGCCCTTGTCTTTACGGTCTGCGAGCAGGTGATACCTGAGGAAATGGGCTTTACCCTCGAAGCCCTCGGTATGCCTCTTGAAGCCCTGGGTTATGAGGTGGTGGAAAAATTCCTTGCTACAAAGTGCTTTGCGAAAGGTGCGGTTTCAAAGAATGAAGCCTTGCTCGAAAAAGCCTTTGAGAGCGGGAAAAAGCTGGCAGAGGCTCTCCGGTGAGCCTGAGGAGTGAGGCTAAGCCGGTGAAGCGAAGAAACTTTCAAAAAAAGATTGATGATTTATTTTTGAGTTCAATCAATTCAGAAACCCTTGATGCATCCCTAAATGGAGAAGATTTTCAGAAATTTATGGCAGGAAAGGGACAATTTCTGCGTATTCAAGGATTTATTCAGGGAAAAGCCTGCCGCCTTCGGCGCCCGGTGAGAGCACGGGGTTCGATTTGCAGCAGACCGAAAAAACCCTGCCCTGAAACTACCTCTTATTTTTGACATTTCGGTTATTTTTCACTTATTTTTCTGCAAAATTCACTTATTTTTCCGTAAAACTATAGTCAATGACCCAAATTTTTTCACCGATCTCAGGTGAAAGTTAAACCACAGAAAGCACGGAAAACAC
>DUKH01000086.1:46466-56526 GCA_013329415.1 Methanosarcinaceae archaeon | reverse complement strand
CGGAATAAAGGAAATTGGGGCAGAGTCTTTCCGTGTTTTCCGTGTCTTCCGTGGTTATAAGGTAAGTGTAAATATTTACGTCAGGGACTATAACTTCGTTCCTCTCCCTCAAAACTCATTTTCTCCCGCAAAACTCATTCCTTGCTTCCACAAGAGCCTTCAAATTCCCGAGGGGAGTTTCCGGGGCAAGCCCGCAGCCCGGAGCAAGCACATCGACGCCTGCCTGCAGGGACTTGAATGCTTCTCTTTTGACGTCATCAGGCTTTCCGGCAAAGAGGGTCCTGGATGTTGAGACGTTTCCGATAACGGCAGCCCCGCATTCATGGGCTGTGTGCACGGCGCTTTTCAGGTCCTTTATACTCTCCTCAAGGCTCAGCCCGTCATACCCACACTCGGCCATGTCAGCAATTATCGGGTCGGTGGCGCCGCAGATGTGAAGGACGCTCTTGCCTCCCAGGGCTTTCGGGATCCTTGCCATGCCCGGTTTTATCAGGGTTCGGAAAGCGTCCGGGGAAATCATGACCGGAGAGGAAACGGCATCGGCTATGACGACAACATCTGCTCCCCTTTTCAGGCACTCCCTGCCGTACAGAATGCAGGCGTCGGTGCAGAGGTCGATAAGCCGGGTTACGAGGTGGGGGCTTTTGATCGTCCACTTCAGGAAATTCGAGATCCCGCAAAGGGAAGTCGCAAGGTCTCCGGGGCCTTCCATCCCCACGATGAGCGGGAGCTTCGGGCCTGCTTTTTCCCTGAGGATTTCCGTGGCTTCCAGGACGGCCGGGATCCTGCCCTTTTCAAGGAGAAGTTCCGGAACTTCGGGGAGTTTGGGGATTACGGGGGGACGGCCTATAATTCCTTTTGTCACTGCCGGAGGCCTGGCTTTCGTGCCGGGGTCGATGCTGCAGCCCAGGGCTTCTGCAAGCACAACCACGTCGAAGGGGTACCTGAGGGTTTCAAAAGAAGCATTTGCGTACTGGGAAAAGGCGAGCAAAGCCATTTTATCAGGCTGGCTGTCAGCCTCCGGACGGGCTGCCCCGCTAAGGTCCATGAGTTCGAGGACAGGGGTGGTTGTGAAACTGCCTACCGGCGGGTTTGCAGGGGTTTTGCCTGAGAGGACGTTGAGGATTTCTTTCCTGAAGTTTGGTTTTTCCATGATAACTGCCCCGGAATAGTATTTTTAGCTGAGAGGTATTTTGGTGGAAGAGTATTTTCAGCTGGAGAGGTATTTTTAGCTGGAGAGGTATTTTCAGCTGGAGAGGTATTTTTAGCTGAAGCTATTAGCTGTTATCGGTAATCGTTT
This sequence comes from Methanosarcinaceae archaeon, assembly GCA_013329415.1. Classification (GTDB taxonomy): domain Archaea; phylum Halobacteriota; class Methanosarcinia; order Methanosarcinales; family Methanosarcinaceae; genus MTP4; species MTP4 sp9310u. The sequence continues at coordinate 55,226 of DUKH01000086.1, read as the reverse complement.
ATAAAACAAGTTAAATCGGTTCAACAAGATACGAAAATAACAGATATTTAAAGATCTTAAAATGATGCAAAAAATAGAGAGGGAAAGAGAAGAGAAATTTACTCCTCTCCGATCCATTCGTTGACTTTTTCGGGGTTGTTTTCGACCCACTTTGAGGCAGCCTCTTCAGGAGCCATGCCGTCTTCAATGTCAGTCATCACGGACTGAATGTCTTCATGGGTCCAGACGAACCTTTCCAGAATGCCGTAAAGGTTAGGCATGTCTTCTGCAAGGCCCAGTCTTGCGAGGGTCTCAACGTGGTCGGCTTCTCCGTAGAGGCCCTGGGGGTCTTCAAGATATTTAAGCTCCCAGCGGTTGAAGGCCCAGTGGGGAGACCAGAGGGTTACAACGATGGGTTTCTCGTCGTCCACGGCTTTCTTCAGGGCTGCGGTCATGCCTGCACCGCTGCTCGATACCAGGTTATAATCCAGTCCGTATTCCGTGATGGCATCTTCGGTGACCTGCATGATGCCTGACCCGGGGTCGATTCCGACGATTTCACCGTCGAACTGGTCCTTGTTGGCATTGAGTTCCTCGATGGAGTCAATTTCCACATATGTGGGAACAACCAGTCCGATTGTGCAGCCTTCCAGGTTCACCTGGACAGAGTCAATATCTTCTCCGTAGGTTTCCCAGTAGTTTGCCTGGGTCTGGGGGAGCCATGCGGATGTTGTGAAGTCGAACCCTCCGGAGGCCACACCCTGGTAAAGGGGTCCTGCATCTACTGCAATGATATCAACATCAGTATATCCGGCCTGCTGGAGGACCCGCTGGATTACGTTGGTGCTGGCAATTTCCCCGTCCCAGAGGACGTACCCGATCTTTACGGGCTGGTCAAATTCCGCTTCAGCTGAAACTTCCCCTACTTCTCCCCCATTGTCAGCGCAGCCTGCACCGAAAATGAAGAGGCCGAGGACAAGCCCGACTATGAAAATTAATTTAAGTTTTTTCATACTATTTGTCTTTATATCATTCAATATAACACAACCACTTGTAATTCAACAACTAAATTCAATAACTAAATAGGAAAACTCGTTTCCCGCAAATGTTTTTAAATTTAAATTAGCCTATTCCATCAAGTTAAAATAGGCCTTAATTTTTGAGGGATATTCAAAACACACATCGACAAAGATGCATGCAATTTTACACATTTTTTAAAAAATAAAAAAATGTAAAAAGGATTTCTACAATTTTTTTCAAAAATTATTTTTTTCAACAATTACCTGGGGCTCAGGTGCTGGGTAAGCCGGTCCAGGACAACCGCAATGATAACGATCCCGAGGCCTGCTTCGAAGCCGAGGCCGATGTCCACCCTCTGGATACCGAAAAGCACCTGGTAGCCAAGACCCCTGGCCCCGATCATTGCCGCGATTACCACCATGGAAAGGGCGAGCATGATGCACTGGTTTACCCCTGCCATGATAGTCGGAAGGGCTACAGGCAGTTCCACTTTCACAAGCTTCTGCCAGGGCGTTGACCCGAAAGCGTCCGCAACTTCCACGAGTTCTTTCGGGATCTGCCGGACTCCCAGGTCCGTGAGCCTGATTGCCGGGGGCATGGCAAAGACCACGGTTGCGATCATGCCAGGGACGTTTCCGAGCCCGAAAAAGATCAGGGCAGGGATCAGGTAGACGAAAGAGGGCATGGTCTGCATGAGGTCAAGCACCGGCCTTATAATGTGGTTAAGGACCTCGCTTTTTGCGGAAAGGATGCCCACCGGAATCCCGATAATGAGGGCCAGTATAGCTGACGAGAGCACAAGGGCCAGGGTTTCCATGGAAAGGTCCCAGAGTTCCATATTTTCTATCAGAAGCAGCCCGGCAAAAGTGCCCGCCACAAGTTTAAGGTTTTTCTTGCCTGTGAAATAAGCAAGAGCCGCAAAAAGCAGCATAAAGACGAGAGGCGGGAAGAACATCAGAAAGTCCTTGAGCCCGGTAATCACAATGTCAAGGAAATCACTTATAAAGTCCAGAAACCAGCCAAAATGGAGCTCGATCCAGTAGACGGAGGATTCAACGTAATTTCCAATGGGAATCTTAGGAAGAATCATGTTTTCACCCTCATGTTTTCAGGGGTCTGCCCGGGCTTTTCCTCCGAAGAGGAGATCTCTTTCTCAGCAACAGAATCGCCAGAAGAGTCACTTTCTGCTCCCTGAACAGGTTCTCCTTTTCCTTCCTCCCCGGCCTGAACTTCCTTTTCTTCAGCCGGAACTTCCTCTTCAGGCACATCTTCGGACATTGCCAGGGCTCCGAGCACGGTCCCCCGGACGATGATTCCCCTAAGTTTCCCGTTTTCATTGACCACGGGAAGAGGATATTCGCTGTCCGCGATAAGGGGGATGATCTCGTTCAGGGGCATTTCCAGGGGTACGGAGGGGACTTCCCTGATCATGGGCTCGAAACTCTTTTTGGATTTCAGGGCTTCCACGGCATCGTCTATCACGAGGAGGCCTTTCAAAATTCTGTTTTTCCCTTCAACCACAAAGATCGAGGAAATCCCGTGCTCCTTCATCAGCTGTATGGCAACCCTGGGCCCGGAACTTATGGATACAAGGGGTTCCGGCCTCCACATGACGTTCTCTGCAGTCAGGACTTTTGAGCGGTCCACACCTCTTACGAACTGTGACACGTAATTGTCTGCAGGGTCGGTCAGGATCTCTTCCGGAGTACCGATCTGGACAATTTCCCCGTCTTTCATGAGCGCAATGCGGTCTCCAAGCTTTAGGGCTTCATCAAGGTCGTGGGAAACGAAAACGATTGTTTTTTGCAGCTTGACTTCAAGGGAGAGCAGCTCGTCCTGCATTTCACTTCTGATAAGGGGGTCAAGGGCACTGAAAGCCCCGTCCATGAGGAGGATATCGGGGTCGTTTGCAAGCGCCCTTGCAAGCCCCACCCTCTGTTTCATCCCGCCGCTGAGCTGACTTATTTTACTTTCTCCATGGCCTTTCAGCCCGACGGTGTTTATTGCCTCGATTGCTTTTGGGTAGCGTTCGTCCTTCGGGATGCCCTGGATTTCCAGCCCATATGCAACGTTTTCCAGCACGGTCCTGTGGGGGAGCAGGGCAAAGTTCTGGAAAACCATCCCCAGTTTGGTCCTGCGGACTTTTCGGAGCTCTTCCTCATTCATTGTCGAGATATCCTGCCCGTCGATCAGGATTTTCCCGCTTGTGGGGTCGATAAGGCGGTTTATGCAGCGCAAAAGAGTGGACTTTCCGGACCCCGAAAGTCCCATCAGCACGAAAATTTCCCCCTCGTACACATCAAAATTAACGTCATTAAGACCGACGCTCTGCTTTGTTTTTTCAAAAATTTCATTTTTCGTATAACCTTCTTCGAGAAGAGATAATACTTTCTCGGGGTTTTTACCAAAAATCTTGGTAAGATTCTGAATCCCGATTTTAACTTTTTTACCCACAGATGATACCTCTATTTGCCTGATGATTTTCAAAGAGATATTTACATAATTAATAATGATAGATTTTATCGACTGTTACGGGCATTCAAAACTTGCTGTATAATATACCGCTACAAATAGTCGCAAACCTTTCGCCGCAAACATGTAGCACATTACGAAAAAGGTACAGGACAAAACCGGCCCTGTAAACCTTTGTAAAAGGCTGCAAATCGCACAAAGTGCCCGGGGCATTCTATGTCCAGGCATCAATCATTAGCAGCGCGCCCATAGAGACTGTTTCAGGCCAGAAACTTCCCGTATTAATTTCCCCCCGGATGATACGGAAAACTTAATAAATATAACATTTAAGTGATAGCCAGTGAAAGAACTAATGAAAGAAACCTTTCTAAAAACATGCCCTCACAAAGCCTTCATTCCGATGGCTTATGCGTATAATTATAAAGAAATCATATATATATAAGCATTTGTAATATAGGGAAAAAAATATAAAAACTGGAAATTAAAATCTAAAATTAGAAGTTAACACAGTAGCTCACGGTTCATCGTAACACTTATAGGTCACCTATGACATTTATGCGCAGGTTCAGATGATGAAGGCAGTACTAGGTTTAGAAGACGGAACAGTTATTAAAGGCACGGGTTTCGGTGCCGAAGGAACAGCGTGTGGCGAACTTGTTTTTACAACTCAATTCACGGGATACGAAGAAGCTCTGACAGACCCTTCCTATAAGGGACAGCTCCTTATGTTCACCAGTCCTTTGATCGGGAACTACGGGGTCAGCGGAGAGCGTTTCCAGTCCGACAACATCCATGCGGAGGGGCTTGTGGTGCGGGAGGCCTGCAGAAACCCCTACCATTACAAATCTACCCGTTCTATTCACAGATTTTTAGAGGACGAGGGAAAAGCCGGGATCGAAGGCGTGGATACCCGGGCCCTCACCATCAAGACCAGAGACCGCGGGACCCTCAGGGCTGCCCTGATAACAGGGAGCGAGGACGGTGAGGAAGCCGTGGAAATGGCCAGGAATTCCCCCCGGATCTCGGACCAGGAACTGATTTCCCTGGTTACCTGCAAGGAAGCCTATTCCATCCCGGCGGCAAAGGGAGCCTGGAAAGGAAACGGGGACCCCAAAAAGGCGGTGGTAATCGACCTCGGGATCAAGAGGAATATCCTGAACAACCTTAGCAAGAGGGGGATTGACCTGACGTTTGTCCCGGCAACAGCAACCCCAAAGGAAATCGAAGCTTACGAGCCCGACCTCCTCTTTGTCTCCAACGGGCCGGGAGACCCCGAACTTGCAACTGACGCAATCAACGCGGTCAAGCACTTTGCGGGCACGGTCCCGGTCTGCGGGATCTGCTTCGGGCACCAGATCATTTCCCTGGCCATGGGAGCCAGGACCTACAAACTCAAATTCGGGCACAGGGGAGGAAACCAGCCCGTTAAGGACCTGGTGGAAAACAGGGTATTTATCACTTCCCAGAACCACGGGTTTGCGGTGGACGCCGACTCCCTGGACGGGACCGGGCTTTACGTAAAATACCTCAACGCAAACGACAGGACCGTGGAAGGCGTGTCTCACAAAGACCTGGACGTTTTCAGCGTGCAGTTCCATCCGGAAGCCCATGCGGGGCCCACGGATACGGAGGAAGTCTTCTTCGGGAAGGTCGTAAAGGTCCTCGGAGGTGAGGCCTGATGCCAAAGCGCACTGACATTAAGAAAATTCTCCTCATAGGGTCGGGCCCGATCACCATCGGGCAGGCCGCAGAATTCGACTTCTCGGGCAGCCAGGCCTGCAGGTCCCTGAAAGAAGAGGGATACGAAGTCGTCCTTGTCAACTCAAACCCGGCAACCATCATGACCGACCCCGAAATGGCGGACGCGGTCTATATCGAGCCCCTGGACGCAAAAGTCATTGCAAAGATCATCGAAAAGGAAAGGCCTGACGGGATCATTGCCGGGATTGGAGGGCAGACCGGGCTGAACATTACCAGCGAGCTTGCCGAAATGGGCGTCCTTGAAAAGTTCGGGGTGGAGACCCTGGGGACCCCTGTGGAAGCCATCACGAATACGGAAGACAGGGAGCTTTTCAAGGAGACCATGCTCAGGATCGGGGAGAAAGTCCCCCTGAGCAGGGCGGTCTCTTCCCTGAAGGAAACCGAAGAAGTGGTCGAGGAACTCGGGCTTCCCCTTATCATCCGCCCGGCTTACACCCTGGGAGGAGCAGGCGGTGGGATTGCCCGCACAAGGGAAGAACTGCTGGAGATTACGGAACGCGGACTGAGGCGGAGCCGCATCAACCAGGTCCTGATCGAGGAAAGCGTGCTCGGCTGGGCAGAGGTCGAGTACGAGGTCATGAGGGACGCAAACGATACCTGTATCGTGATCTGTAACATGGAAAACCTCGACCCCATGGGTGTGCACACCGGGGAATCCGCGGTCGTGGCACCGTCCCAGACCCTGACCGACGAAGAGCACCAGATGCTCAGAAGCGCTTCCATCAAGATCATCCGTGCCCTCAAGATCGAGGGAGGGTGCAACATCCAGTACGCTCTGAAGGAAGGGGACTACCGCATTGTGGAAGTCAACCCGAGGGTCTCAAGGTCTTCAGCCCTGGCGTCAAAAGCAACGGGCTACCCTATTGCAAGGGTGACTGCAAAGATCGCTGTCGGGATGACCCTGGACGAGATTGTAAACAGCGTCACTAAAAATACCCCTGCCTCTTTTGAACCGGCTCTGGACTATGTGATTACGAAGATCCCCAGGTGGCCCTTCGACAAGTTCACAACCGCAGACAAGACCCTGACCACGGCTATGAAGAGTACCGGAGAGGTTATGGCAATCGGCAGGACGATTGAAGAGTCCCTCTTGAAGGCCTTCAAGTCCCTTGACATCGACAGCCAGCTCGGGATAAAAAGCTGGGACGCTCACGAGATCACGACGCTGCTCAAGACCCCTACCAGCGAACGGCTCTTTGTTATCTACAACGCCCTTGAGAAAGGGTATTCCATAAAGGAGATCTGCGACCTTTCGGGGATCAACCCCTTCTTCATCTCAAAAATAAAGAAAATCGTGGACAAGGAAAAGCGCATCCGCGCAGAAGAACTCACTCCGGAGCTTCTCCGCGAAGCAAAGAAGATGGGCTTTCCGGACTCGCGCCTCTCGGAACTGACCGGGAAGACCATGGCGGAAATCAGCGACCTCAGGCGCGCAGCAGGAATCGTTGCAACCTTCAAGATGGTGGATACCTGCGCTGCTGAGTTTGCGGCTGCAACTCCTTACTACTACTCTACATACGAAGACGTCTGCGAGACCGATCCCACGGACAGGAAGAAGGTCCTTATCCTGGGCGCCGGACCCATCAGGATCGGACAGGGAATCGAGTTCGACTACTGTACCGTGCACGCGGTAACCGCGCTTCGGGAAGAGGGAATCGAGACCCACCTCATCAACAACAACCCGGAAACCGTTTCCACGGACTTCGACACCTCGGACAAGCTCTTCTTCGAGCCCCTTACCCTGGAATACGTGATGAACGTAATCGAGAGGGAAAGGCCCTACGGGGTCCTGGTGCAGTTCGGAGGGCAGACCTCGGTTAACCTGGCAATCCCTCTTAAAAAGGAACTTCAGCGCAGGACGGACCTGGACACCGTGATCATGGGCACCGACCCTGACGACATGGACCTTGCCGAGGACAGGGAAAAGTTCCACCAGATGATGGAAGAACTCGGAATCGAACAGCCCGAAGGCGGGTATGCGACTTCCGAAGCCGAAGCGATCGAGGTTGCAACAAGCATCGGTTTCCCGGTCCTGGTCCGCCCTTCCTACGTGCTCGGGGGCCGGGCAATGGAAATCGTTTACGACGAGACCGAACTCCAGCGCTACATGAAAGAGGCTGTCCGGGTCTCCCCGGAACACCCGATCCTGATTGACGACTTCCTGGAAGATGCCTGCGAAATCGACGTTGATGCGGTCTGCGACCAGCAGGACGTGCTGATCGGGGCTATCATGGAACACATCGAGGAAGCCGGGGTGCACTCCGGAGACTCGGCCTGTGTGATCCCGCCGCAGTCCCTTTCGGAAGAGACCCAGGAAATGGTCAGGGAGTACACCCGGAAGATAGGGCTTGCCCTGAAGGTAAAGGGCCTGATCAATATCCAGATGGCGGAAAAGGACGGGAAGGTCTTCGTGCTCGAAGCAAACCCCAGGTCCAGCCGGACCATTCCCTTCGTCTCCAAGGCTGTCGGAATCCCCCTTGCCAAGATCGCGGCCAAAGTCATTGCCGGGTACAGCCTGAAGGACCTCGGCTACACTGACGAGCCCAAAGTCAAACACGTCTCGGTAAAGGAAGTCCTCCTGCCCTTTGACAAGCTCCCCGGAGCAGACCCGGTGCTCGGGCCTGAAATGAAGAGTACGGGCGAGGTCATGGGCATTGACTACGACTTCGGAAGGGCTTACTTCAAGGCAGAAATCGCAGCCGAAAACCTTCTCCCCCTGACCGGGAAAGTCTTCCTTTCCATCCGGAAGGCAGACAAGCCCAAACTCGTGGAAATCGCGCGGAAACTGGAGGCAGCAGGGCTTGAGCTCATGGGCACCAGCGGGACGGTTAACTACCTTGCCGACCACGGGATCTTCCTGGACACGGTCAAGAAGGTACACGACGGAAGCCCGAACGTAATCGACATGATGCGCCGGGACGAAGTCTCCCTGATCATCAACACCCCGACAAGCAGGCTGTCCAGGAGGGACGGTTCCAGGATCAGGAGGGCAGCCGTGGACTTCAAGGTGCCCTACATCACCACGATCCAGGCAGCCAAAGCCGCAGCAGACGCCATCGAGGCAATGAAGACCGGGGGCCTGACCATCAAATCGATCAACGAGTACCACGCCGAGATCGAGTAAACGATCGGAACCTGATGACCCGGAATAGAATGACCGGACCTTGTGAGCCGGAATAAAGTGACCGGAAACAGATGGACGGGAACTGGCAAACGGGGTTGAACATCCTGAGCCCCATAAACAGACCTGGTGGTGAAATGTTCAGCCTGAAAACCGTTTATTTCCCTGGCTTTCAGGTACCGGGGCACTCACCGGTCAGCTTGCTGACCGGCCTTTCCTGTGGAATAAAGAAAGATACAGGGAATAATGTCCGGAACAACGCCTCTAATTGCGCCTGAAATAACGTCTGGCATAATGTACGGGACAATGTCTGGAATAACGCCCGGAATAACGCCCGGAATTAATAGAGAATATAACCCCAAACGTAAATATTTACACTTACATTATAACCACGGAAGACACGGAAA
>DUKH01000086.1:45630-46055 GCA_013329415.1 Methanosarcinaceae archaeon | reverse complement strand
GTGCTTTCTGTGCTTTCTGTGGTTAAACTTTCACTGAGATTGTTAAAGGAATTCGGGGCATTGAATATAATTGAATATAATACGAAGCGTAACTAATAAATTAAAATTCGGGCTATACTCCAGGACGCAAGACTTCTGGCAAGAAGACAGAGGTTTCAAGGCTTGCTTACAAATTTCTATATATGAATTCAGGGAAAAGCCGTCCGCATCGCTGCGCTCCGCGGCCGGTGAGAACGCCGGTACTTAGAATTCATGACAAAGCAAAGGTAGCCCTGTGACCTGAATATATATTCGGATGACCGGCAGCCGGATGACCAAAAGATATATCTGAATGACCGGCAGCCCGGCGACCTTAATGTACATCCGGATAACCGGAAGGGCTTCAGAATAACTTAAAGAAAAGGGCCTGAAGCAAGGTCTTGAAG
>DUKH01000086.1:25370-45283 GCA_013329415.1 Methanosarcinaceae archaeon | reverse complement strand
CTTGAAGTAAGGTCTTGAAGTACGGGCCTGGTAAAAGGTTCCGGGTAAAATTCTCCACCGTTATTTGTTTTCAGCTTATATTCACAAACATCAGTAATTATCTATAAACATCAGTAATTCGTGAATCCATGATTCTGTGAGTTCATGATTCAGTGAATTCGTGATTCAGTGAGTTCATGATTCAGTGAATCCATGATTCAGTGAGTTCATGCATTCATAAAAGGATTCACCAAGGGGTAGTTAACATGGTAAAGAAAGTAGCACTGGCATATTCGGGAGGGCTTGACACCTCGGTGTGCATCCCCATCCTCAAGGAAAAGTACGGGTACGACGAAGTAATCACGATTGCAGTTGACGTAGGCCAGCCGCCGGAAGACATCAGGAAAGCCGATGAGAAAGCCGCCAAGATCAGCGACATCCACTATACCATCGACGCCAAGGAAGAGTTCGTAAAAGACTACGTCTTCCCCCTGATCAAAGCCAACGGCGACTACGAAGGCTACGTGATGGGCACCTCCATTGCCCGCCCCCTGATCGCAAAGAAAGTGGTCGAGGCGGCAAAGAAGGAAGGCGCTGTAGCCCTTGCCCACGGCTGTACCGGGAAAGGCAACGACCAGCTCCGCTTTGAAGCGGTTTTCCGCCAGACCGACATGGCAGTAATCGCCCCGATGCGTGAGATGAACCTGACCCGCGAATGGGAAATCAACTACGCCAAAGAACACGGCATCCCCGTCGAAGCCACCAAAGCCAAGCCCTGGAGCGTTGACGAAAACCTCTGGAGCCGCAGCATCGAAGGCGGAAAACTCGAAGACCCCTCCTTTGTCCCCCCCGAAGAAATCTTTGAATGGACCCAGTCCCCCGAAGAAGCCCCTGAAAAGCCAATCATCCTTGACATCGGCTTCGAAGCAGGAGTCCCGGTCTCCCTTGACGGCAAAGCGATGTCCGGCTACGACCTCATCATGACGGTCAACGGAATCGCAGGCACCCACGGCGTAGGCAGGACCGACATGATCGAAGACCGCGTGCTCGGCCTGAAAGCCCGCGAAAACTACGAACACCCCGCAGCCACCGTCCTCCTAGCCGCCCACGCCGACCTTGAAAAACTCGTCCTCACCCGCGGCGAACTCAAGTTCAAGAAAATGGTGGACGACCAGTGGTCCGAACTCGCCTACTACGGCTTAGTGGACGACCCGCTCTATGCCGATTTGAATGCATTTATCGACAAGTCCCAGGAAAAGGTAACCGGGACGGTCAAGGTAAAGCTCTACAAGGGAAGTTTGACGATCCTGGCCCGCAGCTCTCCGAATGCGCTGTATTCTGAAGAACTGGTTTCGTTTGACAGCCAGACGATTGACCAGAAGGATGCCGAAGGGTTTGCGAAGTATCACGGGTTCCAGGCGAGGCTGTTTAAGAAGTTTGTAGATAAGGAATAAAAGGTTTTTTTGCCTGTCCTTTTTTAAAGGGGCAGGTTTCTCTTTTTTTTCGTTTTTTGTTTTCAGATAGTTAAGCGGTTTTTAGATTTTTTCCGGAGCTGCCTTAATAGGTGTATTGGGTCGTTATTGTCACGCGCCGAAACGCGGCTTATTCCAGAAAAATAAATTTGTTATGTATCTAGTCAGCGTACTAAAAAGAAGTCAATTGATATTGATTTTGAGGTTTCAAAGTTACGGATAAATCGTAACATTACCGCTACTTCTTTATTATTTCAAGGTGAGAAGTAAGGAACAGATTTGTGAGCAAGAGGCATGCCTAAAAAATATACACATATTCTGTTCTTTTGAAGCTTATGATAAAATATTAATGCAGTTAATTATTAAAGGAGTATGTATATATAACTTCCAACTCCTTTAGATTTATTTAGAATACTAGGTAATGAGTTTTCGTATCTTCTTCAAATTTAGGGGTAACAACGTGAATTCCACGAATTTGAGTGAAGTTGAATTAATTTTATGAGTTGAGAAATCACATCCATGCACCCCATTCAATATATATACTTCATGAATTTAACGTTTAAGTATTTGCCTAGCTGGAAAATTTACCGCTGATTTTGAAGAGGATATGAGTTTTCTAACCTAGCTTTTAGAGAGATTCCTTCAGAGAGATTTATAGCCCAAATTTGACAGATTCTGGTAATTAATATAGTATATGATTAAAAAAACACATTGTGTCGAGGCATATATTTAGAAATGTGCAAAGTAGCAAGGAATTTACAAACACAATATATAATGTGTATCTGTTTGCCAAAAACAAAAGCAACCAGCCCATTTATACATTATAAATTATATGCTTCTGTCAAAGTAGGGTTATAGTGTTTTTTGAACTCCCTAGTAAATACCCCATGTACATAAGTTCGAGGTGATATTGTGGGTAAAGATGATAAGCAAAAAAAACCTTCAAGTAAAACCCAGGATCCTGAAAGCAAATGGAAAGCTGTGACAAAAAAATAGCAATTACATTCCAAAAAGATAAAAAGCGTTAAAGCCCTAGGAAGGCAGTAGCAGAATATAAGCTCATGAATACGATACTTACCTGTAGCCCACGGATAGCATTCCATAACTTGTTGGCTTTTTCGTTGCATATGTCCTGTAGTTCATCCTCGATTTCTGCTGAAGTGCCTATGATCCCACAGACTTGGCGCTCATCATTCTCGTCGTCCAAGTCAGATATAAAATTAAGGGTTGAAAGTTCGTAGGTATTTCGCGGCTCAAGGACTGCGACACTAAGCCAGATAGCCTCAAAAAAAGAAAACAGGGTAAGTATGAAAAAGAATGTAGCTACTTTTCCATTTGAACTGCTTAACCTAGCAAGAAAGCTGATTAAAACTCCAGAAATCGTGATGATAGCAATTGCCTTATAGTCGATGCTATTTTGTTTGCTTATAGCTGTAGTGATGTTATGCAAGGTGACTTTCAAGAGAGTTTCTTCAAAATCTTTCATGTAAATTTACAAAAGCAGTTTCCTATTTAAATGTTGCATTAATTTGTGGTGAAATCAAATAGTATTATTTCACAGATCATTTTGTAAAGAATTCACTTCCTATAGAGGAGGTTGGACATGCACAAAAATATATGTGCTCAGTTATATTATAGTCAACTCAGCAATTAATTACACTTTTTATTTGTTCATCAAATGTTTGCATCCAATTCTTAGCAAATGATTTTGATTTAGCTAATTGTGTATATTTATCTCTGATCAACTCTCTGAGTTGAGTAAGGGATTCAATGAATTCTTTTGAAATGTCTTTCTTCACACTTTTCAAGACAAATTCAAGTGGATTTAGATCCGGTGAATATGGAGGTAAGAATACCAATATTATATCCAATTGTTCTGCCTTTTTAACCGTCATTCTGGCATGATGTGTTTTTGAGTTATCCAGTAAAATTATTAGACCGAACTCGTTTTCATCTTTTATTCTTTCTAAAAACTCGCAGACATCTTTTGCTTTAGAACTTTCTTTAAAATCTATGACACTGTTCCCATTCAGAGCATAGAAAGCGTTAGCATTTGCTTTCATTTTCTCTGTATTTTTAAATATTTTTGGTTTCTTAGCAAATGACCATAATCTTGGCGTGTCTGGTGCTGTTTGTGGTGAAGATTCGTCAAGAAAGCCTATAACATAATGCTTATCAGAAGAAGTGTTTTCTTTTATTGCTTTTTCCAAGTTTTTTTTAAAATTTCTTCTGCATTTTCAGGTCTTCTATAGTCCAAGCAATAAGGGGTATTATACCTCATGCCGATTTTTCTCAACAAATTTCTTATGGGGTTTAAGCAATAATCAACATCAAACTTTTCTATTACCAAATCATGAACTTCATCCGTCGTCCAAAAATCTTTACTTTCTAACATTTTCTTCAGTTCAATTTGCTCTTCATCACTTAACTTAGATGGCTTTCCTGCACCAGATTTATGAAGCAATCCCTTGTAACCGTCTTCATTCCACCAATTTTCCCAATAATAGCCTACTCTTTTAGTAACCACTAATCTGAATGTTGCTTCTTCTATAGAATCTCCTAAATATCTAAACCGAACAAAGTATAGTTTCTGTTGAACTTTTGTATCTTGTTCAATTTTTATAAGCCAATCAAGCTTGTCAAGAGAAATCTTTTTGTCAATATGATATTTTACATGTCTCCCCATAATTATAGATAAGGCATTATAAATGTAAATAATTTATGTGAGGACTATAGTTGGTAATTTTTGTTCCCATAGTCCTCACAGCAAAAATCAACACATTATAAACTGATGATGTATTTATCATTAGATCCAAAATTTCTTCATTTGACCTTAAATACAAAAGTGGAACCACGGAATGAAGGAAATACGGGCACAATCTTTCAACGCATTTCATGTATTCCGTGATCATAGAGTAAGAGTAATTCTTTTTCCCTGCATGTTTGTGTTTCCGTGTTTATAATACCTCAAGTCTAAGCGTAAATATTTACATTCGAAACTGTAATTGCTTTTTAAAAGTGTGATTACTTGGCGAGTTTACTATAAAAAAATATTGATTTAGTGAGAAGGTCATTTTTGAATGTAATTGAGGCTTTGCCATTTTCGTTAAGATTACTTATTTTTCAATAATATTCACTAATAAGTTTTATTTTGTTAAAAAGTTACTTTTAACAAACTTTTAATAGATTTAAAGCTATATTATTTCATTTTTTCTGATTATAGTTCATTTTATTCCTTAAATATTTAAATAATGGGCTTATAAATTTTTAATATTTGCTGAGAAATAATACACTGATCAATTTGTAAGTTAAAATTCAAATTATATCATAAATTTTTTACTAAATATTTTATTTATTATGTATTTGAATTCAATTATATATAACAATTCATGGAGTAGCGTTTTTTTAAAGGCCCTATACGTAATTTTTGGACTAAATAAGCATTCATCTATCTTTTTTAGCTTTTAAAGCATTTTTGAAGTTTTTGGTAAAGCTTCAATTATCTAAGAGCCCGTCACAGAACAACCTATGCACAGGTTTCGATTGGATGCCTTGATTTTCAAGACCATAGTCAGCAATTGAAAATTAACTTTAAAAAAATATGCCTAAATTATTTTGTGACAGTTTTTAAATTGAAAATAAAATTTATTCTTACAAACTTAACCGTAAAAATTCATAAAGTTTATATTATGGAATCTCCTATCTTTTTCCAACAGCTATCAACATAAAGGATGGATTTACATTACAGCAGAAATAGCGATTCTGAATAAAGAAGCAGTTGCTCTCGCAACTGATAGTGCAGTAACAATTGGGGAGGAAGGGAATAAGATATTTAAATCCGCCAACAAATTATTTAATTTATCTGAAATTCATCCAGTTGGGATTATGATTTATGGCTGTGCAAATTTTATGGAAATACCTTGGGAAACTTTGATCAAATTGTATCGGAAAAAATTGGGGGGAAAAAAATTTGAGCATTTAGAAAATTATGCAGAAGACTTTATATATTTTTTGAAGAGTCAGGTTGAAAGGTTCCCTGAATCAGTTACAAAGGATCCTCACTATTACAATATTGGAACATACTATAAAAAAATTTATGGGGACTTCCAGGATTTAAGGGATGATTTTTTGTGGGACCTTGAAAATTCGGAAGATTTTCCAGACGAGAGCTCAAAATGTATAAAAGAATGCATAGACGATAAAAGTTTAGATGAATGTTGTAATGTTTCCGCTGGAGAAAATTATCTAAACGATATTTCTAATGCTATTATGGACTGTATAATTGATGAAGAAATAAAAAAATGCATAGATGCAGAACCTATAGAGTCACTAAAAGATATCGACCCCACAGAATTTATTAAAGAATACGAAGAATTGATTCAAGATTTAATTGAGGATACATTTATAGAGATACAACTTGGTAATGAACATATACAAAAATTAAAAACTATTGCTTCCAACTTATTTTTGAAATACGATCTAAACAAAAATGAACCAAGTTCAGGAGTCGTTATTGCAGGATTTGGGGAAGAAGATATATTTGCTTGTCTTGAATCTTACGAGGTTTATTATTTTTTCAAAAAAATTTTAAAATATAGACGAAGAGAAGATACTACGAAAATTAGTTATGATAATACTGCTGAAATTATACCTTTTGCACAAGGAGAGATGGTAAATACTTTTATGGCAGGTATAGATCCTTCTTATATTGAGGAACTAATGTTTCACCTTAGAAACGAATTTGATAATTATCCCCCTTTGATAATTGAGGCAAAGAAGAAATTGTTCGTGGAGAATATTAAGGAAGAGGAAATTTGTTCTGTAGTTAATGATCTGAGAAGTGAAACTTTAGAAAAAGTAGATAATATGCTAAAAGATATCATTGCAGAAAAATACGCCTCAATTATGGATGTTCTTTCAACTCTTCCAAAAGGGGAACTTGCTGAAATTGCTGAATCTCTTGTAAATTTAACTTCATTTAAAAGAAAAATCACCATGCAAAAGGAAACTGTTGCAGGACCTATAGACGTTTCAATTATATCAAAAAGCGATGGGTTTATATGGATAAAGAGAAAACAGTATTTCAAAAGAGAATTGAACCCACATGTAAATGATTCCTAAAATAAGTAGGAGGATAAAAGAAAAATGCGGGTAGAAGGAATTAGGGGAGACAAAAAAACAGCAATAAGGGGAACTGGAAAAACCAATATAAGAGAAAGCAAAAGAAAAGGCGACTTTTCAACCACAAATTCAGATGAAAAGATTCGTTTCTTTTTGAATAAATCTACTGGCCATATCCATCATGACTCAATCCCATTCCCATATAGGCAGATGAGCTATGGTAATGATCGTATTGAAGAAATCAGAAAGGAAGTCCTCGCCAAAAGAGAGAAGTGCTCTGTTGCATATAGACAGATGAACTATGGTAACAATTTTCTTGTAGATATAAGAAAGGAAGTCCTCGCCAGAAAAAGAGATATTTACAAATCATGAACTTATTATATATGTACAATGAATTGTAAACCAGTATTGGTTATTCAATGTATGGCTTTCTTTCTATCCTACATTCCGCAGATGTACACAGTTGTAGAATATATTTGCCGATTTGTCCAATATATTTAATTTGAACCGATTTGACCTTTTAGGCTATATCCATCTTGAGAATATAGATGGTATTTTTGTGGACTTCTGCGGAAAGTGGGTTCTATCTTTACCACGTATAGTTTACTTTTTCTTTCACAATAATATCTGTTTAGATTTGGAGAAGACTTTAAACCGGAGTTTCTAAGATATTAAAAAACAAAGGCTCTTGGCTATGATTATCTACAGTATAACAAAAAATTAATTAAGTTGGCAACTTCAACCTGGGATATACGCCCCAAGTTGAAGTTTCGTAAATATCTCAGCAGTTTCTTTATTCATTTCCTCTATGACAAGCTCTGCATTTTCCCCTTCTTTTCCATTGTATACTAATCCCATTCTTATCTTTTCAAGATCACTGGCCAACTTTTGAATTGTTAGCTCCTTATCATCGATCAAATGAAGCAAATAATTGTGGAGCAGTAACCCCATTACGCAGAGAAACACATGAGCTCTGATCTTCACATCCTTTCTGACATACACAGGTTTTACCGGTATCAGTAACTTGTCCTTCAGCCACTTTATATCCTCTTCAATCAGGTTTCGGGAATCGTACATATCCACAATTTCCTTTGTTGTAAGGTTTCCCTGATCAGTGAATACAACAGTTTTCCCCATCCCTGAAAGAAACTCTTTTTCCCGATCACCATTCAAACTGAAATTAAGTTGTAACTCTCCCTCTTTTTCAACGACATTGTAATCAAAGAGACCTCTATATTGCTTTGGAATTGTATCAACAATACGATTCATGAGACCTTTTGCGGTCATTTTTCTGCCTCTCCCTTTACGGTTTAGTTTTGATCTTATTTCTTCAACCTTCTCCAGGATATCACATCTTTTAACTTCCCACTCATGCATCTTTTTTCGATTAGTAATTTCAGTGTATTTTATAGCTCCAGTAAACTCCTTACCATACCATTTTCCTTCTACGCGATGAGCTTTGATATTATTCTCTTTTCCATTCTCCCATTCTTCCTCGAATTCAGACAAAGGAATCTGAAATAAATCTTTGCACATAGAAGATGGTAAAGCTCCTACGACATGCATTTTATCCGAAACATGTTCGATGTTATCTGTAGAGTTCATTCCTCTATCAAAAACAATAGTTATCTCTTCAAGAGGAATCCCTATTTCTTCGATACGTTCACAGATGCTGTCAATCAGATCAGAGAACAAAGTTGCATCGGGAACGTTTGCTGGATACGTAATCGTCTGAAAAGGAAGGTTCCTGTTCGAAGTTGTCAAACCAACACCTATGAGGTTCTTATCATATCGTTTATCTTTGGAAAAACCTTTTTTTGGAAGATCCTCTCCATGCTGGATGTGAGTGTAAAAGTTAGTCGTGTCAAACGTTAGTTTAGTGGGTCTGATACCTTTTTTTATCAGTGTTTGGGAGATGTCAAGTTCTATTTTGCGGATTGTCTCTTCATCCAATTTTTCCATGTAATTCAGGAAGTTTTGACTTGATAAATTATGTTTAGGTTTCATGAAAAATTGAAGTGAACTTTCTTTAAAATATTCATCAAGAACATTTCTGCTTAAAGCATGTTCGGATCTGCCGATGATGATTAGGAGCAGATATTCTGCCGGTGTGAGACCTTTTATGTTTTTCCTATCAATGTGTTTGTTCATACTTTCGATTAGTCCCACTTCTTCAGCTGCCTTGAGCAAGGCAGCTGGTTTACCAAAAGAGTAGGAAGCTACCTTTTTTACTTTGTATTTTGTTATGAGATCATAAACGTGGTCTGCGGTTCCAACATATTTTTGAATCGTTTGAACTACTTTCCCATTGATCCGTTCATTCTTGATGACGTAAAGATATTTGTGCCCACTTACAGTTCGGATCGTAAAATGCATGAAGTATATTATACACTACTAACTGATAAATATTTCTAATTTTTAGTTATTTATAATACTAATTATAAGCTCTATTGATTGTTTTTTTGTTAAAGAAAAAGTTATCAAATTTGGTGCAAATTAATTGATTATTTTTGTACCCTGCAAAAATCAAGCCGCAAGGTATCACTTTTAGTAAGAAAGTATAAACTCCGGTTAAACCCTCTATAAACCTGTTTTCACCTTTCCAACACTTATTTGCGTTCTTGGGTTATCAATATCTTGACAAGCGGATTATAGGATCAGATCGAAACAGCTCGACGACCGAAAAAATATATTTAAATTGAATTGGGGTCGAAAAAGCCCTCAATGATTAAGGAAAACACCCCACGCAAAAGGTCGTACTGATTCTCTAAAAGCAGCCCCAAGGGAGTCAGTATAAGAGATCAGGTTGCCAAGTTGAGAAAAATACTCAGTCCGCTTGAGCGAAGCGAAACGGACCTCGTGCTGTTGCACTTGCAGTGCAACTCCCAGTAAATCTTCGATTTACTGTGATCCCGAAGCGAAACTCGGGTGAGAAAAATGAGCGAGATAGAAACTTGCTGGTTTTAAATAAAAATTGCCGGAGGGGATTTCTATCGCTCGAATTCGGATAGGCGGAGGCGGGGGGAGGGACAGATCAAAGCAGTCCGCCAACAGAAAAAATATATTTTAATTGAAATTGGAAGAAATAGAATAGAATAGAATTATTCAGGAATCCTGTTCCCCAAGCCACTCTTCCCTTGAGATTCGAGCCTGTTTAAGAATTCGGGTAAGAAGATCAACCCCAATTGTGCTTTTGTGCGGGTTGGGAATTGTTAAAACAAGATCATCTTTTCTCATAAAAGGGTGCTTTCCACCAGAATACGGTCCTTCAAAGCCCAGTTCCTTGAACCTTTTCACGAGAAAGCGCCAATCCACAGGAACCAGTTTAGACAACCGCAATATCTCCCGGTTCTTTGATCGTATAGTCACCGATCTGAGGC
The DNA here is from genome assembly GCA_013329415.1 of Methanosarcinaceae archaeon. Classification (GTDB taxonomy): domain Archaea; phylum Halobacteriota; class Methanosarcinia; order Methanosarcinales; family Methanosarcinaceae; genus MTP4; species MTP4 sp9310u. The sequence goes on along the minus strand of DUKH01000086.1, from coordinate 35,331 downwards.
AGAGGCAGTCCACTTCTCAACCTGATAATAATCCATTCATCAATAACTTCTTCTAGGTTTCTGCGGCATTCTTCAAGGGTCTCGCCGGTAGCCCAAACGCCTTCAAGCTCGGGAACCTCTCCGTAATAGGGTTCTTCGTCATCGATTATTTCATATTTTGCTTTTTCAAGGGCTGCCTGGATATACTGAATAAGCATGATTACACCTGTCAGAAAATGGTATATCTAGTTTTATGCTGTTTAAATCTTATATAGATTCTGTGGAGAAGAGAAATAAAGTTTTTTAGTTGTCGATTTTTCAGGTTTCTTAAAAAGGATTCGGGGATGATTAAAGCAACCCGACGACCGAAAATAAATATTTTAACAGAATTGGGATCGAAAGGACAAAAGTATCGCTGAAATTAAAAACACCCCACGCAAAAGGTCGTATTGATTTTCTAAAAGAAGCCCCAAAGGAACGATCTGCGAGATTGAAGAAGAGAAAAATGAGCGAGATGGAAACTGCTACTTCTCTCTACAAAATCTCTCGGTTTTCGATCGCTCGAATTCGGACAGGCGGATGCGGGGAAAAATTGAAGTGACCTCCGACAGGAAAAAATATATTTAAATTGAATTGTAAATGATGAAATAAATTTCAGTCACCCTCTTTAGTAATTATAAATACTACAACAGCAGATACTATAACATATCAAAAGGATACAAAATAGAGCCTGAAAAAATGCCTGAAAACCGAAAGGACGCTGAAATCTACATCAAGAAACTCCAGGAAATGCTCCCTGAGCTTAAACAGAAGTACCATGTCAGTTACCTGGGGGTTTTTGGGTCCTACGTTAGGGGAGAACAGAAAGCAGAAAGCGACCTTGACGTGCTTGTGGAATTCAGCAAGACTCCTACTATTTTTAAATTTGTCAACCTTGAAAACTACCTTTCAGAAGCTCTGGGTGTTAAGGTAGACCTGGTTATGAAAGATGCGTTGAAGCCGAACATAGGCAAGCATATCCTGAATGAAGTTGAAGCTGTCTGAAGAGGGATTGAAATTCGCGAAGTAAAAGACTATGTCCAGGACATTTATGATGCAATGGAAGCTGCAGAAGAATTTATCAGCAACTGGACCTTCGAAGAGTTTGTTGCTGACCGCAAGACCCAGTTTGCGGTAATTAGGGCTCTGGAAATCGTTGGGGAAGCAACAAAGAATATCCCCTATGAAGTACGCGAAAAATACCCATCCGTCCCCTGGAAAGACCTGGCAGGTATACGGGACAAATTGATCCACGCATACTTTGGAGTGAACCTGAAAGTAGTCTGGTTATCTGTTAAGGAAGGCATCCCCGAAGCAAAACCGGATATCAAACGCATACTGGATGAAATGTGAATTCTCATAAGCAGTGAAAGATTCGATCTCAGAAGTAATACCCGGATAGATCGATCGATAGAGGGCAAAAATGAGTGGGCTGGGAAATGCTACTTCTCGTTGTGAACGCTTTCAAGGGGTTTCTATCGCTCGAATTCGGACAGGCGGATGCGGGGCAGATTGAAGTGACCGCCGACAGAAATAATATATTTTAATTGATATGGGGTCAAAAAAACTTACAATTATAATTAGAAAAAGCCACCCCATGCCAAAAATCCGATTGATGTTTTAAAATAGCCAGGATGAAGATCTCTAAATGCAGCTTAAAACTGATCTGCCATGCAAAGTGCTACTTCCGAACGCTGCAAGAGCTCGCGGGTTAAGAAAAAAGTATATTCCGGGTCCGGGATTTATTTAAAAAAGTGGAAAAGAAATAAGTGTTGGTGTAAACTCAGTTACACAAATGATACTTAATACCTGTTTTCTCTGGGTGTCCTGTGGTTAGGAAGACACTCTCTGCAGTAAACCGGTCTTTCAGGGTCAGGTTTGAAAGGTACTTCGGTTTCAACACCGCAATCTGAACAGGTTGCTTTGTGCATTTCTCTGGGTGCGCCGAAATTATTTCCTCTGGATCTGTCATTAAACATTTTTGTTTCACCTTGGTTTTAGTTGTTAGTTAATAGTTTAAAAATAAGATTGTATAGAACTCTTTGATTAAAAACAAAAATTGGTTTTTAACAACAGATTATTATACGTCTCTTGATTTTCAACACACATACATTGCAATTAAAATATATAAATGTATCTATGATTATATGAGTACACTCTCAAATGAGATAACTCTTTACAGGCATAACTTGAATACGAGATGACAACCCATTTTCTGACATGTCCTGAAACCAGAATTGCTTGAAAAACCTACCAATACAATTTAAAAATAATCAAAGTACGAGGATAATTTAATTTTAAGACAGCATCTGAGTGATTAAGGTGACGATTTACCTTTTCGGATCTGCTCCCACGCAAGCTCTTGCAAAAAAGTCAAAAGTGGGTGCAAAGAATTTGGAGCTGTAATGTCATTAAAAGATAAAGATATCCTCTTATTACCTTCATGAATGACAAGTCTATAGTGTAACACATCAGGAGGACCGGATAAACCGGGAGCAACTTCTTTTTCATTAAGATCAAATATCCTGGAACTTTCTACAAGCTGTATGAGCTTATTGGCAACTTCTTCAGGAAGTGTGTCTGTATTCCCATGATATGTTAACTTAATATTGGCATATCCACCTGAACTTTCAAAGTCGATGTGCATAACCATCTGCTCCTATATGATTATGGAAGGCTCCCAACACTTTTACAAGGCACTGGAAGCAATCCATAAAATCTTCCTCAATTTGCGGTCTCAAAACTCAATTCACCAGTATAAAGCCGATTTTTTACATTGATCAGGTTTATGCTGATTAATCTAATTTAGAATAGCCCGACTTCCCTAAAAGCTGTTCTTACTCTTTGTGTTGCTTCTTTATCTACTTTATTATCTTTTGCAAGAAGCCGTGCAGCTTTTATAATCTCTCCGACAGCTTCCTTGAAAATTGCAGTAGGCCAGAGGTTCCTTAATGCATTATACCAGATTCTAGATGCTTGATCGGTTCCTATTTCGATGGCTGTAAGGTAAAAAGCTTTGTTCATAATGCCGCTGTTGATGTGCACACCACCGTTATCACCAGGGCCAGTGTAAATATTTTTCATATGCGCGGGTTGAGGATCCTTGCCCAAAATATTGTTATCGTATGCAGCTCCCGGTTCACTCATGCAACGAAGAGCTTCTCCATATAATTCCGGGCCCATGATCTCGTCACCGATTAGCCAATCAGCCTTTTTTGTAATTTGTAGCCATTCAATCTCCTTTCCTGCAGCCTTCTCTGCAGTCTTCTTTTCGACCCACTGTGTAACCACAGTTCCAAATACATCAGCGAAATGTTCATGCAGCGCACCCGGCTGATGATGATATTCAAAGTTGGCAGTAAACTGAACAACGCCGTGACCCAGTTCATGAGCTACTACATCAAGGGACTTGGCAAAGTTGGTGAATATTACCCCGTCTCCGTCGCCAAGAGTGATTTGCTTGCCATCCCAAAAAGCGTTATTGTATTTTTTCCCGAAATGTACATTGCATATCAGATTCATTCCATTGTTATCCAGGGAATTTAGGCCTATTATTTCATCCTTTAAGAAATCGCGGTCATCGTTAACGTGATCGTAAGCATTATCCACGGCTGGATCGTTTGTTTTCGGGTCATCTTGACCACGCACTAGTTTTTTTTGAAACACTGTTGTATTCTCAGAATCGTATACCTGCACATCTGCTTTGCCTTTTGGCACAGTAGCTGCAAGTAATCCCATCTTTTTAGAATTCTCAGCCCTGGTTTCCCGGAAAAACTGGCTCTGCAGAATGGTCGACTTTGCTTCTTCAATTCCAGCTTTCGCCATATTATCAAGAACATAAGGCGGAATAAACGTTGAGAAGCATTCGTAATCAGACCCCACTTTTGTGAAATTGTTCACACTATTTCCTCCCGTACTAATTTTGGTAAATAATGCGCATTCCGGACAATGTTCCTGATCCGGACTGCTTGCTGCATATTTACTATATATAATTATAAGCCCAAACGTATAAAAATATGTATATAAAAATGATACTAAACTAAGATGCTATCCGAAAAGTAAAATAACTTCGATATAGGGTAATGTGGATTATTGATACCACGAAAAAACGGACACAACTACGAAACCTCTGACGAATTCTGGAATAAAAATATCTATTACTGCCTCTCCCTAAACCAAAAAAGAAGCCTGGAGGACCTGGTAGGGCAGGAAGGTGGGTTGTAGAAAGGACACCTTCATGGCTGAATAGATTCAGAAGACTGCTTATACGATGGGAAAAGAAAATTGAGATTACTATCCTATGCTTCAGTTCGCTGCCGGTGAGGAAGCCAGCCAGCTTTAGAAAAGACTTTGATTGCCTGCATCCCGGAAATTACAGGAAGTCCGGACATTCAAGCAATCACATCAACCACTCTGCAGGAGGACTTCCCCAGGCATTCCTGTAGTTCATCCTCCCCAGGCATTCCTGCAGTTCATCCTCTGCGAGAGATTCCAGACAAGCCTGAATTGCTTCTTTAATATTTCCGATAGCTTCTTCTACCGTATCCCCCTGTGAAAAACAGCCTGGTAAGCCGGGGCAGCTGGCAATAAATCCCCCGGCTTATTCCTATGGGCAGAGTTGGTCGAGGGGATCGAGGGAGGGCAAAAATGAGTGGGATGGGAACTGCTTCTTTCAACTGTACGTTGCAGGGGGGTTTCGATCGCTCGAATTCGGACAGGCGGATGCGGGGAGCAGAGCGAAGCGGCCAGGTAATAGAAAAAATATATTTTAATTGATTTTGAAAAAAGTACGAACTCAAAAGATTTCCAGCGAGAGGAATAAGAATAGCAAAAGTTTTGCTTACTGTTATAGGAACTGTTCCCAGTACCGGGATGCTTTGACATAGCTTTCCCAGATTATGAAATCATCCCATTCTTCGAAATCTTCTTCTCCGACTCTCGAATGGATTCTTTTTTCAAAAGCAGAAAAATCCATACCGTATTTCTGCTCCATTTCTGCTATCTTTTTGCCATACTAATCCATTTTTTGTTCGGCCTGGTCATGCAAAAGCCGTCTTGAGTCATCCAATAGTTACCACCTTATCACCATTTTGCCCCCCAAATCTTAAATGTATTTGTATACCCCGTAAACCTCTTTTTAAGCTTCTATTATTCCCCCCAAAAACCAGGACATTCAAGCAACCACATCAATGATTCTACAGAGGACTTACCCTAACATAATCCACTTTCATTTAAATAACCTTCATTATAATGACGATGTTTTAAGCAATAAGCTTCATTATAATGATGACATTTGAAGCTAAAATCATCATTATAATGAAAGACATAAATACTCACGATTTTCACTTTTGATGATCCTGAAATTGAATATATTTGAATGCCAGGACTATCTCAGCTTATTGTTCTTTCTCTTATTCTTAGGTTTAATAATCAGGAAGTCTAAAAGTAATAACTAAGTTAGGTGACTCTTCGCCAGGGTTTGCCTCGCAAATCATCCCGGACAGTTAATAAATTGATCAGGTCTGCAAAAAAGGGCAATAAAAAAATTAAGTGAAATTTTGTTTATTGCTTTACCGGCGCTTCCAGACACTCCTTAAAGTACTGGTTTACTATCTGCATGTACATGTCCCTCGGCAGGAGTTCGCGGCTAACGGTGTCAAGGGTTTCCTGCGACATGGGCTGTCCCCTTGCAAGCTGGCGGCCTGCTTCTTTTGCGGCTTCGAAAATATCACCTATCGGTTTCCCCATTTCAAGCATGATAGACATTGCTTCCCCGTGAGGGCGCAGAATGGCTCCTGCAAACTCGGCGGATGCGTTCTTGCAAAAGGCTTTCATGTACATAAGCATGGGATCAAAATTATCCTTCTCCCAGAAGCCGCAGTTGGAAACCAGCACGAATTTCAGGGCCTTTGGTCCCCCGCGCACGGGATGGCGGCAGTGGTCGTCGCACAGCTCGAAAAAGGGTTCTACCCTGGGAAGCATCCTGTCAATCAGGTTCTTCATCGGACCTGTGACCCCATCCACATAAACCGGCGTGGCAAAGACCATAACATCAGCCTCATCGATTTTGGGATACAGGATATTCATGTCGTCATTCTGATAACATTTTCCTGGTGTCTTCAGCCAGCAGTTAAACTCCCCTGTACAGGGATTGATATTGAGCTTCCTCGTATAGAAGAGTTCGACCTCTGCCCCGGCCTCTTTCATCCCTTCAAGAAAAGGGTTCAATATCAGGGCCGTGTTGCTTTTATCCATTTTGGGACTGGAGTTTATTGCCAGAACTTTCATGTATAATCCTCCAATGTACCTAAACCACCCTTAGTAAGGGAACAAATGAGGGAACAGGCTGAAAGGGAACAGGCTGATTTTTTATCGCATCGACCACAATCACTTCAAGCCCCCCATTATTCAATCATTTCAAGCTCCCCGCATTATGGATATCTCCTGCGGATCTAACTGAAATGAAAAAAAGCCCCCCTGTAAAATATTGCATCAAAATATAAAGACGTATTTTATATGAAAGTATTAGAAGTCGGACTACCTGGAGTCATTCGAGGGAAATTTCAGAAAAATCGGGCTATGCAGGCAGCATACTCCCTGTCCCAGCACGTTCCACATTTACCGATACACCTTATGAAATATGTGTAAAATAGGACCAGTCCGTTTGAGCGAAGCGAAACTCGGGGAGGGCAAAACTGAGCGAGCTTACGAAATTCGATTTCTCAAGCTGCAAAAGATAACGGATTAAGAATAACGGATTAAGAATAACGGGTTAAGAATAACGGGTTAAGAATAACGGATTAAGAATAACGGATTAAGAATAACGGGTTAAGAAAAAAGTATATTCCGGGTCCGGGATTTATTTAAAAAAGTGGAAAAGAAAAAGTGTTGATGTAAAATCAATTACACAAATAACACTTAGTATCTGCGGTCTTCTCTGGGTGTCCTGTGGTTAGGAAGACACTCTCTGCAGTAAACCGGTCTTTCGGGGTCAGGTTTGAAAGGCACTTCGGTTTCAACACCGCAATCTGAACAGGTTGCTTTGTGCATTTCTCTGGGTGCGCCGAAATTATTATTTCCTCTGAAGTTTCTGTCATTAAAAGCCATATTTGTTTCACCTTGGTTTTAGTTGTTAGTTAATGGTTTAAAAATAAGATTGTATAGAACTCTTTGATTAAAAACTAAAGTTGGTTTTTAATAACAGATTATTATACGTCTCTTAATTTTCAACACACATACATTGCAGTTAAAATATATAAACGTATCTATAATTTAAGAAGTGCATTATTTCAAATAGCCGCAAAAGATAACGGATTAAGAAAAAAGTATATTCCAGACTTATTATATTTTAAAAAAAGATATGAGTCCGCTTGAACGAAGCGAAACTCTGTAAGTGGAAATTGAGCTTAATATCTGCGGTTTTCTCTGGGTGTCCTGTGGTTAGGAAGACACTCTCTGCAGTAAACCGGTCTTTCGGGGTCAGGTTTGAAAGGCACTTCGGTTTCAACACCGCAGTCGGAACAGACTGTCTTGTGCATTTCTCTGGGAGCGCCGAAATTATTATTTCCTCTGGAATTTCTGTCATTAAAAGCCATCTTTGTTTCACCTTGGTTTTAGTTGTTAATTAATAGTTTAAAAATAAGATTGTATAGAATTCTGATTAAAAACAAAAAATGGTTTTTAACAACAGATTATTATACGTCTCATTATTTTCAATGGAACTACATCGGAATTATGATATATAAACGTATCCACATCAAGAGAGAATATTTTATGGCCAGGGCTTGCGGAATAAATTAAAGCGCCCAAAAGTTATAAGTATTTAAGTTATTATTGATTATACCTTAGTAATATATTGCTCAGTTTATAATTATTTAAGCTATCATTGATTATACGTTGGTAATGTATTGCTTACATAGAGAATGTAGGATAATTTAAAATTTTGCCGATACCGATAGATAAGGGAATAAAAATCGATCGGAGAGAAAATATCGATGTGTCAAAATATGTCAAACACCGATACTTCCCTGATTCAAGAAAAGAAGCCCAAACCGTAAAAAATGGACGAACGGATCTTTCTGGGATAAAATAATATAGAACCACCCCTTTTTATGCTAAAAAAGCACCAATGAGTTCCAAAAACCTTATTTTTACTATCATCACCACTTCCCTGCACGCATAAAAAACCTTTTCTGAAGAAAAACCCGATTTGACATGTCCGAGAAAACATCCGCAAACCGCTGTCCTCCGGAAATCCTGGCCCCTGCCGGAGATTATGACGCATTCCTTTCCGCCATTAAAGGCGGAGCCGATGCCGTTTACCTTGGGATAGGAGAATTCAACGCCCGCAGGGGCGCAAAGAACCTTAGTTCCAGAGAACTCGAAAAGGCTATCGACATGGCCCATTCCCATGGAGTCAAAGTCTATCTCGCGTTCAACATCCCGATCAAGGAACATGAGCTTCAGCCTGCCCTTGATTTAATAGACCAGGCCTATGCCGCCGGCGTGGACGCAATCATCCTCAGGGACCCGGGACTATTCAGGCTCCTGAAAGCAACTTTCCCGGGCCTGCCCCTGCACGCCAGCACCCAGATGACAATCCACAACAAGGCAGGGGTCCGTTTTGTGGAAGAGCTCGGGGCTTCAAGGGTAATCGTCTCAAGGGAACTCAGCACTGCCGAGGTCAGGGACATCGTTGACTCTTCGAAGATTGGGATTGAGGTCTTCGTCCACGGAGCCCTTTGTTACTCCTACTCGGGCAGGTGCCTTTTCAGCAGTTTCGTAAGTGACAGGAGCGGAAACCTGGGAGCCTGTGCCCAGCCCTGCAGGTGGAAGTACGAGCTTTTCGTGGACGGAGAGCCGCAGAACGAACTGATCAGGGGAGATTATCCGCTAAGCTGTGCCGAGCTTTGCACGCTTCCGGGCCTGGACAAAATCGTGGCAAGCGGGGTCGAAAGTCTGAAAATAGAGGGCCGGATGAAGAAGCCCGAATACGTAACCGGCAGTTCGGCAATTTACAAAGAGGCAGTCGAGCGGATCTGCAAAAGAGGGGAAAACCTGGACCGGGAAGAACTCGAACAGAAAGAAAAGGAACTTGCAAAACTTTTCAGCAGAGGGTTTACCAGGGGTTTCATCCTCGGGGACCGGGCAGTCACCCATCTCGAATACGACTCGAACTACGGGGTTTACCTCGGCAAAGTCTCAAACGTCGTCCGTTCCAAACCCTATGGCCTGATAACTCTCACCCTCCATGAAGAAATCGAAGTAAACGACGGGATCGGGATCCACACTCAGGTCAATACCAAAACCGGGATGCTCGGGTCCATAGTAAACGGCATCATATCGAAAAACGGAAAGCACGTGGAAAAGGCAAAGAAAGGGGAAAAAGTAACCCTTGAGATCAGTTTCAAAACGGGAGAGGTTGTCAACCCCCAGGACGAAGTATTCCTCTCAACCGACAGGAGCTTCCTTGAAGGGCTTCAGGAGATGAAATTAAAACCCCTGCCCGTAAACATTAAGGTCAAAGCCAGGAAAGGCGAGCGGCTTAAGGTCACAGTCGAAAGCCCCGGTGAAAGCCCCGTGGAGTTAGAGGACGAATACGTTGTCCAGCCCTCCCTGAAGTCCCCCACAACCGAAGAGGCGATCAGGAAAGCAATGGAACAGCTCGGAGAGACCCCTTACGATGTCGGGTCTATCGAGATAGAAGCCGATGAAGAAATCTTCATCCCTGTCGGAGCCCTCAAAAGCGCAAGGCGGCAGGCTCTTGAATTACTGCTTGAAAAGTCCACGGGTATACGGAAAAAAGAACTAAGACACCCGCAGCTTTCGGACCTTACCCACCTGTGCAAGAACGAGGCTGAAGATTCCCAGACAGAGGTTTCCACGGCAGAAGTTTCCATGGCTGAAGTTTCCATGGCTGAAGTTTCCGGGGCAGAGGTTTCCG